>NZ_JARESQ010000005.1:0-447931 GCF_046028085.1 Paraburkholderia sp. RL17-380-BIE-A
TTGGCTTGGCTTGGCTTGGCTTGGCTTGGCTTGGCTTGGCTTGGCTTGGCTTGGCTTGGCTTGGCATGGCTTGGCTTGGCATGGCATCAGCCAAACAAACGGCCCGGCAGGATGACCTGCCGGGCCGTTTGTCTTGTTCACTGCCGGCCTTCGCGCCGCCGCGCGCCGCCACTCGGCATGAACTACTGAATGACTTTCGCGCCAGACGCCGGAGCCGGCGCGGCCGCGGGCGCGGCGCCGGTAGCGGCGATTTCGTTCGATGCGCCGCCGTTCTTGTCGAGCGGAATCTTCACCGTGTGGACGGCGCCGTTACCGAGCGGAAAATCGGCCAGCGCGCTACGCGCCAGATACGGCATGGCCCGCACGAGCGACGACTCGCCTCCCGAATTGCGCGCCGTCACGTTGTACACCTCTTTGCCGGTTGCCCGCTCGGTGATCCGTATGCCCAGCAGATGCGTGAAGATCGGATAGCTCTGGTTCACATACGTAGTGGGAAACGGTCCCCACGGACCCCAAGGATCGAATGGCCGCCCCCAATACGGCGCGGGCCAGGGGTTGTAATACACCGGCTCCGCGACCGTCACCATATCCGAACGGATGCCGTACGACAGTCCGACCAGATAGCGCGCCTGGCCGCTATCGACCTGGCGGAAAGCATGCGTGGCGAGTTCATTCGCGACAAAGCGCTCGTAGGTGCTCAGTTCGAGATTGTTCTGCTGGTCCGCGGCCCGTGTGAATGCATAGGTGCGGGTGGCGTCGTTGCCGCTCCAGTCGGAGAAGGCCGTGACCTGAGTGGTCACGTAGGTCGTGCAGCCGGAAAGCAGCACCGTCAGCGCGGCTAGCAGCAGCGTGGCGCGGCGGGTCCATCGATCGAATTTCATGGTCTACCTCGTGAAGCTTCTCAATGTCTCTGTATTGTCCGTCATGACCGGCCCCGCAGGCGCGCAGGCTTTTTCATCACGCGGGCGCCCGATAATACGCTGACCGGTAAATTCGGTAAAAAGTTCGCTCCGCACAATTTGCCGAGGCTTTGTACAATGGCTCGACATGCCCGGCTCGCGCGCCAGAAGCGCGCCTGCCGACTCGAGTTCCAACACTACAGAACGCCATGGCCGATACCGCAACGCCCAATGTGATTCGCCGCGCCGACTACGCGCCGCCCGCCTTCCTGATCGACACCGTCGCACTGGAGTTCGATCTGGTTCCCGAACGCACGGTTGTCCGGAACACGATGCGCGTGCGTCGCAATCCGGAGGCGTCGCGCGCCGCGCATCTGGAACTGATGGGCGAACAGCTGGAGTTCGTCAGCGCCGCGATCGACGGCCAGCCGTTCACCAATGCGCACGCGCACGAACACGGCCTGCTGCTCGACAATGTGCCGGACCAATTCGAACTCACGCTCACCAGCATTTGCAATCCGGCTGAGAACACCACGCTGTCGGGCCTCTACGTGTCGGGCGGCAACTTCTTCACGCAGTGCGAGGCCGAGGGCTTCCGCCGCATCACTTACTTCCTCGACCGCCCGGACGTCATGGCGACCTTCACGGTCACGCTGCGCGCCAGCAAGGCCGATTATCCGGTGTTGCTGTCGAACGGCAACCTGCTCGAAGAAGGCGATTTGCCGGACGGCCGCCACTTCGCGCGCTGGGAAGATCCGTTCAGAAAGCCGAGTTACCTGTTCGCGCTGGTCGCCGGCAAGCTCGTCGCGCTGGAAGAACGCGTGAAGAGCGGCTCGGGCAAGGAAAAGCTGCTGCAGGTGTGGGTCGAGCCGCACGATCTGGACAAGACCCGTCACGCCATGGATTCGCTGATCCATTCGATCCGCTGGGACGAGGAACGCTTCGGGCTCGAACTCGATCTGGACCGCTTCATGATCGTCGCGGTGAGCGACTTCAACATGGGCGCGATGGAGAACAAGGGGCTCAACATCTTCAACACGAAGTACGTGCTGGCGAATCCCGAAACGGCAACCGACACCGACTTCGCGAACATCGAGGCCGTGGTCGGCCACGAGTATTTCCACAACTGGACCGGCAACCGCGTGACGTGCCGTGACTGGTTCCAGTTGAGCCTGAAAGAAGGCCTCACGGTATTCCGCGACCAGGAGTTCTCGGCCGACATGGCGGGCGGCGCAACGGACGAAGCCGCGCGCGCCACCAAGCGCATCGAAGACGTGCGCGTGCTGCGTCAGATGCAGTTCGCCGAAGACGCGGGCCCGATGGCGCACCCGGTGCGCCCGGAAAGCTACGTCGAGATCAACAACTTCTACACGATGACCGTCTACGAGAAAGGCTCGGAAGTCGTGCGGATGTATCAGACCCTGTTCGGCCGCGACGGCTTCCGCAAGGGCATGGATCTGTACTTCAAGCGCCATGATGGCCAGGCCGTGACCTGCGACGATTTCCGTCACGCGCTCGCCGACGCGAACGGCCGCGATCTCGCGCAATTCGAGCGCTGGTATAGCCAGGCCGGCACACCGCGCGTGTCCGTGCGCACGCAGTACGACGCCGCGCAGAAACGTTACAGCGTGACGCTCACGCAAGGCTACGGCGAAGGTGCGCCGGCCGCGCGCGAAACGCAAAAGGGTCCGCTGCTGATTCCGTTCGCGATCGGTTTGATCGGCAAGGACGGCCGCGACCTGCCGCTGCAACTGGAAGGCGAAGCGCAGGCCGGCCACGCGACCACGCGCGTGCTCGAATTCACGCAGACCGAACAGACCTTCACGTTCGTCAACGTGGCGCAAGAGCCGCTGCCCTCGCTGCTGCGCAATTTCTCTGCACCGGTGATCGTCGAATACGACTATTCGGCGGAACAGCTGGCGTTCCTGCTGGCGCACGACAGCGATCCGTTCAACCGTTGGGAAGCCGGCCAGCGGCTCGCCACGCGCGAACTGCTCACACTCGCCGGACGCGCCGCCACGGGCGTGTCGCTGCAACTCGACGATTCCGTGGTCGCCGCGTTCGCACGCGTGCTGACCGACGAAACGCTCTCGCCGTCGTTCCGCGAACTGGCATTGATGCTGCCTTCGGAAGCGTATCTGGCCGAACAGATGGCCGAATCGAATCCGGCCGCTGTGCATGCCGCGCGGCAATTCGTGCGCGAGCGTCTCGCCAATGCGCTCAAGAGCGACTGGCTCAAGGTGTACGAGCAGCATCGCACGCCGGGCGCATACGAGGCCACGCCGGAAGCGTCCGGTCATCGCGCGTTGAAGAACCTCGCGCTCTCGTATCTCGCTGAACTCGACGATCCGGCCGAAGCCGTGCGTCTCGCGTCCGCGCAGTACGACTCGGCGAACAACATGACCGACCGTGCGGCGGCATTGTCCGCGTTGCTCAATGCGTCGGCGGCCAATGGCGGCAGCGCCGAGGCGCAGCAGGCGCTGGACGACTTCTATCGGCGCTTCGAAAAGGAACCGCTCGTGATCGACAAGTGGTTCGCGTTGCAGGCCACGCAGCGCGGCAGCGCGCAACGTCCGGTGATCGACATCGTGCGCAAGCTGATGGCCCACCCGGCCTTCAACCTGAAGAACCCGAATCGCGCGCGCTCGCTGATTTTCAGCTTCTGCGCGGCGAACCCGGCGCAGTTCCATGCCGAAGACGGTTCGGGCTATGCGTTCTGGGCCGATCAGGTGATCGCGCTCGACGCCATCAATCCGCAAGTGGCCGCCCGCCTCGCCCGCTCGCTGGAATTGTGGCGCCGCTTCACGCCGACGCTGCGCGACGGCATGCGTGCGGCACTGGAGAAAGTGGCCGCGCAGGTGAAATCGCGCGACGTGCGCGAGATCGTGGAGAAAGCGTTGGCATGATGCGCGCCTGAGTGCTGTTGTCGCTTCAAAGAGCCGGCACCTGTTGCCGGCTTTTTTTCGCCTTGCGCTCGCCCACAAGGCGCCGCGCGGCTGCAACGTTGGCCATCCGGACGACTGGTCGGCTCGCGCCGGTGGGGTGAAAGTAAACGCATTCACTTAACGGTTTACGTTTAACGCATCGCGTTATATCATCCCATGATCACGACATTCGGCGACAAAGCTACGGCGAGAATTTTTCAGGGCAAGTTCGTGTACTCACTGCCGCTTCACATGCAAACGCTCGCCTACCGCAAGCTGCTCATGATCGACGCCGCAGAGTCCGTCCGCGACCTGCACGCGCCGCCGGGCAACCGGCTGGAAGCGCTGCAAGGCCAGCGCAGCGGGCAATGGAGTATCCGGATCAATGCGCAATGGCGCATCTGTTTTCATTTCGTCGACGGGGAGGCGCTCAATGTCGAGATTGTCGACTATCACTGACTATTGGGAGACCGGCATGGTCATCAAACGCTCCGATCTGGATAACATCGATTTCTCGGATATCGACACTGGCAAGAGCATCCCGGAAATCCATCCGGGCAAGATTCTGTACAGCGAGTTCCTCGAACCGCTCGGCATGTCCGTCAATGCGCTGGCGCTGGCGCTGCGCGTACCGGCGCCGCGCATCAACGACGTGGTGCGCGGCAGGCGCGCCGTCTCGGCCGACACGGCGCTGCGGCTCGAACGCTACTTCGGCGCCAGCGCGCAGTTCTGGCTCAACCTGCAAATCGCTTACGACCTGCGCGTCGCCACCGCCGCCGCCGGCGAACAGATCGAACGTGAAATCGAACCCATGCCGAAGGCGGACCGCCCGAAAATGCCCAAGGTGTCGAGCGAACACGCCCGGGCCGCGGCGCTTGCGGCGAGCGTAAGCGGCAAACTTACGGCCGGCAAAGCGCGCCGCAAAACCTGATTTTCGCCACGCGTCGGTATGCCCGGCGGCATTGCCGCACACGGTTCGCGCGCAAAAGCACGGAGCGGACACAACGAACGGTTAAAATCGGAATATTCCTCAAGCCTTCCCGGAGTACAGCAATGGCTTTGCAACGTCGTACCACTCTCACGAAGTACCTGATCGAGCAGCAGCGCGAGACCAACAACCTGCCGGCCGATCTGCGCCTTTTGATCGAAGTCGTCGCGCGTGCGTGCAAGGCGATCAGCTATCACGTCAGCAAGGGCGCGCTGGGCGATGCGCTTGGCACGGCGGGCAGCGAGAACGTTCAAGGCGAAGTGCAGAAGAAGCTCGACATCCTGTCGAACGAAATCCTGCTCGAAGCGAATGAATGGGGCGGCAACCTCGCGGGCATGGCGTCCGAGGAAATGGAGCAGTTTTTCCCGATCCCGGCGAACTATCCGAAGGGCGAATACCTGCTCGTGTTCGATCCGCTCGACGGCTCGTCGAACATCGACGTCAATGTTTCGATCGGCACCATCTTCTCCGTGTTGCGCTGCCCGGACGGCCAGCAGCCTACGGAACAGTCGTTCCTGCAACCGGGCACGCAGCAGGTCGCCGCGGGTTATGCGGTGTATGGTCCGCAAACCGTGCTGGTGCTGACCACGGGCAACGGCGTGAACTGCTTCACGCTCGACCGTGAGCTCGGGTCGTGGGTGCTCACGCAAAGCGACATGCGCATTCCGGTCGAAACGCGTGAATATGCGATCAACGCTTCGAACGAGCGTCACTGGTATCCGCCGGTCGAGCAATACATCGGCGAGTTGAAGGCCGGCAAGGACGGCTCGCGCCAAAGCGACTTCAACATGCGCTGGATCGCGTCGATGGTGGCGGACGTGCACCGTATCCTGAACCGCGGCGGTATCTTCATGTATCCGGCCGACAAGCGCACGCCGGACAAGCCAGGCAAACTCCGCCTGATGTACGAGGCGAATCCGATGGCGTTCATCGTCGAGCAGGCAGGCGGCGCTGCGACCAATGGCGAGAAACGCATTCTGGACATCCAGCCGAAGAGCCTGCATGAGCGCGTGGCCGTATTCCTCGGCTCGAAGAACGAAGTGGACCGGGTCACCCGCTACCATCTCGAAGCAAAAAAGTGAGTTCAGGGGCTTGCCAAACTCCTAAAGAAGTCCATATAATCTCGTTTCTCCTGATGCCGGAATAGCTCAGACGGTAGAGCAGCGCATTCGTAATGCGAAGGTCGGGGGTTCGATTCCTCTTTCCGGCACCAACAAGATTCAAGCAAAAAGCCCAGTCCTCGTGACTGGGCTTTTTGTTTTCCAAGCCTGCTTTCCCGCCTCTGCGCTCACTACAGCGAAAGCACACCGCACCGCCGTCTCATCCTCAAAACCCCGGCCGGTCGAACTGCGCCGTCACGAAAAGATTACGCGCCACGATCGAGTCTTCCACACGCGCCGGCTCCGCCCGCTGAGGGCCGTAGGCCGCGACCGCTTCCTGCGGCGCCGAAGAAAACCACAAAATCCGGCCGGCGCACTCGATTCCGACCTGACGACCTTTCCAGTACACAGCGTTTTCCATGGCGAAACTCTCCGAAGGGCGAAGACTGCCATCTTCCGCGCTGGCGGCGGCGCGTCCGTTATCCACCGCACCCTGCATCTCAGATAGCTGTTATCCATGATAGGCGGTGGATCCTGCTTAACGTAACGCGTGCGCCGCCCTTACCGTTCACTGGCATCATCACCAATTCGTCGGGCATGTTCCGTGCAATCTCTCAAGCGTTCGCCCGCCCCAGCAGGCCTCGCTCATCCGCTATTCATCGATATGGACGCCATTCGCAACAAGCCTCGCCCGGCACCGCCCGCTTCCGGCTCAACCACATTCACTGGTTTCGTGCGCGTGCGCGGCGCTCGGGAACACAACCTGAAAAACGTCGACGTGCAAATTCCGCGTGACGCGCTGGTCGTGTTCACCGGCGTGTCCGGTTCGGGCAAATCGTCGCTAGCGTTCGGCACGCTTTACGCCGAGGCGCAGCGGCGCTATTTCGAATCGGTCGCGCCGTATGCGCGGCGCCTGATCGAGCAGGTCGGCGTGCCTGAAGTCGACGCCATCGAGGGCCTACCGCCCGCAGTTGCGTTGCAGCAGCAGCGCGGCACGCCGAGCGCACGCTCGTCGGTGGGCAGCGTGACCACGCTGTCGAGCCTCGTGCGCATGCTGTATTCGCGCACTGGCGACTATCCGCCGAAGCAACCCATGCTGTTCGCCGAAGACTTCTCGCCGAACACGGTGCAGGGCGCCTGTCCGACTTGCCATGGACTTGGCCGCGTGTACGAAGTCACCGAAAAGTCGATGGTGCCCGACGACTCGCTGACCATTCGCGAGCGCGCGATTGCCGCGTGGCCGCCCGCATGGCACGGACAAAATCTGCGCGACATTCTGGTGACACTCGGCTACGACGTCGATACACCGTGGCGCGACTTGCCGAAAAAGGACCGCGACTGGATCCTCTTCACCGACGAACAGCCCACCGTGCCCGTCTACGCCGGCCTTACTCCCAAGGAAACCCGCGCCGCGCTCAAACGCAAAGACGAGCCGAGCTATCAGGGCACTTTCACCGGCGCGCGCCGCTACGTGCTGCACACGTTCGCGAACACCCAAAGCGCCCTGATGAAAAAACGCGTGTCGCAGTTCATGGTCGGCAGCGTGTGCCCGACCTGCCATGGCAAGCGGCTCAAGAAAGAAGCGCTGTCGGTGAAGTTCGCCGGACTCGATATCGGCGAATTCTCACAATTGCCGCTCGCGCGGCTCGCCGCGATGCTCGAACCGATCGCGCGCGGCGAATGGCCGGAACCGGACGCCGCGAATGCTGGCAACAGCGCGAGCAAAACCACCGGTAAAGGCAGCGTGCTCAGCAAGAGCGCCATGCGCGATGCCGTCGATAAGCGGGTCGCGGCAGGCGGTTCCGCGCACAAAGCCTCGCCCGACGTACGACGCACGCCGAACCTGTCGGAGGAGAAGCGCGTCGCTGCCCAGCGCATCGCGGCCGAACTGCTCGAACGCCTGACGACGCTGGTCGATCTGGGCCTCGGTTACCTCGCGCTGGAGCGCAGCACGCCCACGCTGTCTTCCGGCGAATTGCAGCGCTTGCGACTCGCCACGCAGTTGTCGTCGCAATTGTTCGGCGTCGTGTACGTGCTCGATGAGCCATCGGCCGGCCTGCATCCCGCCGATGGCGAAGCGCTCTTCAGCGCGCTGCAGGGATTGAAGGCGGCGGGCAATTCGCTGTTCGTCGTAGAACACGATTTGCAGATGATGCGGCGCGCCGACTGGCTGGTCGACGTCGGCCCGGCGGCCGGCGAAGCCGGCGGCCATGTGGTGTATAGCGGCCCGCCCGCCGGACTCGCGCAGGTCGAAGCGTCGCAAACGCGTCGCCATCTATTCGCGCCGCCTGCGCCGGTGAAACGCAGCCCGCGCGAACCTGCCGGCTGGCTGCGGCTCGCCGGCATCACGCGCAACAATCTGCATGGACTGGACGCCGCGTTTCCGCTCGGCTGCCTGACGGCCGTTACGGGCGTGTCGGGCTCGGGCAAATCGAGTCTCGTCAGCCAGGCACTGCCCGAGCTGGTCGCAAGCCGCCTTGGACGCGTCTTCGACAATCCGGACGACGACGAGCAAGACCCGCTGCTCGCCGCGACCAACGTGCCGACCGGCGGCCACATCGCCGAAGGCATGGATGCGGTACGGCGGCTCGTGCGCGTCGACCAGAAACCGATCGGCCGCACGCCGCGCTCCAACCTCGCCACCTACACTGGCCTGTTCGACCACGTGCGCAAGCTGTTCGCCGACACGCCGCTCGCCCGCAAGCGCCGCTACAGCGCGGGCCGCTTTTCGTTCAACGTCGCGCAAGGCCGTTGCCCGACTTGCGAAGGCGAAGGCTTTGTCAGCGTCGAACTGCTTTTTCTGCCGAGCGTCTATGCGCCTTGCTCGACGTGTCACGGCACGCGCTACAACACGCAGACGCTCGAAATCACATGGCGCGATAAAAACATCGCCGAGGTGCTCGGCCTGACCGTCGACGCCGCCTGCGACTTCTTCGCCGACGAAGGCAGCGTGATGCGCGCGTTAAACGTGCTGCGCGACATCGGCCTCGGCTATCTGCGGCTTGGCCAGCCGGCCACCGAATTGTCCGGCGGCGAAGCGCAGCGCATCAAACTCGCCACCGAACTGCAACGCGCGCAACGCGGCGACACGCTGTACATCCTCGATGAACCGACCACCGGCCTGCATCCCGCCGACGTCGACCGGCTCATGGTCCAATTGCAGGGACTCGTGGATGCGGGCAATACGGTGGTGGTCGTCGAGCACGACATGCGGGTCGCCGCGCAGAGCGACTGGGTCATCGACGTCGGCCCGGGCGCCGGCGACGCCGGCGGCAAGATCGTGGCGAGCGGCACGCCGGCCCAGGTCGTGCAGGTCAAAGAAAGCCGCACAGCCGACTATCTGCGGCAGCAACTCGTAGCGTGATTGCAAAGGAAGCGTGCGCGCTAGCGAGCGCCGCGCTTTTCGTTCAGCCAAGTTCAAGTCGACTTCACCGGCAAACCAGCCGCCTACCCGGTGCCGGTGAAAACTCCCACGCCTAACGCACATGAAAAGCGAACGACAAAAGCCCACCGTTCGCACTGCGCCGCTGGGCCGATTTATTCACGCACAAATCAAGAAAAGTGTTTTTCTCGTCAACGAAACCCGCAAACCGATCGTTTACGAAACAATGAGGGCTGAATGTGCCCGGACTGAAGCGCTCGGTAATTAACGAACGTTCGGCCCATTAAGAAGAAAATCCTGCCGATGCGGCAGCGCACAAAATCCGCGACTACTGGCTGATATAACTCAGTAGAAAGTGAGTGCCGCACAAAAACCGCGGCTATGCGCTCAATCGCCCGTGGGACAAGGCTGGGAAGGACGTCGAAGAATTAGCGGACTGGTCTGACCGGCAACGAACCAATCGGTGCATCAACAGTGAACCGATAAATTCTATTCAAACATTCCGTTCCATTGTTGGCCTGTGCCGTTAAAGCAACAAACAAGATGTGACCCGCATCAGGCTCTGGTGCAAAACGGGGACCGAGGCAGATAATCGGTTTGTAAAGGAGAAAGATCATGGATGCCAAACCACCGAAAGTTCCGACCCCGGATAAAGTCTTTTGCCCGGATCCGGAACCCGCTGGCGTCGAGTTTCTGGGTGCAGAACTGCCTGAGCACGTTCGCGCCTTTTTCGACGAACAACGCAAGTCGTGCGATTCGAAGTAACTGTGCAGTTGCGCGATGCAGCATCGGAGTCCGCGCGCGCGGCGCGCGGCGCGCGGCGAATGCTTGCACGCGTCCAGTTTCTCGTGTTTTGCCCGATATCGTGACGCGGGGTAAATCCGCCTGATTGGCACGAGCCTGGTCGAGCGGCTCGCGCATGTTTTTGCTCGCCTTCTGGATGCCAGGCGGAAGTATTGCCAGCATTGCCGGCGTCGTTTGCTTTCGGCGCCGTTAGCTTTCGGCGCCGTTAGCTTTGCGTGAAAACGAAGAGACGCCGTACGAGCGGCGCATCGTCTATTCTTCTGGTTTTTCCTCCGCGGCCGTTTGGCCACTGCCATCTTCCATGAATCGTTCGTACCGCTTCGGCGCGTCATGCGCGCTCGCGCTCTTCGCTACCCTCGCATTCACGCCAGTTCCCGCTCTCGCGGATGGCGACGACACTGCGCTCACCAATCTGATTGCGCTCGCTTCGCAGCGTCTCGCGCTCGCGGAACCGGTGGCGCGCTGGAAGTGGGCGAATCACCAGGACATCACCGACACGCCGCGCGAGAAAGCGCTCCTCGCCGATGTCGAAAAGCGCGCCGTCGCGGCAAACGTCGACCCTACATTCGCCCGCGCCTTCTTCCAGGATCAGATCGACGCCAGCAAGGAGGTGCAAAACGCCCTGTTCGAGTCGTGGCGCAGCACGCAAGCGCCGCAAGGCCCCGCGCCCGATCTGGCGAGCAGCACGAGACCGCAGTTGGACCGGCTGACACAATCGCTCATGGCCGGCCTTGCACGCGTGCAACCGCTGCGCGCTGCTCCGGATTGTCCGTCGCGCGTTGCGCAATCGCTAGCCAACTGGAAGTCGCTGACGCGCTACGATTCGCTTCGTTCGAGCGCCTTGACTCGCGCCCTTGGTCACGTGTGTGAAACGGGCGGAGTGGGCGCGACGGGCTAATGGGTGGCGGCGTGGAGCGCGCAGCCTGAAGCTTGACAGTCTGGCGCAGCGGCCGCGTGTACTTGTCCGTCCTGAACGGCCGGAGATCTATAGGCTGGAAACCAAGCGAGGTACAACGAAGCCGCCCAATTCCCAACCGGCTGACTCTGTCAAGCTACATTCGCCACGGGCGTCACGCTCGATACGCCCAGCGGCATCACACGCAAGCCGCGGGCAAGATGGCTTTGCAAAATGCGGTACGTCGACAGTTCAAATGCTCCCTCAGCGTTCGACGCATGCAATTCGGCGGCCTGCGCGAGCGACGCCGCATGGCCCACATAGCGCCACCGGTCGACGACATGAAACGCGCGCGCCTGCGACGCCTCCTCCCGCTCCTCGAAGACGATCGGCCCCTCGAACGGCCAGGGCGCATCCGCCGGATCGCTCTTTGCGACACGCGGCAACCTGTTATGGCCGGGGCGCAACTTCGCGATCCATTGCGCCTCGGCCAGCATGGCGCCCAATTCGCCGCCGGTTGCCCGCCACTCGACACGCCGCACCTGTTGCGCAAGCCGGATATCTTTGGACGAGCGCCGCTCGCCGGTCAGGTGTGAACGCAGTCGCTGACGCACGCGCACACTTCGTCCGACATACAGCGGCATGTCCTGGTCTCCGTAGAATGCATACACGCCACAACCTGCAGGCGCGGTGTCGAGCAGATCTTCCGTGATGTCGCCGGCAAGCCGATACCGCCGCGTGCTGCGCTCGATCTGGGCGCGCAGTACGTCGAGCGGCACGAGGCCGTGCAGACGCTGCCAGAATTGCCAGATCAGATCGGCGTCGGCGAGTGCCCGGTGACGGTCAGACGGCACGAGCGTGTGGCGTTCAACCAGAGCGTCGAGACCGTGGCGTTTCTCGGCCGGGAACAATGCGCGCGACAAACGCACGGTGCACAGCACATCGGGATCGAACGCCAATCCTGCCCGGCGAAACTCGCCGCGCAGAAAACCACGATCGAAACTGGCGTTATGCGCCACGAACAGTTTGCCGTTCAGACGCTCAAAAAGAGCGGGGGCGATAGCCTCGAAAGTCGGCGCTCCCCGCACCATCGCATTCGTGATGCCGGTGAGCTGCTGGATAAACGAGGGAATCGGTTGTTGAGGGTCGACCAGACTGCTCCAGCGCGACACGCCGGCAGGTCCGACTTCGACCACGCCGACCTCGGTGATGCGATGCTCGGCAGTCGAGCCGCCAGTAGTTTCAAGGTCGACGAATACGATCGGACCATTCAGGGCCGGTTCCGGCAAAAACTGTTCAGACATGGAAAAGGATACTTTGGACGCGTGGCTTTGCGGCAAGTATGCACCAGTTGGCCCCGGTGGACCCGGACGGCATCGTATTACGTTTGCCCCGCGAGGCGCGAACACACTGTTTTCGCGCGGGCGAGCGGCGGCACTAAAACGATCACTCGTTATGTTTCTTCGCGGCGAACTTCCAGGAACTGCGCCGAAGGTATTCGGTGATTCTCTGTGCCATTCAAATCATTCCGCACCAGATAGTCAAATCAGTCTTCCGCGGAAAGACAATAAACGACATAAAAAACCCTCGCGTTTTGCGAGGGCCTGCACGCACTGCGCTGTTAGGCGGAACACGGATCAGCAGAGCCGGCTATTACAGCGGCTGGATGTTCGCTGCCTGCTTGCCCTTCGGGCCCGCCTTGACGTCGAACGAGACGCGCTGGTTTTCTTTCAGCGATTTGAAACCGTCAGCGCGAATCTCCGAAAAGTGCGCGAAGAGATCTTCGCCGCCCGAATCCGACGTGATGAAGCCAAAGCCCTTAGCATCGTTGAACCATTTGACGATACCCGTTTCCATTTTCCAGTTTCCCTCAATGATTTTTTAAAATCGGGCATTGCCCTCATGCCGAATATCACCTGCCCATGCGACAGGATCTGTCGGGCGATAATCGGAATTGCCGTTATACGGGGAACGACGAAATTCCGTCAAGCGAAATTTTCATATACGTTTATCGCGCTACCCGATAAAGCTGCCTCATTTTAATAAAATCCCTCATTACATTATTCAGTAAAAACCGAATAACTACACGTCATTATTACTTGTCCGGTTGCGAAGCATGCTCTAAAACGGGAAAAACTTCCGTGGTATGCGAGTCATGTAACAATCCATGTTTTCAGTAAGTGTTTGTCCGACTTGCTGCATCGCATTCACGACGGGATGATTGAGAGCAGTAGTCAGTAGTAACGCGCTTTAGGAGATTGCCATGCTGTTCAACGAAATTCGTCGTCTCGTGACCTGGCTGACCCACTCGCACGCGAACACGCCTTCCGGCGCATCCGCGCCGCTCGCCGAAACACCGTCCGCATTCGAATTCGATCCCATGTGGCACGGCGATCATTGGCAGAACCTCCTGTCGTCGCCCATGGACGCGCGCCGCTATGTCATGGAGGACTGGAGCGTCGCCACCACGGACAACTGGGACGAACAGGACGGTACTGCGCCGGCACACTGATCGCATTTGCCAATTAGCGAGTGCGGCGCGCGGACGAAAAAAAGCGCGACTGGGAAGTCGCGCCGACAAAGGTTTGGAGATCTTTCTCGTCAACGAAAAAGTCTGCTTCGGAAAGCAGAACTTTCAGTATAGCGTTTCAGCCCATTTCGATTATTCACACAAATAACAATCATCTATTTCAGTAACAACAACAATCCTATTTTTACGAATTATTGCGTTGTTTTTTTGCATCGATTATTGTCGCGGATCAGCAACGCAAGTTCACCTCCTCGCATTCCCCATCCCTTCAAAACCGCCGGAAGCCTTTGTTTATAAGGCTTAAACTGCATTCGCATATCGTTTCCGAACGCGTAATACTTTATTGCGCAAATCGGAACGTCCAATTCGCGAAGTGTCTCTCTACACTCTGCCTAACCGGAAACCGGCGCGATTTGGTTCACCGCGCTTCTCACTCGGATTACGCCTCTCGCAGCGCCCGCGTGAAGGTCTCCTTAAGCCTGGGTTCATACCCACTCTCGCTCTCGGAGTTACAAAATGAAAAAGACACTCATGGTCGCGGCCCTCACGGGGGTTTTCGCAACGGCTGCTCACGCCCAAAGCAGCGTCACGCTGTATGGCTTGCTCGACGCCGGCATCACCTATACGAACAACCAGCACGGTCATAGCAACTGGCAAGAAACGAGCGGCTCGGTGAACGGCAGCCGCTGGGGCCTGCGCGGTTCCGAAGATCTTGGCGGTGGTCTGAAGGCCATTTTCACGTTGGAAAACGGCTTCGGCATCAATGACGGCACGCTCAAGCAAGGTGGCCGCGAATTCGGTCGTCAAGCGTTCGTGGGCCTGACGAGCGATCAGTTCGGCTCCGTCACCCTGGGCCGTCAATATGACAGCATGGTCGACTACGTCGGCCCGCTGGCTCTGACCGGTACGCAATACGGCGGCACGCAGTTCGCGCACCCGTTCGACAATGACAACCTGAACAACTCGTTCCGCGTCAACAACTCGGTCAAGTACCAAAGCGTGAACTACGGCGGCTTCAAGTTCGGCGCGTTGTACGGCTTCTCGAACCAGGCCGATGGCTTCGCGAACAACCGCGCCTACAGCGCGGGCGCATCGTACAACTGGGGCGGCCTGAACCTTGCCGCTGCTTACCTGCAACTGAACAGCAACGGCGCGACCAGCGCGGCTGCGGCGTTCAACTCGGGTGGCGCGGTGTCGAGCGACAACACGTTCTTCGCGGGTCGGCAGCAAACGTGGGGCGCGGGTGCCAACTACTCGTTCGGCCCGGCAACGGTCGGCCTGGTGTACTCGCAAACCAACCTGTCGAGCCTCGCCGGTATCGGCGCTAGCGCATCCGGTCAAACGGGCGGTATCGGCTTCGCTAACAACAGCGCTCACTTCCAGAACTTCGAAGCGAACGCTCGTTACGCGCTGACGCCGGCGGTCAGCATTGCCGGTTCGTACACGTACACCCGCGCAAGCCTGGCTGGCACGCGCCCGCACTGGAACCAGTTCAACCTGCAAACCGCGTACGCGCTGTCCAAGCGTACCGACGTGTATCTGCAAGGCGAGTACCAGCAAGTCAACGAAAACGCTATCGTCGATGCCGACATCAACGGCTTGGCCGCTTCGAGCAACAACAAGCAAATTGCTGTGACCGCAGGTTTGCGTCACCGCTTCTAAAGCTGCGTAGCGTAACCGCAGTGTCGAAGGCGCCGTTTGCGGCGCCTTTTTTTATGCCGCGTCGCCCGAGGTTCCTGGTTAGAACACGATAGACCGCGCATTGGAGCCCGGCCTAACCGCCGGCATCAGGCGGAGGATATTTGACGTCCAGTATGTCGATCGGCTGCGGGCCGGCAGGGGTATACAACGTCACCGTATCGCCGATTTTCGCCTTCAGCAGCGCCCGCGCAATCGGCGAAATCCAGCTCACGTGGCCGATATCCAGATCGACTTCGTCGACACCGACAATCGTCACCGTGTGCACCTCGCCATCTTCGGTCGCGTACTCGACAGCCGCGCCGAAGAACACCTGGTCGACGTTCTCCTGCTTACTGCTGTCGACGATTTCAGCAAGATCGAGGCGCTTGGTGAGAAAACGGATGCGTCGGTCGATCTCGCGCAAGCGGCGTTTGCCGTAGATGTAATCGCCATTTTCGGAGCGATCGCCGTTTGAGGCGGCCCACGAGACCAGCTTGACCACTTCCGGCCGCGCGACGTCGATCAGATGCAGCAGTTCGTCGCGCATGCGCCGGTAGCCGGCGGGCGTGATGTAGTTTTTTGTACCAGCGGGCACGTCCGGCTGGGCGACGTCGAGATCGTCGTCATTCTCTTCGCTCGACTCTTTGACAAAGGCCTTGTTCATGATGGTCCGGTAACTGCAGCAAGCGACTGCCTATCAAGGGTACACGATCACGACTATGAGACAAATCGCAGTTACATGCTTCCCTTTTTCAAAACCTTTGCTATAATCTCGTTTCTGCGTGCGGCTGTAGCTCAGTTGGATAGAGTACTTGGCTACGAACCAAGGGGTCGTGGGTTCGAATCCTGCCAGCCGCACCACTTATTCGAGGGCCTTCCTCCTGGAAGGCCCTTACGTTTTACCCAGTTTCAGTGCAGTAAGTAAGCATCACCCGTTTAGCGTGCGGCTGTAGCTCAGTTGGATAGAGTACTTGGCTACGAACCAAGGGGTCGTGGGTTCGAATCCTGCCAGCCGCACCACCTATAGAGGGCCTTCCGATCGGAAGGCCCTTTGTTTTTGCCGCTCAGCTTTTTGTCCCCCAGCCTTTTTGTCCCGCAGCACCGCCCTCGCAGCTTCCCGCCGCGGCGCAGCATGCTGCCATTACCGTGGCGGTGACTGAATATCCCCGATCTGCCCGTCCGGGCTGGGCGCATCTCCAAACGAATGTCCCGCCACGTGATCGCCGGCGATTTCCCGCTCGCCGATCGGTTGCGCCCGGCCGCCGGTCAGCGCCTGCGCCTCGTGCAGCACATCGCCGACGGTATCGCCGAAACGGCTTTCGACGAACGCCCGCAAGAGCGCGACCCGCAATGAGTCGCCCCGCCCTTCCACCGTGCGGTGCCCGCCTTCGAATTCCGCGATGCAGTGAGCCGCGCCGCGGTGGGTTCTCTCGCGCACCTCGAGCCGCTGCGCGCGCTCCAGTACCGCCGCCGCCGCCTCCCACGACGTGGACGGCGTGAAACGGCCATCCCACGGACGCCCGCGGTCATTGCCGCGAATCGACACGGTTTCGCCGCTATCGGTAAAGTGGATTTCGCGCACGAAGTCGTGCAGGCTGCGGGCGACCCAATAATCGAGCGCCAGTCCGGTGAGGTCAGCTACATTCACAAGCGTTCTCCCTGAGTTTCGGGTGAGACTCGCGCGTAGCCGGTGCGTTCAGATTCGAACGAAGAGATTGGACGCGCCCCGAAAACGACTCAGGGCAACTGCCGCCGATCAGTAATCCGCCCGCTCGCGGTCGATCCGCATCCCGCCGTCGTGACGGTGATGCCCTTCTTCGCTCGGTCGCTCCCGTGCAATGCGCATGACGTCCGGGTTTGTCCGCACCCGTCGCATGACATTGGCCAGGTGCACGCGATCGCTGACCTGGATCACGAAGCGCAACACGGTGGATTCCTGCGACAGATCCTCGTCCATTGCAATGTGGACGATGTTGGCGTCCGCCGACGTGATATCCGCCGCCACGCGGGCAAATACACCCTTAGTGTTCTTGACCAGCACTTTCACCGCGACGTCGAACAGACGGCCCGGTTGCGGCGCCCATGCAACGTCGATCCAGCGGCCCGGATCGCGCCGGTGGATACGCTGCGCAACACGGCAATCCGTAGTGTGGATCGCCATGCCGAGGCCAATGCCGATATAGCCCATGATGTCGTCGCCCGGAATCGGACGGCAGCACGCGGACAGCTGCACCGACATCCCCTCGGTCCCGGTGATGACGACCGGCGGCGCATGCGGCGCGTTGCTGTCGGAGCGCGAGCCGTCGTCGTCGGCGTCGCGGCCGCTCATCAGCACTTCGATGCGCTTGGCCATGACCGCCGCGACGCGCCGGCCGAGACCGATGTCCGCGAAAATTTCCTGACGGTTCTTGTTGCCGGTCCACTGCACGAGCTTTTCCCACGCTTCCGGCGTCACATCCGAGAGCGCCAACCCATAGCCCTTCAGCGACTGATCGACCAGACGCTCGCCGAGCTGAACGGATTCGTTCAGCCGCATGGTCTTCAGGTAATGGCGGATCGCCGAGCGAGCCTTGCCGGTGCGCACAAAACCGAGCCATGCCGGATTCGGCTTCGAATAAGGGGCGGTGATAACTTCGACGATATCGCCGCTCTTCAACTCAGTGCGCAGCGGCAGCAGTTCATTGTTGATCTTCACGGCGACGCATTGGTTGCCCAGGTCGCTGTGGATCGAGTACGCAAAGTCGAGCGCCGTGGCGCCGCGCGGCAGCGCCATGATCTTCGACTTCGGCGTGAACACGTAGACCGCGTCCGGGAACAGATCGATCTTGACGTGCTCGAGAAATTCGCTCGAATCGCCCGCTTCGCTTTGAATGTCGAGCAGCGACTTGAGCCATTGATGCGCGCGCTTCTGCACATCGTTCAGATCCGCGCCGCCGTTCTTGTACAGCCAGTGCGCGGCCACGCCCGCTTCGGCGATTTCGTGCATCTTGCGCGTGCGCACCTGAAACTCGATCGGCGCACCGAACGGGCCGACCAGCGTGGTGTGCAGCGACTGATAGCCGTTCACCTTCGGGATCGCGATGTAATCCTTGAACTTGCCCGGCACGGGCTTGTACAGCGCATGCAACGCGCCGATGCAGGTGTAGCACTCCAGCGCGCTATCCACGACCACACGGAAGCCGTACACGTCGAGCACCTGCGAGAACGACAACTGCTTGTCGCGCATCTTCTTGTAGATACTGAAGATGGTTTTCTCGCGACCAGTGACTTCGGCGTCGAGCTTCGCATCGGCAATGGCGCGCTGCACCGACTCGAGAATCTTGCCGACCACTTCACGCCGGTTGCCGCGCGCCGCCTTGACGGCTTTTTCGAGCGTGGCGTACCGATGCGGATTGAAGTTCGCGAAGCTCAGGTCCTGCAGCTCGCGATAGGTATTGTTCAGGCCGAGCCGGTGAGCGATCGGCGCGTAGATATCCAGCGTTTCGCGCGCCACGCGCCGGCGCTTCTCCGGCGGCACCGCGCCCAGCGTGCGCATGTTGTGCAGCCGGTCGGCGAGCTTCACCAGGATCACGCGGACGTCGCGCGCCATGGCGAGCAGCATCTTGCGGAAGTTTTCCGCCTGCGCCTCTTCGCGATTGCGAAACTCCATCTTGTCCAGCTTGGACAACCCATCGACCAGTTCCGCGACCTTCGCGCCGAAACGCTCGGCGAGTTCGGCCTTGGTCACGCCCTGGTCTTCCATCACGTCATGCAACAGCGCCGCCATGATCGACTGCGCGTCGAGATTCCAACCGGCGCAGATTTCCGCGACGGCGACCGGATGCGTGATGTACGGCTCGCCACTCTGGCGGTACTGGCCGAGGTGGGCTTCGTCGCTGAAATGGAAGGCCGCCTTGACGTCCTTGATCTCTTCCGGCTGCAGATAGCCGGACAAGGCGGAGGTCAGCTTGGCAATGGAGACGACGTCATGCCGGCGCGGTTGCTCCGGCGTGGCGGTCGGGCCGAACAGATGGCGAAACGACTGTTCGAGGACCGCGTCGATGTACTTGCGTGCAGACGAGGGTGAGTCGACGTCGTGTTCCACTTCCGTGGCGGTGGGCGGGGTAGCACTCATGTTCGCCTCCGTAGCGGTTAGGGTTGGACGCCGGTCTGCACGTGGATCAATTACAGGTGTGGCAATGCGCAATCGAAAACGGAACAGTGCGCCTTAAACAGGCACCTTCTTCAGCATTTCGACGCCGACCTGACCCGCCGCGATTTCGCGCAGCGCGACGACCGTGGGCTTGTCGCGGCTTTCGATCTTCGGCGTGTGGCCTTGCGCGAGCTGACGCGCGCGATAGGTTGCGGCAAGCGCGAGTTCGAAACGGTTCGGGATCTGTTTGAGGCAGTCTTCGACGGTAATGCGGGCCATGTTGGGTTCCTTCTCAGTATGTTGCTTATTCTACCTTATGTGCTGGCGTCACCGCCGCGCTCACGCGTGTGGCAGGTGAATGCCGAGCTGCACGAAAAGCTGCGTGTGGCGCGCGTATTGCGAGGCGAAGCGCGAACGCGTCGCCGCCACGAGACATTGCAGTTCGCTGAGCGCGCGATCGAACTTCTCGTTGATCACCACGTACTCCGCTTCCGCCGCGTGCGCCATCTCACTGCCGGCCGCGAGCAGCCGCCGCGTGATCACGTTCGGCTCGTCCTGGCCGCGCTTCTTCAGACGCTCTTCGAGCGCTTCGAGCGAGGGCGGCAAGATGAAGATTTCGACCGCGTTGTGAAACTGCTTTTTCACCTGCTGCGCGCCTTGCCAATCGATTTCGAGCAGCACGTCATGGCCGCTTTTCATCTGGTCTTCGATCCACACGCGCGAGGTGCCGTAGTAATTGCCATGCACTTCCGCGCTTTCCAGAAACTCACCGGCGTCGTGCCGCCTCATGAAATCGTCGACGGTCGTGAAGTGGTAGTGCTCGCCGTCCTGCTCTTTCGGACGCGGCGGGCGCGTGGTGTACGAAATCGACAGACGGATCGCGTCGTCGCCGGCGAGCAGCGCGTTCACGAGCGTCGACTTGCCGGCGCCCGAGGGCGCGACGACCATGAACAGGTTGCCGGGGTAAGCACCGGCGTACGGATTGCGCGGCGTTTCGCGGGTGTGGTGGTCGGTCATTTGTGTGGTGCTCCAGCCTTATTCCAGATTCTGTACTTGCTCGCGCATCTGCTCGATGAGCAGCTTCAGGGTCATCGACGAATCCGCCAGTTCCTTCGCGGCCGCCTTCGAACCGAGCGTGTTCGCTTCGCGGTTGAGTTCCTGCATCATGAAGTCGAGGCGCTTGCCGACCTTGCCGCCCTTCTGGATCACGTGACGCGTTTCGTTCAGGTGAGCCGTGAGGCGCGACAGTTCTTCCGCGATGTCGATACGGATGCCGTACATCGTCACTTCCTGGCGAATCCGTTCGTTGATTTCTTCGCGCGAGACGCTCGTCGCCGCCGTATCCGGCGCGGCGATGCCCAGCGCTTCCTGCAAGCGTTCGACAATCTTCTGCTGATGCTTGGCGATCAGTTCCGGCACGAGCGGCGTGATCTTCGTGACGATCGCTTCCATTTCGGTGACGTTGGCGAGCAGCATGGTCGCCAGTTGCGCGCCTTCGCGGGCGCGCACGTCGATCAGGTCGGTGATGGCCTGCTTGCCGCAGGCGAGCACGGCGTCGCGCAGCACTTCGGGCGCCACGCCGGTTTCGGCCAGAATGCCAGGCCAGCGCAAAATTTCGCCGGTGCGCAGGCGCCCTGCTTCCGGAAAAGTGGAGAGCACCGTGCGTTCGAGCAGCGCGAGTTGCGCAAGCGCGTCGCGATTGATCGATCCCGCGTTGGCGGACTGTTCGCTGCGTTGCAGATTGATACGGATATCGACCTTGCCGCGCGACAGCTTGTTCATCAACATTTCGCGCAGCGTGGGTTCGCACACGCGCACGTCTTCCGGCATACGGAAGTTCAGGTCGAGAAAGCGTGAGTTCACGGTGCGCAGTTCGACCGATACGCTCACGCCGCCTGTGCCCGAGGCCGGGACGAGTTCGCGCGTGGCGCTCGCATAGCCAGTCATGCTGTAGATCATCGTATTTCTCGCGATTGTGGCCATGCGTTCGACGATGGCCGGAGACTCGAATCGCCCGGCGTGTACGAGACGCGGGGCGGGGAAACGCCATTATCCCATTTTTGGCGATGAGCCCCTTGGAGAGCCAAGGCACATGCGGGCAGCCGCCTCGCCCGATCGGCTGTAAAATCGCGCTTTCCCTCCTGCTTTTCTTCCTGACCGATTCCAACATGACCAACGACACCCAACGCCCCAGCGGCCGCCAGGCCAATCAGCTGCGCGACGTGCGCATTACGCGCCACTATACGAAGCACGCGGAGGGTTCCGTGCTGGTCGAATTCGGCGATACGAAAGTGATCTGCACGGCGAGCATCGCCGAGAGCGTGCCGTCGTTTCTGCGCGACCGCGGCCAGGGCTGGCTCACTGCCGAATACGGCATGCTGCCGCGCGCCACGCACACCCGCAGCGACCGCGAAGCCGCCCGCGGCAAGCAGACTGGCCGCACCCAGGAAATCCAGCGCCTGATCGGCCGCGCGCTGCGCTCGGTGTTCGATCTGGAAAAGCTCGGCGCGCGCACGCTGCATATCGATTGCGACGTGATCCAGGCCGACGGCGGGACGCGCACGGCCAGCATCACCGGCGCGTTCGTAGCGGCGCATGACGCGGTGGCCAAACTGCTGGCCACGGGCCGCATCGAAAGCTCGCCGATCACCGACTTCGTCGCGGCGATTTCGGTAGGCGTGTACGACGGACTGCCGATGCTCGACCTCGACTACGACGAAGACTCGCAGTGCGACACCGACATGAACGTGGTGATGACGGGCGCGGGTGGCTTCGTCGAAATTCAGGGCACCGCCGAAGGCGTGCCCTTCTCGCGCGACGAAATGAACGCGCTGCTGGATCTGGCAAGCGACGGCATCAATACGCTGATCGCGAAGCAAAAAGCGGCGCTGGAGCAAAAGGGTGAATGAGGTGAGTCAAAACAATGGCGCAGCCGCATCCGCTTCGCCGTTGAAGAAAGTCGTGCTGGCGTCGAACAACGCGGGCAAGCTGCGCGAGTTTGCGGCGTTGCTCGGCGCGGCCGGCATCGACCTGATTCCGCAAGGCGAGCTGAACGTGCCGGAGGCTGAGGAGCCGCACCCCACGTTCGTTGAAAACGCGCTGGCCAAGGCGCGCCACGCTGCGAAGCTGACCGGCCTGCCCGCGCTCGCCGACGACTCGGGCCTCTGCGTGCGCGCGCTGCGTGGCGCGCCGGGCGTCTATTCGGCGCGCTACGCACAACTCGCCGGCGGCGAAAAGAGCGACGCGGCGAATAATGCCCATCTCATGTCGGCGTTGCGAGGCGAAACCGACCGGCGCGCGTATTACTTCTGTGTGCTGGCTTTGGTGCGTCACGCGGACGATCCCGAGCCGCTGATCGCCGAAGGCCGCTGGCATGGCGAAATGCTGGACGCGCCGCGCGGCGCACATGGTTTCGGCTACGACCCGTACTTCTTTCTGCCCGCGCTGAATGCGAGCGCCGCCGAACTCGAACCGGCGGTGAAGAACGCCAGCAGCCATCGGGCGATTGCGTTGCGGCAACTGCTCGAGCGCCTGACGGAGGAAGCGTGATTCCGATCAAACCCGTGCCTGCCGATATCGGCAACGGCGTCATCAAGGCCTTCACGTCGCCGGGCAGCATCCGGTTGACGTCGCTGCCGCCGCTGGCGCTGTATGTGCATTTTCCGTGGTGCGTGCGCAAGTGTCCGTATTGCGATTTCAATTCGCATGAATGGAAAGGCGACACGTTCCCTGAAAACGAGTATCTCGACGCCTTGCGCGCCGATCTCGAGATGGCGTTGCCGCTCGTCTGGGGACGGCAGGTGCATACGGTGTTCATCGGCGGAGGCACGCCCAGTCTGCTTTCGGCGGCCGGGCTCGATCGGCTGCTATCGGACGTGCGCGCGCTGCTGCCGCTCGACGCCGACGCGGAAATCACGCTCGAAGCCAACCCCGGCACGTTCGAAGCCGACAAATTCGCGCAGTTTCGCGCGAGCGGCGTGAACCGGCTCTCGGTGGGCATTCAGAGTTTCAACGAAGCGCATCTGAAGGCGCTCGGCCGCATTCACGATTCAGCGCAGGCGCGCCATGCCGTTGAAGTGGCCTCGACCACCTTCGACAACTTCAATCTCGACCTGATGTTCGCGCTGCCGGGGCAGACGCTCGCCGAATGCCAGGCGGATGTCGAGACGGCGCTGTCGTTCGCGCCGCCGCATTTGTCGCTCTATCACCTGACGCTCGAACCGAACACGCTGTTTGCAAAGTTCCCACCCGCGCTGCCCGACGACGATGCATCCGCCGACATGCAGGACTGGATTCATGAGCGCACAACGGCCGCGGGTTACGCGCGTTATGAGGTGTCGGCGTATGCGCAGCCGCACAGGCAGAGCAAGCACAATCTGAACTACTGGCGTTTCGGCGATTATCTCGGCATCGGTGCGGGCGCGCATACCAAGCTGTCGTTTCCGAATCGCGTGCTGCGCCAGGCGCGCTACAAGCATCCCACCACGTTCATCGAGCAGGCGAAGGCCGGCACGGCAGTGCAGGAAGAGCATGAAGTCGGCACGCGCGACCTGCCGTTCGAGTTCATGCTGAACGCGCTGCGACTGGTGGAAGGGTTTCCGGTGCATCGGTTCATCGAGCGCACGGGCATGTCGATGACGTCGATCGAACCGGCTTTGCAGGAAGCCGAACGGCGCAAGCTGATCACGCGCGACCACGAAAAAATTGCGCCGACGCCGCTCGGCCAGGCTTTCCTGAACGATTTGCAGGAGCTGTTTCTGAAAGATCCGCAGTGATTGCGGATCGACAGCATGCCGCAGCGAGGTTTTTTCAGGTTACAATTTAGGGCTTGGAGGTGTGGCCGAGTGGTTTAAGGCACCGGTCTTGAAAACCGGCGAAGGAGCAATCTTTCCGTGAGTTCGAATCTCACCGCCTCCGCCAGAACATCAATGAAACGGGCCTTTGGGCCCGTTTTCATTTGTACCGCATCTGCGCGGTCCTGGCTGATCAGCCTTCGTTGCACGAGCGCTGCATGCGCGACAAGCGCCGCCAGAAGGTCTAGACTTCACAAAATCCGATTTGCCATCCAGCCCGCCTTGAGCGGGCTTTCGCACATTCAGCTATCGAAATTGAGGTGCGAAATGGCAGGTACAGCGCGGCGCCGGGCAGACCGGGCGCGAATTATGAAAAATCGGCGCTTCTATTGGTGGGGGCGTCGCCTGACTTCCGAGGAACTCGGTAAGGTCGTCGATACACCTACCCCATGCAGTTGCTGGATGTGCGGCAATCCGCGGCGGCATCTGAAAAAAGACAAGCTCTCCGTATGGGAGAAACGGTGGTTTCAGGAGGTTGAGGACGTGTCTTAGCAAACAGAAAATCCGATCCTTGGGATAACCACTGCGAACACGGAAGCCGCAGGGAAAGCCAGTTAGCGGACCGATGGCGGTTTGAACCGGGCCTTTCCTATAACGCCACAACGACGCCACAACGCAACTGAAGTTGAACAGTGATGTGACGTGAACTAGCCTTAACGTCTACCCGGAAGCAAGACTGCCGCGTCGAACCTGCGCAAGAGGTCCGAGCCCTCGCAGCGAACGTTCGACCCACGTGGTCCCAGCCCGCGCTCCGGGACGCTAACAAAGGAAATCCATTCGAGTCAGGATGTCCGGAGTGCCGCGCTCCCCTGGATTCCTTCGCGCCGGCACTTCAGCAGGCGAGGTCGTCGCCTTGATGGCGAGATAACGGAGGCAACATGTCACTGGACAACATCAAGACCATCATCGTCGTAATGATGGAGAATAGGTCGTTCGACCATGTGCTTGGCTACCTGAGCCTCAAGGGAAAGGATGTCAACGGACTCTCGGCCGATCCCGCCTGGCAGCAGAATTTCACGAACCTCTACGACGGCAAGACCTACCCCATCCATGCTCTTTCACCGTCGACCCAACTCATCCCCGACCCTCCGCATGACCGCACGCCGATTTCGACACAAATAAACACCCCCTGCGCGAACGGAGGCTGCCCGGAACTGGGCGGATTCGTCGCGAGCTACGCGACACAAAATCCTCCGCCAGCCGACCTTTCGATGGTAATGGGCTACTACTCCGCCGACGCACTGCCTGTTTTCGATTTCTTCGCCAGGAATTTCATGGTGTGCGATAGCTGGTTTGCGCCGCTTCCCACGGGAACTCAGGCAAATCGCCTGATGGCAATGTCGGGAGAGAGCGCGATTAGCGACAACGTTTCGGGTTTTCTTCCTGAGCAGTCCCTGGTTTATGACTGGCTGACCGCACACGCTGCGAGTTGGTGCGTCTACCAGTCGGGAGGATTTTTCCCGTTCTTCAGCCTGATGCCCAAGTGGCTACCTGAAATCGTGACTTCTCTCGCCTTGCCGCTAAACGGCAACGGAGGCAGGTTCAGGCGATACTCGCGCTTCAAGGCAGACTGGACGAACGGTGCGAACATGCCTCAGGTCATTTTCATCGAGCCGGAATACACCGACGGCCCGCATCTCGCACCGAATGACGATCACTCACCTACCGGCGTCGCTCCGGGGCAAGCGTTCCTTGCCGGCATTTATCAAACCATCTCCGCGTCCAAACGCTGGGATGAGACGCTGATGATTGTCACGTATGACGAGCATGGGGGATTTTTCGATCACGTCAGTCCCCTTGCGATTCCCACCGACGTCGCCGGCTATCAGTTCCAAACCACCGGGCTGCGGGTACCGGCGTTCCTGATCTCGCCCTACGTGACACCGGGCGGCGTCCATTCCGGCAACCTGGACCACACGTCGATACTTCAGCTTCTCGCGGACAAGTTCAATGCGGGTGGCACGTACTCCGCTCCAGTCAGCGCGCGCACACAGCTTTCGAAACTCAGCTCCGCGCTTTCTGAAGTGAAAACGCCGGGCCCTGCTCCCAAACTGAATCTGCCGACACCAAAGAGCTCGCCTGTCGCGCCGCCCGTCACGCCGCCAGCCGACCTCTCCGCATGTGCGCAAGCCTTTCGCAGCGTCGCGCTGAAGGTTCAACAGGACCATCCGGAGCTGCTGTCTTCGCCGAACTGGGGAGACCTTGCGGGCGTTGTTGCAACCTATAAAGGCGGGTCGTGAAAGAAGCTGGCGCCGTCTATTGCTTGACCACACGGAGAAACCTAGTCCCGTGGATGGCGATGACAGTTTGCCGCAATGCGCGCAACCAATGGCGCCACGCGAGGATTGAATACCGGGATTGAACTGCCACGACATTCAGCGCGTGCAACGATGGCATCGATCGTGACTCGTGCGACCGCGCGTTGCGCCCGTCTCGCGAAGTGCTTCAAGCGACGGTCGCTGACTGGATACCGCGCCCACACCAGCGCAGCGAACCAACCGATCACCGTCCACCCGAGCAGGATGTTCACCATGGTCACCGCGAAGGCATATTCCCGATCTCTGGCGTCCGCAATCATGGATGGAACCAGATAAAGCATCAGCGCACCCAACAGAGCCGCACCTTCAATAAACTTCAGCATTTCGACACCTCGCTACAGCCTTGGCCAGCAAACCACGCTCAAGTTAGTGACGTGAGTACACGCTACCAACCGCCACGTCAGGTTGACGACTGCCCGACGCGAATGTTTGCGCCACCACACCACCATACGAATCACTGACAGAACCAGCCGCATCGTTGCGTTCCACTGCAATGGTTTGCGCGCTCTGGCCTCGTTGTGAAGCAGGAGCCCCGACTGAAGGACGATAGGAAGGTGCCGGCCCGTAGCCGCTGGCGAACGCGGGCGCAGCGATCGCGCTGGTAACTGCGATGAGCAACGCCGCAAGAAGTTTGCTTTTCATGGTGAATCCCCAATCCGGTTTCAAGAGCGCCGCACGCCGGTTAAGACGCGCGCCGCTGACAAGATTGAGTTTAGTTGGGACCTATCTTTTTTCTATGCCGATAGCGTGAAATCACAATTGCTACCAGCCGAACAATGTGGCGCTGGCCCTGGCATGTGGAGCGTGCGGGTATGACCAGGCGGTTAGCCGATTTGCGCAAGCGTTTTGTCGATTTCGTCTGCTTGCGGGACCCGTTGCAGGTCCCGCTTTCACGCGCACGGTCGAAAGATTCAGCGACCACGCGGCTTGATATCGCTCATTGCCGATGTTTTGCCGTCACCTAAACCAGCGCGGTCGCCTCGACCTCGATCTTGAAACCGTAATGCAGTTGAGGAACCGGCACGACGGCACGTGCGGGTCGAGCCTCGCCCGCCCACCGCGCGTAGATCTGATTGAAGCTCATCCAGTGCTCGACATCGACGATGTAGACGCGCACCTGCACCAGTTGCGCGATGCTACTGCCCGCGCTTTCGAGCGCAGCTCGCACATTGGCCAACACCTGTTCGGCCTGAACCTCGAACGAAGCCTCGGAGAGCTTGTCGCCTTGCGCGGTGATCGGCAGTTGTCCCGAGACGAACACGAAACCATTCGCGATTGCGACGTGGCTGTAATGACCGCCCGGCTTGGAGAGCGTAGCGGGATTTTCTGTATGTGGAAGATGCGAGTCGTGTTGACTACCAGACATGAAGACCACTCCAGATGTGACGGCGCATGACGCTGCACGCGGCACATTCGCGCGAGAGCATGCCATTACGCCGAAGCGATGAAGCGACGACGCGAGAATCATGCGACGTGGAAGCGCTGGCCGTTTCCGGCACAACACCTCACACGATTGGCACACCTCGATGCGAGAGCCGCTCGACCGCGCACGTCTCGCGTTGGACGTCACACGCCAAGCATCTCGAGTTTCTCGCGCGCATCCGCGCAACGGCGATTCAGGTCGCGATGCATCAGTTGGCTGTCGAGCAGCGCCGATACATCAGACAAGCCGTAATCAAAGCGCAAGACGTATTCGATGTCCGTGTAATCGTGATAGGCGCCGCTGTCCGCCAGCTTCTGCGCTTCAGCGAAAGCAGCGTGTTGCCGTTCGCCGTTCATCAAATCTCTGATCGCCATGATTGCCGCTCCGAGGAACAGTGGCTCCATCATAGCAATGCAAATTGAAACGCACGGTCGCGCGCGCGCAACACCTGGTGTTTTCCGTAGACGCCGCGCGGTTCGCGCCTCATTGCCCTTTAAACGGCCGCGACAGGCGCCTTGGTTCCATGCCACCTGACAACCAGGATCCGGCCGAGATAACAGAGCAAGCCTGCCACTCCCACCGTGACGCCCATGCCTTTGGGCGAGCCGTCCTGCCAGAGTCCAACCGCGAGACTCGACAAGGCGCCGAGGGCCAACTGGACGGCGCCGAACACGGCGGCCGCGGCGCCGGCATTCACCGGATAGCGATGCATCAGATCGGTCGTGCAGTTGGCGGACAGAATACCAACCACGCCGACCACGAAGAACAGGCCGAACACGATCGACCACAGACCGCCCCATCCGGTCAGCGATACCAGACAGACAAACAGCGAGGCAATGCAGCTCACGGTTGCGGCGAACGATATGATCGGCAGCGAACCGAGCCGGCCGACGAGTCGCGTATTCATGAAGTTGCCGAACATGATGCCGACGATATTCAGCGCGAACAAAAACCCGTAGTGCTGCGCGGACACATGGAAATACTCGATGTAGACGAACGGCGTCGCCGTGATATACGCAAACATCGACGCGAACGCCATGCCGCCGCACAGCATGAGCCCCCACGCAACCGGATCGCGCAACAACTTGCCATACGCGCCGAACGATTTCAGCAGCGCCGACTGGGCGCGCTTCTCGCGCGGCCACGTTTCCGGCACCTTGAGAAACGCGGTGACCGCACACACCGTGCCGAACAGCGTGAGCACGACGAAGACGACACGCCAGCCGCCGAGCAGCAACAACTGCCCGCCGATCAACGGCGCAAGCAACGGCCCGATCGACGTGACGATGGCGAGCATCGAGAGTACGCGGGCGGCATCGGTCGGACCGTGGGCGTCGCGTGCAATGGCTCGGGCCAGCACCGAAGCCGCGCCCGCGCCCAGCGCCTGCACGAAACGGAACGTGACCAGGGAACCGATCGAGAACGACAGCGCACAGGCCACGCTGGCCAGCGCATACATGACGATGCCGCCGAGCAGCACCGGCCGGCGGCCATACGTATCCGACAACGGACCGTAGAGCAGCATGCCGATCGAAAAGCCGAACATGAAGCTGGTGAGCGTGGTCTGCGCGGCGCCGGTGCTGATAGCGAATGCCTGCGCGATAGTAGGCAGGCTCGGCAAATACATATCGATCGAAATCGGCCCGCACGCGGCGAGCGCGCCGAGCAACAGAATCAGCCGGCCATCGGGCCGGCTTCTGGTGACGTGAGACATGGGATTCCAGATGAAGCGCCGCGCCGCCATCGGCAGCGCAACAGGTGAAACGGGGACAGCAGCAGCGTGATAGATTCAATTGTACTCGACGGTTAACCGCCTGCGGCTTCGGGGACGATGGCGACGGTGGGCGCGGGTCGGGTACGGCCGCGTCGAGGAAGCCGGTCGGTTACTTCGTTAGGCGGCCCCGGGGACTTCTCACGGCGCAGCCCGCCGCACATCGGCCACGCACGGCAGGCGCACCGCCGATCGGCTATGCTGCCGCCTGAACGGCTGCGGCCACATTCCAAGTGTTCGCGGCGCTCTTCCCCACTATTCCGCTCATTCCGCGATGACCGCATTCCTGCTGATCTGGAGCCCCAAAAAATGGCCCTGGCCCGAGTTGCCCGACGTGGCCAAACGCGTCTCTACCGGCGTCGCGGTGGCTGACGTGTGGGGCTGCGGATTTGCGCGCAGCATCCTGCCAGGCGACCGAGTCTTCCTGCATCGGGTCGCGCAGGAACCAAAGGGCATTTTCGGCTCCGGTTATGTGACGCGTGCACCGTACGAGGTTCCGGATGCGGCGACGAAACGGGGCTACCGTTTATGCATCGACTTCGTATACGACTGGCTGGTCGATGCACACGAAGGCGTGGTGATCTCACGCGAGACGTTGCGCACGCATCCTTTCTCGGTACAGACATGGGACGCACAGAGTTCGGGCACCGTGATCAAGCCGATCGCCGAAGGCGCATTGGAAAAGCGCTGGGCGGAGCTGACCGGCAAACGCAAACCGCCGAAGTTCGATACGCCGGCGGGCCCAACCCATTCGAGTAAGGTCACGGCTCACGCGGCAGCGAAAAAGCGCGCAGCCACCAAAGGCCCGCGTAAAAGCTGAGAGAGCCGCACGCGCCACGAGCGCGTGCGGGAAACCTGTTCACGCTGACTCCGGTACAATTTCTCCACTTATCCCAGCGCCGCGCGACTCGCCGACAGGCGATCTGCGCCGCTGCGCAACCCCAATTCCAGTCATCGCCATGTCCAAAAACGAAACCCTCTTCGAACGCGCGCAACGCACCATTCCCGGCGGCGTGAACTCGCCGGTCCGCGCTTTCCGCTCGGTCGGCGGCACGCCGCGCTTTATCGAGCGCGCGCAGGGCCCCTACTTCTGGGACGCGGACGGCAAGCGTTATATCGACTACATCGGCTCATGGGGCCCGATGATCCTAGGCCATGTCCATCCGGAGGTTCTCGAAGCCGTGCAGCGCGTGCTGGGCAACGGCTTTTCGTTCGGTGCGCCGACCGAATCGGAAGTGGAAATCGCCGAGGAAATCTGCAAGCTGGTGCCCTCCATCGAACAGGTGCGCATGGTGTCAAGCGGCACCGAAGCGACCATGAGCGCGCTGCGCCTCGCTCGCGGCTTCACGAACCGCAGCCGTATCGTCAAGTTCGAGGGCTGCTATCACGGCCATGCGGACAGCCTGCTGGTGAAGGCCGGTTCGGGCCTGCTGACCTTCGGCAATCCGACTTCGGCGGGTGTGCCGGCGGATATCGCCAAGCACACTACCGTGCTCGAGTACAACAACGTCGCCGAACTCGAAGAAGCGTTCAAGGCATTCGGCAACGAGATCGCCTCGGTCATCGTCGAGCCGGTGGCCGGCAATATGAATCTGGTGCGCGCCACGCCCGAGTTCCTGCAAGCGTTGCGACGCCTGTGCACCGAGTACGGTTCGGTGCTGATTTTCGACGAAGTGATGTGCGGCTTCCGCGTCGCCCTGGGCGGCGCGCAAGAGGTCTATGGCATCACGCCCGATCTGACCTGTCTTGGCAAGGTGATCGGCGGCGGCATGCCGGCGGCGGCTTTCGGCGGCCGGCGCGACATCATGGCCCACCTAGCGCCGCTCGGCGGCGTCTACCAGGCGGGCACGCTGTCGGGCAACCCGATCGCGGTGGCGGCCGGCCTGAAAACATTGCAACTGATCCAGGCACCGGGCTTCTACGACACGCTCGCCGCGCGCACCACGCGCCTCGTGCAAGGTCTCGCGGGTGCCGCGCGTGAAGCCAAGGTGCCGTTCGCAGCCGATTCGCTCGGCGGCATGTTCGGCCTCTACTTCACGGATTCGATTCCGACGAGCTTCGCCGAAGTCACGAAAAGCGACGTGCCGCGTTTCAACGCGTTCTTCCACAAGATGCTGGACGCCGGCGTGTACTTCGCGCCGTCGGCCTATGAAGCGGGCTTCGTTTCGATCGTTCACGACGACGCGATCGTCGACACCACGATCGAAGCCGCTCGCGGCGCGTTCGCCTCGCTTGTGGCCTGAGCGCGGCGAGACGACGCATCGTTAAAACTGCAGCTCATGACAGCCTAGTCACCGTACCCGACCGGACACCGATGTTTTCGCAAACCGATTTCGTCCATATGGAACGCGCGCTCGCGTTGGCCAAGCGCGGCATGTACACCACCGACCCGAATCCCCGGGTCGGCTGCGTGCTCGTCAAGAACGGCGAGGTGATCGGCGAAGGCTTCACCCAACCGGCCGGTCAGGATCATGCCGAGATTCGCGCATTGAAAGATGCACGCTCGCGCGGCCACGATCTGCGCGGCGCCACGGCTTACGTGACGCTTGAGCCATGCAGTCACTTCGGACGCACACCGCCGTGCGTCAACGCACTGATCGAAGCTCAGGTCGCGCGCGTGGTCGCGGCGATGGAAGATCCCAATCCGCTGGTATCCGGACGTGGCCTCGCCATCTTGCGCGACGCCGGCATCGAAGTGCGCTGCGGACTGCTCGCCACCGAAGCATACGAATTGAATATCGGCTTCGTCTCGCGCATGACCCGCGGCCGCCCTTGGGTTCGCATGAAAGTCGCGGCCTCGCTGGACGGCCGCACCGGCTTGCCTTCAGGCATCAGTCAATGGATTACCGGCGAAGCGGCACGCGCCGACGGCCACGCCTGGCGCGCTCGCGCGTCGGCGATCCTGACCGGCATCGGCACCGTGAGAGAAGACGATCCGCGCATGACGGTGCGCGCCGTCGACACGCCGCGCCAGCCACAACGCGTATTGATCGACAGCCAACTCGATGTGCCGCCGCAGGCACAGATTCTGGCCGGTGCGCCAACGCTGATCTTTTGCGGCAATCTCGATCAGCGCCATGCCGAGCGCGCCACCGCGTTGCGCGAACGCGGCGCCGAAATCGTGCAACTGGCGAACCCGGCCGGCAAGGTCGATCTGCCCGCAGTGCTGAAAGTGCTCGGCGAGCGCAACGTGAACGAACTGCACGTCGAGGCGGGCTACAAGCTGAACGGCTCGCTGCTGCGCGAAGGCTGTGTCGACGAACTGCTGGTATATCTCGCGCCGAGCCTGCTCGGCATGGATTCGATGAGCATGTTCAGTCTGGGCGCGCCCGAAACACTCGAGGCCCGCGTCAAACTGAACTTCCACGCGGTCGACCGGATCGGCGACGATTTGCGGATTCTCGCGCGCTTCATGGCCGAGCCCGCGCCGGAGTCAGCACCCGAACCCGAACCCAAGCCCGGCGGCGATCCCGCGTCCCAACCCGTTTCGAAATGATCAAGGATTAGCACGATGTTCACTGGAATCGTCGCGGCCGTGGGCCGCATTGAATCAGTCAAGCCGCTCGGCACGGACGGCGACGCGGGCGTGCGCCTGAACGTCGAAGCCGGCGGCCTCGATCTCGGCGACGTGCAGCTCGGCGACAGCATTACGATCCAGGGCGCCTGCATGACCGTGGTCGCCAAGACCGGCCATTCGTTCGAAGTCGACGTGTCGCGCGAAAGCCTGAACTGCACGGCGGGCCTCGGCGAAACCGGCGAAGTCAATCTCGAGAAGGCGCTGCGCGCGCACGACCGGCTCGGCGGCCATATCGTTTCCGGACACGTGGACGGCCTCGGCACGGTCACGCATTTCGCGCCGGTCGGCGAATCGCACGAACTGCGCGTGCTGGCGCCGCGCGAGATCGGCCGCTATCTGGCGTACAAAGGTTCTATCACCGTCAACGGCGTGAGCCTGACCGTCAACTCGGTTAAAGATCGCGACGACGGCTGCGAATTCTCGATCAACCTGATTCCGCACACCGTGGAAGTGACCGCGCTCAAGCGGCTGCGTGAAGGCACACAGGTGAATCTGGAGATCGATCTGATCGCGCGGTACGTGGAGCGCATGCTGAACGCGCCCAAATAACAGGCCGCAAGCCCGGCCACGCATGGGCTGGCGGCGGCGCCCTGCCGCTTTCAGCCGGTTCATGCGTCTATCGTTTTCAACGAGCATAGCAACGGCGGACGGCTCATCGCCAGTCGGCCAAACGGCCTATGCCGTTCGGCGGAGGCGACTTGGGCTCGCGCGTGGCGTAAAATACGCGCTTTCTTCGAAACTCTCGCCAACATGACGCTCGCCTCCACTCCAGAGATCATCGCCGAACTGAAAGCCGGCCGGATGGTGATCCTCGTCGACGAAGAAGACCGCGAAAACGAGGGCGACCTCGTGATCGCCGCCGAATTCGTCACGCCGGAAGCGATCAACTTCATGGCCCGCTACGGCCGTGGCCTGATTTGTCTGACGCTCACGCAGGAACGCTGCAAGCTGCTGAACCTGCCGCTCATGACCTACCGCAACGGCACCCAGTACGGCACCGCGTTCACCGTGAGTATCGAAGCGGCTGAAGGCGTCACGACCGGCATCTCGGCGGCCGACCGCGCCCGCACGATCGCTACGGCGGTCGCGCCGGACGCCAAGGCCGAGCACATCGTGCAGCCCGGCCACGTGTTCCCGATCATGGCCCAGCCCGGCGGCGTGCTCGTGCGCGCCGGCCACACCGAGGCGGGCTGCGACTTCACCGCGCTGGCAGGCCTCACGCCGGCCGCTGTGATCTGCGAGGTCATCAACGACGACGGCACGATGGCGCGCCTGCCGGACCTGCTGGAATTCGCCAAAGAGCACGGCCTGAAAATCGGCACGATCGCGGACCTGATCCACTATCGCAGCCGCACCGAGTCGATCGTCGAACGGATTTGCGAGCGCACCATGCAGACGGCGCACGGCGCGTTTCGCGCGGTCATGTATCTCGACCAGCCGAGCGGCCAGCCGCATATCGCACTTGTGCGCGGCACGCCCTGCGCGGATCAGGACACGCTGGTGCGCGTGCATGAGCCGCTGTCGGTGCTGGATCTGCTCGAAGTGGGCGAATCCACCCACTCATGGACGCTGGACGCGGCCATGAAAGAGATCGCCAGACGCGACTGCGGTGTGATCGTACTGCTGAACTGCGGCGACTCGAAGGACCATCTGATCGACGTTTTCAAGGCGTTCGACTCGAAGGAAAGAGCGGAAGCACTCAAACGCCGGCCGGTCGACTTCAAGACGTACGGCATCGGCGCGCAGATTCTGCGCGAGCTCGGTGTCGGCAAGATGCAGGTGCTGTCGAACCCGCGCAAGCTGGGCAGCATGTCGGGCTACGGTCTCGAAGTCACGGGCTTCGTACCGATGCCGGGCAGCACCGCGCAGGCTCCGCAACAAGGCTGATCCGACCATTCACGCGCTTAGCGCCCACTCAAAACACCACGGAATTCTCATGGAAATCGGACAATACCAACCGAATCTCGACGGCGACGGACTGCGTATCGGCATCGTCCAGGCGCGCTTTAACGAACCCGTTTGCAACGGCCTCGCGGACTCCTGCATCGAAGAACTCGAACGCCTCGGCGTGACGGGCGAAGACGTGCTGCTGGTCACCGTGCCGGGCGCGCTGGAAATCCCGCTGGCGCTGCAAAAGCTCGCCGAAAGCGCGCAATTCGACGCACTGATCGCGCTCGGCGCGGTGATTCGCGGCGAAACGTACCACTTCGAACTGGTTTCGAACGAAAGCGGCGCGGGCATCACCCGTATCGGGCTCGACTTTGGCATTCCGGTCGCGAACGCGGTGCTGACTACCGAGAACGACGAACAGGCGGTTGCACGCATGACCGAAAAGGGTCGCGACGCAGCGCGCGTGGCCGTCGAAATGGCGAATCTCGCCGTCGCGCTCGAACAACTCGGCGGCGATGACGAGGAAGAAGACGAAGAGGAAGAGGCATGAAGAGCGCACGCCGACGCTCCCGCGAACTGGCCACGCAGGGGCTTTATCAGTGGCTGCTGTCGGGCTCGCCCGGCGGTGAAATCGACGCGCAACTGCGCGGCGCACAAGGCTTCGACAAGGCCGACCACGAGCATCTGGACGCCATCCTGCACGGCGTGATCCGCGATTCGGAAGCACTGTCCGCGGCCATCGCCCCGTGTCTCGACCGTCCGATCGAGCAGCTCTCGCCTGTCGAACGCGCCGTGCTGCTGGTGGCCGCGTTCGAGCTGAAGAATCACCTCGATATTCCGTATCGCGTGGTGATCAACGAAGCGGTTGAACTCGCCAAGACGTTCGGCGGCGCGGACGGCTATAAGTACGTGAACGGCGTGCTGGACAAGCTGTCGGCGCAACTGCGCGTGGATGAAACGCAGGCGGCTCGCAAGCGTTGAGCGCAAGGCGCATGGCTTACTGTGTGAGTCTTGCCGTGTGCCCTGCTGAACGCAGCGAAACAAAACCGCTTGCAAGGACGGCGTGTCGCGCGGAAACACACGCGCAACACGTAGTCCCGTTTTTGCTCCTGAACTGGATTTGATCGTATGAACTCCGTGACCGAACCCTTGGTACGGCTTGCCGCACGCGTGGACGCCATCCAGCCTTTCTATGTGATGGAGCTGGCCAAGGAGGCCGCGCTTCTCGAGCGCGACGGACGCGACATCATTCACATGGGAATCGGCGAACCCGATTTCACGGCGCCCGAGCCGGTCATCGAGGCCGCCGCGAGCGCGCTGCGCCGCGGCGTCACGCAATACACCAACGCGCTTGGCCTGCACGCGCTGCGCGAAGCGATCTCAGCGCATTACGCCGACTTCTATGGTGTCAGCGTGGATCCGGCGCGCATCGTCGTCACTGCCGGCGCGTCGGCAGCGTTGCTACTGGCTTGCGCGGCGCTGGTCGATCGCGACGACGAAGTGCTGATGCCCGACCCGTGCTACCCCTGCAACCGTCATTTCGTGATCGCCGCCGAGGGCAAGCCGGTGATGGTGCCGAGTGGTCCGGCGGAGCGTTTCCAGCTAACCGCCGCCGACGTCGAGCGGCTCTGGAACGAGCACACCCGTGGAGTATTGCTCGCGTCGCCGTCGAATCCGACCGGCACGTCGATCGAACCGGCTGAACTGGAACGCATCGTCAAGGCCGTGCGGGCGCGTGGTGGCTTCACTATCGTCGATGAGATCTACCACAGGGCCTGAGTTACGACGCCAAGCCCGTCTCGGCGCTCTCATTCGGCGACGACGTGGTGACCGTCAACAGCTTCTCGAAGTACTTCAACATGACCGGCTGGCGCCTGGGCTGGCTGGTGGTGCCGCCCGGCATGGTGAGCGCGTTCGAAAAGCTCGCGCAAAACCTGTTCATCTGCGCCTCTGCGCTCGCCCAGCACGCGGCGCTCGCCTGCTTCGAGCCGGAAACGATCGCGATTTACGAAGCTCGGCGCCTGGAGTTCAAGCGTCGCCGCGACTTCATCGCGCCGGCGCTGCAATCGCTCGGCTTCTCGGTACCGGTCATGCCCGACGGCGCGTTCTACGTGTACGCCGACTGCCGCACGGTCGCGCATCCGGCAGCCGGCGACAGCGCGGCGCTCACGAAGGCCATGTTGCACGATGCCGGCGTGGTGCTGGTGCCGGGCATGGATTTCGGTACGCATGCGCCGAAGGACTACATCCGGCTTTCGTACGCCACCGCGTATCCGAAACTGGAAGAAGCGGTCGAGCGATTGGCGAAGCTTTTCGGAAAAGGCTGAGCGAAGCAACACACTTCTCAATCAGCAGACGAAAAAAAAGGACACTCAACCGGGTGTCCTTTTTTGTTGCGGCTGCTGCGTCGAGCCGCCAGCGCTGCCAGAGTTACGCTGCCAAGCTTCGGCCCAACCTCAAGCGCCCAACTCCGAAGCCGACGCCACGTGCTTCGTGACGTTGGAGCTCGCATCATCCTGCTCGGAGGAAACCGGCGTCTTCACCGAAGTCGCCGCGCTCAACGGATGGCTACCCTCGAGCGTCACCTGCACGCGCTTGCCGTTGCTGGCAGCCGCGCCGCTGCTGGTCGACGCGGTCAGAACCGGCGCCTGCGGTGCGTTGATCGGCACCTTGCGGCCACGCGCCACGTCGCGCAGACGACCACGCTCGGCCATCACCTTGGCGCCGTAGCCGCCATCGTCCTGCGAGGTCGAGCCGACATACAGGCGCAAGCCGCCCGGAAGCGAGCCGCCGCGGGCGATGCAATCCTTCAGCACCAGTGCGCCGACCTTGATGTTCGCGACCGGTTCGAGGGCCGCGCTCTGGCCGCCGAAGTACTGGAATTTGTCCGAGTGCACCTTCGACATGACCTGCATCAGGCCTTGCGCGCCGACGCCGCTCTCGGCGTACGGGTTGAAACCCGATTCGATCGCCATCACGGACAGCAGCAACAGCGGATCGAGACCAACTTCGCGGCCGGTGTCGAACGCGGCTTTCACGAGCTCGCTGACGGGCTCCTGAGCGACGCGATAGCGCCGTGCCAGATAGGATGCAACCAGATCCTGCTCGCGGGTCGAGACCAGCACGCGATCGTCACGCGCGTCGGCGGACACGCGTTGCGACGGAATCAGCCGCGCCAGCGCGGTGACGCTTTGCATGGTGCGCGGGTCGAGGCCATTCAGCGCCGCAACGCCCATACCGGTCGAGCCGGAGGCGTCGAACGCGCCGTCAAAACCCGTGTTGCTCGCAATAACGGCCGTGTTGCCGTTGCTAGCGTTGTTCGTGCTGCTCACGGCATCGGAACCGTTCGAGCTGGCCGACAGCGAGTCGTCAGAGGGCGCGCCTGCGGGCGGTCCGAAAGCCGGCAGCGGGTTGCCCTGCAGCAAACGGGCGGGGCCGGCTTGCACAGCGGCGGAGATGACCGGCATCAACTTGGCGGCAAGCGTGCCGCGCAGGGCCGGCATCAGCCACAGTGCGACTGTCAGCACGACGGCGATACCGCCCACGATGCTGAACAGGTGATGACTCATTCGCGTCCCGCGACGCAGCACACCACGCACAACTTGCGCAATACGCTCATCGGGACGCCACGATAACCAGGCGTTCATTCAGATCTCCCATGTTGCATGATCCGCGAACCCCGCCAGATGAAAAGGCGGTACAGCACATTCGCAGAGTCAAGACATCGCGTGCTCTGTCTGGTTAGGGCAGCAGCGACGTCGGGAAAACGGCAAATACCGTCTGTGGGGAGCCATCCTGAAACGGGTCCGCGGCATGTCAAAAAAGCATGCGGGCGGTGGCTCCCACGCGAAAAACCAGCGTCAGTTGGCGCTGGCGAAGACTTCAATAAGGCCGTCAGATACCGTGCAGGGGTTCGGTAAACGGTGACGCGTTGCGTCTGATGGGACCGGGGGCAGTGGTAAAAAGGTTCACGCCCTGCAACCAATGTGGACGGATTCTATGCAGGGTTTTATAGATCGTCAACACTATAGATAGGCAAAAGTATAACTAATTGTAATAAAGAACGGCGTTCAGCCGGTCCAGAACCATGCGGCATGCGCCTTTTGAGGCATCGCCAGTCCTCCGTCTCGCCTAGCCCGTTTAGCCGAGCTACGTGCGCCAGCCAACACAGGTAAAATCGACAATCGTTCTGGCGCCGCAAAGCCTGCCGCGCCCCTCCTTTTCGCCGCTTGCGCGGCAATGAACCGCACCAGATGAAATACAAAGACCTGCGCGATTTCGTCGGCCGTCTCGAGACGATCGGGGAACTGCGCCGCATCTCACAAAACGTCTCACCTGTGCTGGAGATGACCGAGTTGTGCGACCGTGTGCTGCGCGCCGGCGGTCCGGCTTTGCTCTTTGAGAGCAAGGCGCAGCATGGGTTCCCGGTACTTGGCAACCTGTTCGGCACACCCCGGCGGGTCGCGCTCGGCATGGGTGTCGACGCGCAAGCGGGCGAAGGTGACGGCGCCGCACTCGAGTCGTTGCGCGACGTGGGCCGGCTGCTCTCCGCGCTGAAGGAACCGGAGCCGCCGAAAGGCCTCAAGGACGCCGGCAAACTGTTCTCGCTTGCGAAGGCGGTGTGGGACATGGCGCCTAAGACCGTGAGCGCGCCGCCCTGCCAGGAAATCGTCTGGGAAGGTAACGATGTCGACGTCGCCAGGCTGCCAATTCAGACCTGCTGGCCGGGCGACGCCGGCCCCCTGATTACATGGGGCCTGACCGTCACAAAAGGTCCGAATAAGCCCCGACAAAATTTAGGCATATATCGCCAGCAACTGATCGGGCGCAACAAACTGATCATGCGATGGCTCGCGCATCGCGGCGGCGCGCTCGATTTCCGCGAGTTCGCACTACAGAATCCGGGCAAGCCTTATCCTGTGGCGGTCGTTCTGGGCGCCGATCCGGCAACCATCCTCGGGGCGGTCACGCCGGTGCCCGATACGCTTTCCGAATACCAGTTCGCCGGCCTGCTCCGTGGCGGCCGCACGGAACTCGCGAAGTGCATCACGCCGGGCGTCGACGGATTGCAGGTGCCCGCGCGCGCCGAAATCGTGCTGGAAGGCTTCATCTATCCGCAGGAAGGCACGCCCTCGCCCGCTCCGGCAGGCGCGCCGCCGCGTCCGGTCAAGGGCGCGTCGGCGGCCTACGAACATGCGCTCGAAGGCCCGTACGGCGACCACACCGGCTACTACAACGAGCAGGAGTGGTTCCCCGTCTTTACGGTCGAGCGCATCACCATGCGGCGCGATGCGATCTATCACTCCACCTACACCGGCAAACCGCCTGACGAGCCCGCTGTACTCGGCGTCGCGCTCAACGAAGTGTTCGTGCCGCTGTTGCAGAAGCAGTTCACCGAGATCACGGACTTCTATCTGCCGCCTGAAGGCTGCAGCTACCGCATGGCCATCGTGCAGATGAAGAAGAGCTATCCCGGTCACGCCAAACGCGTGATGTTCGGCGTATGGAGCTTCCTGCGGCAGTTCATGTATACGAAGTTCATTGTCGTGGTGGACGAGGACGTGAACATCCGCGACTGGAAGGAGGTGATCTGGGCGATCACCACGCGCATCGATCCGGCGCGCGACACCGTGCTGGTGGATCGCACACCGATCGACTATCTGGATTTCGCCTCGCCCGTCGCCGGGCTCGGATCGAAGATGGGTCTCGACGCGACCAACAAATGGCCGGGCGAAACCGATCGCGAATGGGGCCGCCCAATCGTGATGGACGAGGCCGTCAAACACCGCATCGATACCTTGTGGAACGAGTTGGGCCTCTAAGACAAGCCGTACAACAAGACTGAAATAACAAAGCTAACGGAGCAGTTGCGCGGATGCATGCCTTTTCAATGATGTCGGATGGATTCTTTCTGTCGTTGTCGCTGTGCCTGGATATCGGTCTTGTGAACGTCGCCATGATTTCGCTGACGCTTTCGCATGGCTTCAAACCGGGCTTCTGGCTCGGCCTCGGCTCGTGCATCGGCGATCTGATTTATGCGGCGCTCGCGCTCGCGGGCATGGCGGCCTTGCTGCAGTTCGAATCGGTGCGCTGGGTGGTGTGGATCGGCGGCGCCGCGATTCTGCTCTTCCTGACCTGGAAGATGGCGCGTGAAGCCATGTACCCAGCCACGGCGCCGGCGGTGGCCGGCGAGGCGGACGCCAATGCGCCGCATCTGTCAGCGTGGCGCGGCTTTTTGCGGGGCGTCTTGCTGGCGGTGTCGTCGCCTTCGGCGATTCTCTGGTTCGCTGCAGTGGGTGGCGCGCTGATCGCGAAAGCGGGCGCCACGAGCGTGACCACTGCGCCGGTGTTTCTGGGCGGATTCTTTCTCGGCGGTCTGTGCTGGACGATCTTTATCTGCGGGCTCGGCAGCCACGGACGCAAGCGCGCCGGCACCGGTTTGCTGCGCGCCTGTCACGTGCTGTCCGCGTTGCTGTTTGCTTACTTCTCGTACAGCGTGATCGTCAACGGGTATCGCGATCTGATCGTGCAAACCGCGCACGCGGCAAGCTGATGCAAAAACGGCTCGCATTGTGCGAGCCGTGTTCGATCAGATATCACGCACCACGTCCGGCAAGCGCAACGACACCCGCCGACGCGCTGTATCAGGCCAGATACTGCGCGAGCTTTTCCAGGTCCACGTTGCCGCCGCTCACCACCACGCCGACACGCTTGCCCTTCACCGGCACGATGCCATTGAGTACCGCGGCCGCGGCGAGGCAGCCCGTCGGTTCGACCACGATCTTCATGCGCTGCGCGAAAAAGCGCATGGTCTCGATCAATTGCGCGTCGCTAACCGTTTCAATACGCGCGACCAGCTTCCGGATGATCGCGAACGTATAGTCGCCGAGATGCGTGGAAGCGGCGCCGTCGGCAATTGTGCGCGGCGTGTCGATATGCACGATCTCACCACGCGCGAGCGACTGCTGGCCGTCATTGCCCGCTTCCGGTTCAATGCCGATCACCGTGCAAGCCGGGCTCAATGCCGACGCGGACAACGCGCTGCCGCCGATTAGTCCGCCGCCGCCGAGGCACACGAAAAGCATGTCGAGCGGGCCCGTTTCATCGATCAGTTCTTTCACGGCCGTGCCCTGCCCGGCGATCACATGCGGATGGTCGTACGGCGGAATCAGCGTCATCCCGCGTTCCTCGGCGAGCCGCCGGCCGATTTCTTCGCGGTTTTCCGTATAGCGGTCGTAGGTGATCACCTCTCCGCCGTAGCCTTTGGTCGCCGCGACTTTGGCCGCGGGCGCGTCGTGCGGCATGATGATCGTCGCGCGAATGCCGGCGAGGCGCGCGGACAATGCAATCGCCTGAGCATGGTTGCCCGACGAATACGTCAGCACGCCGGCTTTGCGTTGCTCCGCGTCGAAATGCGAGATCGCGTTATAAGCGCCGCGAAACTTGAAGGCACCCATGCGCTGAAAATTCTCGCACTTGAAAAACACCGACGCACCCGTTCGTTCGTTGAACGTGCTCGAGGTCAGAACGGGGGTGCGGTGGGCGACGCCTTCGAGACGCGCTGCGGCGTCGAGTACGTCGTCGAAAGTGGGAGCGGGAAGCGCTTGCATCGGCGAAACTCTCCAGGAGCGGTGGCGAAACAGCCATTCTCCCAGCTTCGACCGAGGTTTGGAACGTTGGCAGCGAAGCGAAAACACAAACGGCGTAACCCGGCATTCAAGCCGGCGTTACGCCGTCGATACAGCCACCGCCCTGCTTTCCGCAATTAGCGGCGATAGTAACCGTGGCCGTAGTAACCGCGATAATAGCCGTGGTGATAATAGGGACGGCCGTAGCCATATCCACCCACTACCACTGCGGGCGGCGGCGCGTAATAAACCGGCGGCGGCGCATAAACCGGCTGCGGTGCGTAATACACGGGCGGCGGCGCAGCATAAACCGGGTAGGCGGGCGCAATTGGAACCCCAATGCCGATCCCGACAGAAACGTGCGCCTCAGCGGCACCGGCAAGTCCCAAGCCGAGTGCTGCGGCAACGACAAACGGAACGATCTTTTTCACTTTATTCTCCTGGCGCGGCCTACCGAGGTCGCCAACTTCGCATGCCCTGCATGCCATGAAATCAATGTATCGAAAAAGATCAGGCCTATCTGTTCGCATTTGTTGCAAATTGCAATCGGCCAGAAGGGTTCGTAATTTCCGCTGAGGCAATGCGCCGCGCACGAGCTTCGCAAAGCGCTGAAAACTCAGGGATTCACCGGCTCAAGCGCAGGGCAATCTGGCGCGATCCTGGCTTGCCGCCAAGCGGCATTCGCGTTCCAGTAATCTTTGATTACAAATTAGATTCAATCCTGACGGCATCGATTGATGCCTCAAAATGAAAAATGCCCGGCCAACGGACCGGGCATTCGTTACTGGCGAAGGGCGCTACGTCAGCCGACCTTCACGTAGGCAAATTCGCGGGACACACTCGGCGGAACGTAGGCACCGCTAATCCGCACGCGCGGCGTCAGGCGCTTTTTCTGGTCCCACCAGCGACGGCGCTGTGCGTGAGTCAGGAACCGCAAGTGCTTTCGGTAAGAAAAAATATTCATCGTGAACCTCCCGAATCTGACTGCGAGACGAAATACCCAGAACAGCAACTGCCAAACCGGCTAACCAGACTGATGCAGCAATTGTGAGCAGCTTTCAAGCCTGCGGGGCGCATCGCGGCGGATGACCGGCCAAACGCGCCATATCGCGCTCGCACTGATCGGAGCAAAGTCGCCGCCAAAGCGAGCCACAGGCGTAATGGATGCGCGATACTTCAGCTTTCCCGGTTAAATATTCCGTCTGGAGCAGGCAACCATGACCCAGTCCTCTTTGCCGCGCCTCGGTTTCATCGGCGCGGGCCGACTCGCGCGTTGTCTTGCGCTGAGCTTTTCACGGGCCGGTTACCCGGTCGCAGCGGTAGCCAGCCGCTCGGCGGCCTCGGCCGGCAGGCTTGCCAGTCAAATCGAGCATTGCACGGCATTCGAGAACCCTCAACAGGTGGTCGACGCCGCCGACATCATCTTTTTAGCCGTTCCCGACGACAGCATCGGTACGTCAGCGCACACACTCCGATTCAGTCCGGACGGCGCGGCTGGCCCGCACGGCAAGGCGCTCGTTCATTGCAGCGGCGCTTCGTCCATCGAATTGCTTGCCCCGGCGCGGGACCAGGGCGCCGCGATCGGCGGCTTTCATCCACTGTACCTGTTTAGCGGCGACCTCGCCGATCTCGAGCGCATCGCAGGCTGTTCGGTGACGATCGAGGCCGATAGCGCGCTCAAGGACGAGCTGACGGCGCTGGCCGTCGCGCTGCGCTGCCATCCGCTGTCGATTCCGGCGGGCGGCCGCATGCTTTATCACGCGGCGGCCCACTACGCCGCCAGCTTCGCGCTGTGCAGCCTCGCGGAATGCGTCGCGCTGTGGCGCACGCTGGGCTTTGCCGAAGAGGACGCGCTGCGCGCTTTGCTGCCGATGCTCTCCGGCACCATCGAAACCGCGCGCGACAAGGGTCTGCCCAATGCGCTCGCCGGCCCGGTGTCGCGGGGAGACACGGGCGTCGTGCAGAAACAGTTGGCGTTGCTGGAAGGCCTCGGGGGCGACCACGCGGCACTCTACGGATTGCTCACGCGGCGCGCGGTGGGGCTGGCGGAACGCCGCGTGACGCCGCCCATCGCGATCGAGGCGATCTCCGAGGCCGTGGAAGAATCGCTCAACCGGTCGCTGAATCAGGCCGCAGCAGGTGCAAGCGTCAAGTAAGCCGTGATAATGTGACGTCCGGCGCCGCGCGCAATCCGCCAGCGCCGCGCATCGGGACCAACAGACGAGAACGCACAATGATCAAGGTCAGCATCCTCTATCCGTACCGGGAAAACGGCCATTTCGACGTGGACTATTACTGCGTCACGCATATGCCGCTAGCGGCCAGGCTGTTCGGACCGTCCCTGAAGGGCTGGTCGGTCGATGTCGGCATCAACGCCGGGCCGCCCGGAACGCCGCCGCCGTACGTCGCCGCGGGTCATTTCCTGTTCAACAGCGCGGACGACTTCTACACAGTCTTCAAGCCGGCTTCCGAACAACTATTGGCGGATATTCCCAACTACACCGACGGCGGCAACGGCGCGATTCTGATCAGCGAGATCAGAATTTCCGTGTGATGCCCCGCGGAAGCGGAACGGATGGCGGCCTTTAATACTGACAGGCGTCGTCGAACGTGAAGCCGCAGCCGCGCACGGCTGCTCGAAACAACGCATCACGCGCTCCATAGCGGCAAGAGCGCGGGCAATCCAGATGAAACCGCCGGCGCGCCGCTCGGAAAGCGCCGGTACCCTGCGGCCGATCGGCGGCCGTTATACGAAGGAAAAGGACACGAGATGTTTGGCGATATCGCCCGTTTTCTGCTTAATACCGTCTTCACGCTGTTCGGCGCGGCGCTCTTGCTGCGCGCATGGCTGCAGGTCGTGCGCATGCCGCCCTACAACCCTGTTACGAACGCCGTGCTGCAAGCCACCAACTGGATTGTGCTGCCGTTGCGGCATATTCTGCCGAGCACGCACAAGATCGACTGGGCGAGCCTTGTCGCGGCGCTTCTTGCGGCTATCGTGTATGTAGTGCTGATGGTGGTCCTGACCGGCGCCGATCCGCTCACGCTTTTGCCGACACTGCTGATCGTGGCGGTGCTGACGCTGATCAAGTGGGCGCTGAATCTGATCATCTGGATGACGATCCTGATAGCGCTGCTGTCGTGGCTCAATCCGCGCTCGCCCGCCATGCCGATTCTGTACCAGTTGACGGCGCCGTTTCTGAATCCGTTGCGCCGCGTGGTGCCGCAGCTCGGCGGCATCGACCTCTCGCCGATCCTGCTGTTCGTGATCGTGCAGGTACTGCTGATGGTGGTCACGCGCGCGGCCGTTCAACTGACTTACTTCGTGATCTGATCCGCCCGTTGCAAGCCGCAATCAGCCGCCGCCAGCCTGGAAAGGCGGCGGCGGCTTTGCTTTCTGCGTCGCTTAGGCGCCCTATCAAGCAGACTCTCTGGAGCAAGGCTGCCGGCAGGTTGGCAAAGATTCATCACGCGGTCGGCGCCGAACAAGCTATTCACCTCACAAGTGTTTCCTTGGCGAACAAACTCTTCGGCAGCGCATCGATCTCCGGTTTGCCAAACCGCGCGAATCCCGCGTAGAATGGCGTGCTCTGCGGGCGTCGTATAATGGTAATACCCTAGCTTCCCAAGCTAGAGCCGTGGGTTCGATTCCCATCGCCCGCTCCAGATATCTTCCATTCGCCCTGTGAACAATCGGGCAACTCCGCGAAAGTATCTGCCTTTATCGCTCCTCCGGTCCGGGCCGCCTAACAAGGCTTTTTCTTCATCATCCCATTCAACAATTGATTCGCTTGCCATAGCGGGTGAGCAGACGCGGAATCGAAATGGCGGCGGCGATCGAAATGGCATTCGCCCGGATAATCGTCCTGCGAAAATACCTTACACAATTATTAAATTGATTGGACCGGGCTCTTCATTATTAAAACGTACTGTTTTAGCCGCTTTCCCTAACCCGCCGCCGCGCGCTTCGTCTGGACGCACCCTTTTCGGGTGTGCTACCTTACGCGCACTTGCAACGCCCGCTCCACTTTCCTGCTGATGCGTTCAGTGGAAATCCAGCACGAGCCGCCTCCATGAAGGCGGCTTTTTTGTCGTGGCGGCGGCCCCGCGCTGCGCTTCTTAGGCGCTGCGTGTGCCGGTCGCGCGTGCGACTCGCGCCCACTGCCACGCGAGCGCGTACAAGCGCCGCGCGGCACGCCAGGCAAGCCGCATAGCCCTCACCCTTGTAGCAGTATCGAAGATGATCCACGATCCAAACGAAGCCGCCCCGCCGGACGAACTCCCGACGCCCTCCACCGAAGCCGAAGACGCACTCGCCGGCGAAGCCGCGCCGCAAGAAGAAGCCTTGCATCGGCGCCGCATCCGCAGCTTTGTCACGCGCGCTGGCCGCGTCTCGACCGGCCAGCGCCGCGCGATGGACGAACTCGGCCCGCGCTTCGTGGTGCCCTTCGCGCCGCAGCAGCCGGACTGGAACGCCGTGTTCGGCCGTGAGGCGCCACGCGTGCTCGAAATCGGCTTCGGCATGGGCGCGACCACGGCGGAAATCGCCTCGCACCGTCCCGACGATGATTTCCTCGGCGTCGAAGTGCACGAGCCGGGCGTGGGCGCGCTGCTGAAGCTGATGGGCGAGCAGAACGTGTCGAACATCCGCATCATTCAGCATGATGCGGTCGAAGTGCTCGAGCAGATGATCGCGCCCGACAGCCTAGACGGCGTGCACATCTTCTTCCCCGACCCGTGGCACAAGGCACGTCACCACAAGCGCCGGCTGATCCAGCCGAAATTTGTCGCGCTGCTCGTATCGCGCCTGAAGCCGGGCGCCTATCTGCATTGCGCGACCGACTGGCAGAACTACGCGGAACAGATGCTCGAAGTGCTGGGTGCCAAGCCGGCGCTGGAGAACACCGCCGACGGCTATGCGCCGCGTCCCGAATACCGCCCGGTGACGAAATTCGAGCGGCGTGGGCTGCGGCTCGGCCACGGCGTGTGGGATCTGGTCTACCGCAAACGCGGCGCCGAGTAAGACTGGCAATTCGCCTGATCCGGCGATAAGGAAAGGTCCGGGAAGGGTCCGCAAAGGCAAAGGTCCGCGAACGCGGACCTTTTTTCATGGCGCGAGCAAAACGAAGCGGCTCACTCCGTCCAACTCAACGCGCCGCTATAGCCGACCAGCAGAATCAGCAATCCGAAGGCGATCCGATACCACGCGAACGCGGTGAAATCGTGCGCCGCGATATAGCGCAACAGCCAGCGCACGCAGGCAAAAGCACTGACGAACGCGGCCAGGAAGCCGAGCGTGAAGGTGCCGAGTGCGTCGACGGAAAGCAGATGCCAGTCTTTGTGCAACTCGTAAGCGGTCGCGCCGAAAATGATCGGAATCGCAAGGAAGAACGAAAACTCGGTGGCGACGCGCCGGTCAAGACCGAACAGCATCCCGCCGATGATCGTCGAGCCCGAGCGCGACATGCCTGGAATCAGCGCAAAACACTGCGCGAGGCCGACTTTCAGCGCGTCAAGCGCGCTAAGGTCGTCCACGCTTTGCACGCGTGCCGCCGTCTCGCCACGGGTGCGCTGACGCGCTTCCGCCCACAGAATCACCACGCCACCCGCCACCAGCGCGAACGCGACCGGCACGGGCGAGAACAACGCGGCCTTGATGGTCTTTTCGAATAGCAAGCCGAGCACGATCGCCGGAATCGTGGCGATGATCACGTTCAGCGTGAAACGGCGCGCATCGGGCCGGCTCGGCAGGCCCGCCACCACACTGCCGATGCGGCGGCGAAACTCCCAGCACACGGCGAGAATCGCGCCGAGCTGGATCACGACATCGAAGGTTTTCGCGTGCTCATCGGTAAAGTTCAGCAGACTGCCCGCGACGATCAAATGCCCGGTGCTCGACACGGGCAAAAATTCCGTCAACCCTTCGACGACGCCCAGAATCAGCGCCTTGCAAGCCAATAGCCAGTCCATCCCTGCCCCTTTATCGCTGTATATAGTCGGAACGAACAGGGCCGACACGGAATGACGCGGCCCTGCCGGCCGCGCACCGCGTCATTTTTCGACGATTTGTACGCGTATGCCGTTTGTAAGGATGGTAATTGTACCGGGTTCGTAATTCACACCGGCAAATTGCAGCTGTTCAGGCTTGAAGGTGTAGATCGGATAGTTGGCCAGCAACTGCGTGGCGAGCAGCCCCGCCGCGGCATTGATCTGCTGCGTATAGGCCTGCGCCTGCCCGCTCACGCTGACGTTGTCGACGTTCGGCGACCTGAGCACGACCGATTTGCTGGCGGCGTCGTAGGCCAGTTCGCTCGACAGCATGAACACGCCATCCACCGGCTGCGGCATGAAGGGACTGGCGAAACGTGCGTCGAGCTTCACCGAGACGCGGTTTGCATCCGGCAGGAAACCGACCACGGGGTTGGCCAGCGCGACTTCGAACACCTGCGAGACCGTGCGTTGATACGGGAATTTGCGCTGCACCGCGTCCTGCACCTGCTGCTGCGAGAACGTGTAGTGCGAAGGGATGAACGGAAAAGTCGGCGTTGCGCAGGCCGCAAGCGAAACGGTGATGCCGAGCGCGCTGGAGCCTGTCAGCGCGGCAAGCAGGAAGCGGCGCCGGGCCGGCGCAGCGGGTCGAGTCATGCGAAATCTCCTGTGGAAACCCTTTCGGACATGCGATTGCGTGGTTCGTTTTCGGCGTGCGGCGCGTCGCTCATGCGTGCGCTCGCGCGCGTTTATCAGCGGGCCGACTGTTGAACGTGCGGTTGAGTCTGAGCTTCGAGCTGCGTGAGCCACGCGAGTGCTTCGCCGCGATTCGTGCCGCACATTTCAGTCTGCGGTTGCAAACCGGAACAGCACGCCGGCCGCTCCGGCCGGCCGAAGATCGCGCAGCGCAGGTCGTCGCCGAGTTGTACGCAGCGCACGCCGGCCGGCTTACCGTTCGGCATGCCCGGAATGGGACTCGAAATCGACGGCGCAATACAGCACGCGCCGCAATCGGGGCGGCACGCATGATCGGTCACGTGGAACGCGGACTCGCCCTTCACCGCGTACTTCGAGATTTCAGACACTTCATTCACCGCGTTCTTCCTGAACCCGACAACGGGCAATGCATTATCAGACCCGCATTGTGCCACTGCATTCCATGCGACCTTTTTACGCAATCGCGCGCGTGCGCGCTCACGTACACTCGGGGGCATCCTAAAGGCCATGTTCAAGAAGCGTCCGCGCTGTTCGATCCGGTCTCGCGAATCACACCGGTTCCGCCTCTTCCTCGATGGCCGTCTGCCCTCGAGCCCCCCATGTCCACCGACAACACGCTGTTCCGCCCCGACCTGCTCGCCAAATACAGCGCGAACGGCCCACGGTATACGTCCTATCCGACCGCCCTGCAGTTCCGCGACGATTTCGATCCGGCCGACTATTTGCGCGCCGCTGCGGACCCGGGCGCATCGTCGACGGATCTCTCGCTGTATTTCCACATTCCGTTTTGCGACACCGTGTGTTTCTACTGCGGCTGCAATAAGGTCGCCACAAAAAACCGCGCCCACGCCCGCCCGTACCTCGATCAATTGAAGCGCGAGATAGCCTTGCAGGCGGCCTGTTTCGACACGCGGCGTCCGGTATCGCAACTACATTGGGGCGGCGGCACGCCGACGTTTCTGTCGCACGATGAGACGGCCGAACTGATGGCCGCCACGCGTGAGCATTTCACACTGCTGCCCGACGCCGAAGCCGAGTATTCGATCGAAGTCGATCCGCGCGAAGCGTCGCCCGAGACGATCGCGCATTTGCGCAAGCTCGGCTTCAACCGGCTGAGCCTCGGCGTGCAGGATTTCGATCCGGTCGTGCAGCAGGCCATCAACCGTATTCAACCGCTCGAGATGACCGCGTCGGTCATGCAGGCCGCGCGCGACACCGGCTTTCACTCGATCGGCGTCGATCTGATTTATGGGTTGCCGCATCAAACGGTCGAGAGCTTCAGCCGCACGCTCGACACGATGATCGAACTCGCGGCCGATCGCCTCTCGGTATTCGCCTATGCCCACATGCCGCAACTCTTCAAGATGCAACGGCAGATGGACCCCGCCACACTGCCCTCGCCTGATGCCCGGCTCGCGATCCTGCAGCGCGTGGTCGAACGTCTGACGGGCGCGGGCTATGTGTACATCGGTATGGATCACTTCGCGCTGCCCACCGACGAACTCGCGCGCGCCCAGGCGCAGCGAACCTTGCATCGCAACTTCCAGGGCTACAGCACGCGGGCCGATTGCGATCTGATCGGCTTCGGCGCATCGTCGATCGGCAAGGTCGGCGACGTCTACGCGCAAAACGCCAAGGACCTGCCTGGCTATGCGGCGGCGGTCGATTCAGGCAAGCTCGCCATCGCGCGCGGTGTGCGCCTGACCGCCGACGACCGACTGCGCCGCGACGTGATCACCCAGTTGATGTGCAACCTGGAGTTGCGCTTCGATGAATTCGAAGCGGCCTATGGCATCCACTTCGCCAACGCGTTCGAGCCGGAGCTGGAGCGTTTGCGCGGCTTCGAAGAGGACGGCCTGGTGTCGCTCGGCGCGCGTAAGCTCGAAGTGCGAATGGCCGGCCGCATGCTCGTGCGCAACATCGCAATGGTGTTCGACCGTTACCTCGGCCAACAGGCACTCGAACGGTTTTCGCGTACGGTGTGAACGCTTTGACGCGGATGAAAGCAACTGGCTTGCCCGTCGTCCAATTTTCGGCCATAATCTGCGTCTTCGCCGCGCGCCAGCTTCTGACGCGTGCGCTGCAAGACCTGCCCAGGTGGTGAAATTGGTAGACGCAGGGGACTCAAAATCCCCCGCCGCAAGGCGTGCCGGTTCGATTCCGGCCCTGGGCACCAAAGAATTCGAAACCGCAGCGAAAGACCGCAGTTTCAGCATCCCCTCGACCCCGCCAGCACATGCTGCCCGCGGGGTTTGTCGTTTCTGGCCGGCATGAAAACCTTGGCTGGCCTCGACAAAGACCTCGAAGAATTTCAGTGGCGTGAGCGCGACCATCGCCTCTCACGCCATTCGCCCACTTTATCGCCCCACGATTCCCGCGCCGCCGTGTACCGCGGCGCGCCGGCGCTTGAACACATACCCGGCCCACATCACCACGAGCCACGCCGGCACTAGCCACACGGACACGGAAAGACCCGGCGTCATCGCGAGAATCACGAGGATCAACGCCATGAACGCGAGGCAGATCCAGTTGCTGACCGGGAACCAGAACGACTTGAACACGAGCGTCTCGCCGGCCGCGACCATCGCCTTGCGCGATTTCAGATGCGTCAGGCTGATCAGCGCCCAGTTGAGCACCAGCGCCGCCACCACCAGCGCCATCAGCAAGCCGAGCGCTTCGGCGGGAATCAGATAGTTGACGATCACGCACGTGAACGTGGCGAGCGCCGACAAACCGATCGCCATATACGGCACGCCGCGCCTGTCGACCCTCATCAGCGCGCGCGGCGCATTGCCCTGCTCCGCGAGACCATAGAGCATGCGGCTATTCGCATAGACGCCGCTGTTGTACACCGACAGCGCCGCAGTCAACACCACCACGTTGAGGACGTTCGCGGTCAGCGTCGAACCGATCTGCGAGAAGATCATGACGAACGGACTGCCACCGGCCGCCACCTCGTTCCACGGGTACAACGACAGCAGCACCGTCAGCGAACAGATGTAGAAAATCAGAATCCGGTAGATCACCTGATTCACGGCCTTCGGAATGCTCTTCTGCGGCTCGTCGGCTTCCGCCGCCGTAATGCCGATCAGCTCCAACCCGCCGAATGAGAACATGATGACCGCGAGCATCATGAAGAGGCCATGAAACCCATGCGGGAAAAAGCCACCGTGGCTCCAGAGGTTGGCGATCGACGCTTGCGGGCCGCCGTGTCCGCTGATCAGCAGATAGCCGCCGAACACGATCATGCCGATCACCGCCACGACCTTGATGATCGCGAACCAGAACTCGGTTTCGCCGTAGGCTTTGACGTTGGTGAGATTGATCGCGTTGATGCCGGCGAAGCAGACCAGCGCTGACACCCAGGTCGGCACGCCCGGCCACCAGTAGTGAACGTAAGTGCCGACGGCGGTCAACTCGGCCATGCTCACGAGCACATACAGCACCCAGTAATTCCAGCCGGACAGAAAGCCCGGAAAATCGCCCCAATACTTGTAGGCAAAGTGGCTGAACGAACCGGCCACGGGTTCCTGCGCCACCATTTCGCCCAACTGCCGCATGATCATGAAGGCGATGATGCCGCCGATCGCGTAGCCGAGAATCATCGACGGGCCGGCAGCCTGCAACACGCTGGCGGAGCCGAGAAACAAGCCGGTGCCGATCGCGCCGCCCAGCGCGATCAGCTGGATATGGCGATTCTTGAGCCCCCGCTTCAGGCCGTCTTGCTGCTGTGCACTATTCAAATTGCGCCCCAGTGTATGGATATCGATCACCCGATCGGACTTATGGTCCGGCCCGGCAGAACCTGAAATTTTACCGTGGCCGATATTACCTAAATACTGGGAGCAACCCGCGCTTGGTTCTGCGCCGCACGCAACGTCGAGGATAGTGATTGTCACTGGCGCAGGGCTTCTGTATGTTGCCCTAGTCGAGCTTTCAGCCTCCGGAGATTCAACATGTCGCCCAAACGCCTGCTTTGCGCCGCTGCTGTGTGTCTCTGCTTTCCGTGGGCTGTTGCTCTCGCCCAAACCAACGCACCGGTCACGGCACCCACCGCCACGCCCACGGTGGAACCCGCTGCCGAGCCGCCGAGCCAGCCGCGCATGGAGACGGCCGCACCCGAAGCGCCGGCGCCTGCAGCCATGGCGCCTGCCACCCCGCCCGCCAAGGCCGCCGCCGCACCGCCTTCCGCCGCGCCCATGACCGGCCCGGTGCGCAACGTCGTACTGGTGCACGGCGCGTTCGTCGACGGATCGAGCTGGAATGGCGTGGTCGCCAAGCTGCAGCAGAAGGGCTATCACGTGAGTTCGGTGCAGAACCCGCTCACCTCCCTCGCCGACGATGTCGCCGCGACCCGCCGCGTCCTCGCGCGCCAGGAAGGACCGACGATGCTGGTCGGGCACTCGTGGGGCGGCGTCGTGATCACCGAAGCGGGCGCGAACGCGCCGAACGTCGCCGGCCTCGTCTATATCGCGGCGATCGCGCCGGACCTGCACGAGTCGACCGTCGATCTGATGAAGCGCGCCGCGCCGATGCCCGCGGGCGCGAGCATCATCAAGGATCCGAGCGGCTTTCTCTGGCTCGACCGCACCAAATACCACGCCGACTTCGCGGCGGACGTTCCCGAGAACCTGACACGCGTGCTCGCCACCGCGCAGGTGCCGATCGCGGCGACGGCCTTCAGTGAAACGGTCAGTCAGGTCGCATGGAAAGAAAAGCCGTCGTGGTATGTGATCACGACGCGCGACCGTGCGGTCTCGCCGGAAGTCGAGAGATTCATGGCTGAGCGGATGGGCGCGAAAGTCGTGCCGATGGCGTCGAGCCACCTGGCTCCGGTGTCGCACGCAGGCGCGATTGCCGACGTGATCGATCGCGCGGCGCGTGAACTGAGCCGGCAGCAATAGGTCTGTTCAGGCGTATGCGCGAGTGTTGTCGCCCAGACGCCGGCTCGATGCGCTCCGGGGATTTGGTTCGGATTCCGTAGATTCCCGTGCTTAGCGCAATTAGCGCAATCAGCGCAACATGAACGACATCGCCGACAGGCAATTCAGCATGCGCACCACGTGTTCCGCCGACGCCGCGCTAAAGCGCAATGTGACCGCGTCGACGCGCGTGAGCGTCGGCCATTGGCAGAACAGATCGGCAAGCCCGCTGGTTTGCACGCGCAGCTCGCATTCCATCGGCTTGACTTCGGCGCGTGTGGATCCCAGCGCATGGCCGTCGGCCAGATGCTGCTGAACCACCTCACGCGCGGTACTTTCTATGGCAGCGCGAGCGCTTGCCGGCGATTGCGTGACGCCGCTTGCCTGCCCCGTCGCGTGCTTGGTGACGACAAAACGCGCGCCCGGAAAACGCGGCGCGGTTTCTTGCGCGAACACATCGTCACCGGATAACAGCGCGACGCGTGCGCCATATTCTTCCGCCAGCGCGCCATATAGGCCCGCCTCGCCCACCTCGACGCCGTTCAGCGAAACGCGCGCGAACGCAAAACTGTTGATCGTGTGCGCGAGGATGCCGTGCGTTTGCGACATGGCGTGATAGCCGATCATGAAGACCAGCGCCGCGCCGTATTCGAGCCCGGCCATCATGCCGAGCGTGCGCGGCTTGCCGAGCACCACCTGAGCGCGTGCATCGAGCAGGTCCGGAAGCAGATTGCGAAAGCCCCCGTGAGAATCGTTGACCCACACCTGTGTCGCGCCGCCGGCGAACGCGCCTTCGATTGCGGCGTTGGCTTCGAGCGTCATCCAGCGGCGCGCGGCTTCGTATTCGCCGTTGCCCGCGCGCGTTTGCTCAGGATGAAACACGCCGGCAATGCCTTCGATGTCGGCGGAAATGAGGACTTTCATCAGGGAGTGCGCTTGAGTAGTTGAGCAAGATCGGGAACGCTGTCACGCAGCGACAGCCGCCGATGGCCATCGCGCCCGGTCACGGACGCGGCACGCCACAAGGCGTCGAGAATCGCCTGCTCGACGCTGTCCGCGCAAGCGCGAAAGAGCGGATCCAGACGCTCGTCCGCGAGCAACCGTGGCGGCGTCACGAAGTCGGCCCCGTGAGGCACGGTATGCGCCGTTGAAAACGCCAGCGCGATATCGCCGCTGCCGTGGCCGTACACCGAGCCGGTGCGCGCGAGACCCGCTGCCGCGCGCAACGAGAGGCGCTTGAGCTGGCGCGCGTCGAGCGGCGCGTCGGTGGCGACGATCATGATGATCGAGCCTTGCTCGGGTTTCGTCGCCGGCGTGGCTGACAATGCCGTGGCTTCGGCTTTGGCCGCGCGTTCCGCGAGCACGCGGCCGAGCGGCGTGCCGTCGATGGTCAGCATCGGCAGGCGGCCGAAGTTCGCCAGCACGAGTGCGCCGACGGTATAGCTGCGGCCTGCCGCGCTCGCCACGCGCGACGCGTTACCGATACCGCCTTTCAGATCGAAGCACGACATGCCCCGGCCCGCGCCGACCGAGCCGCTCGCGACATTCGCGCTGGCGGCCGCATAAGCGTCGTCGAAATGCTGTGCAGTGACGGCCAGCGCCTGAATGTCGTTCAGGTAGCCGTCATTGCATTCGAACACCACCGGATTGACTGTCGACCACTCGCGTCCGATCCGCGGATTCGCGCGCACGGCCGCGCGAATCTGCGCCTGCGCGACGGCCGCGACGCCGAACGTATTGGTCAACGCGATCGGCGTTTCCAGCGTGCCGAGTTCTTCCACTTGCACGAGCCCGATGCTTTTCCCGAACCCGTTGATCACCGAGGCCGCCGCGGGCACCTTGTCGAGAAACGGATCGCCACGATGCGGGCGGATCACGGTCACGCCGGTTTGCACGGCGCCTTCATCGAGCGTGCAGTGTCCGACTGTCACGCCCGGCACATCGGCAATCGTGCCGAGCGGACCTGCCGGCAACGTGCCGATATGCGGCGCGTTTTCAAACTCGGGAGAATTCATGGCCGGTCGAGCTTCGGATCGAGCGCGTCGCGCAGACCGTCGCCGAGCAGGTTGAACGCCAGCACGGTCAGGAAAATCGCCAGACTCGGAAACAGCGCGATATGCGGCGCCGTCACCATGTCGGCGCGCGCTTCATTGAGCATCGCGCCCCACTCGGGTGTCGGCGGTTGTGCGCCGAGGCCGAGAAACGACAGGCTTGCCGCCGTGATGATGGAGGTGCCGATACGCATCGTGAAGTACACCACCACCGAAGAAATCGTCCCCGGCAAAATGTGCCGCACGATGATCGTCCAATCCGACGCGCCGATGCTGCGCGCCGCTTCGATATACGTGAGTTGCTTGAGCATCAGCGTATTGCCGCGCACGAGCCGCGCGAACGCCGGAATGCTGAAGATCGCGACCGCGCAGATCACGTTGATCATGCCGTTGCCGAGAATCGCCACCACGCCGATGGCGAGCAGAATGCCGGGAAACGCGAACAGCACGTCGGCGACGCGCATCGTGATGCGATCCCACCAGCCTTCGTAGTAGCCGGCCAGCAGGCCGAAGAACGTGCCGATCACCGCACCGATCGCAACGGACAGAAAGCCCGCTTCAAGCGAAATGCGCGAACCCGCCAGAATGCGGCTGAAAATATCGCGGCCCAGCGAGTCCACGCCGAACCAGTGCGCCGCGGACGGCCCCGCGTTCAATGCGTCGTAATCGAAGAAATTCTCCGGGTCGTACGGCACGATATGCGGCGCAATGATTGCGACCGCGATCAACAGCAGCACGAAGATGCCGGCGGCAAGCGCTACATGCTGCTTACGGAATTTGCGCCAGAATTCGCTCCACGGCGTGCGGATCGCGCGTTCGGCTTTGACGGTGCTGGCCGCATTCGGCTCGGTGGCGGTCGTGCTCATGCGGGCCTCACTTGAAACGGATAGTCGGGTTGATCACGGCGTACAGCACGTCCACGACCAGATTGATAATGATGAATTCCAGCGAGAACAACAGCACTTCGGCCTGAATCACCGGATAGTCGCGCATCGACACGGCATCCACCAGCAGGCGTCCGAGGCCCGGCCAGTTGAACACCACTTCGACCACGATCGAGCCGCCCAGCAGAAAGCCGAATTGCAGGCCCATCATCGTAATGACGGGAATCATCGCGTTACGCAGGCAATGTTTGACGATCACGAGGCGTTCAGGCACGCCCTTGGCGCGCGCGGTGCGCACGAAATCTTCATTCATCACTTCGACGAACGACGCGCGGGTGAAGCGCGCCATCACCGCCGCAACCGCCGCGCCGAGCGTGAGCGACGGCAGCACGTAGCTCTGCCACGAACCGTCGCCGACAATCGGCAGCCAGCCGAGCTTCACCGAAAAGATTTCCATCAGCAGCATGCCGAGCGCGAAGGCGGGAAACGAAATACCCGACACCGCGAGCGTCATGCCGAGCCGGTCCGGCCAACGGTTACGCCACACCGCGGAGACGATGCCGATGCCCATGCCCAGCACGACCGCCCACACCATGCTGGCAAGCGTGAGCAGCAGCGTCGGCATGAAGCGCTCGCCGATTTCCTGGCTGACCGGGCGCTTGCTGCGCGTCGAGATGCCGAAATCGCCGTGCGCGATCTTCACGAAGAAGTTGGCGAACTGCTGCGGCATCGGCTTGTTCAGGCCGAGGTCGGCACGCACCAGCGCGACCGTCGCCTCGTCCGCATCGGGACCGGCGGCGAGCCGCGCCGGATCGCCCGGCAACAGATGCACGAACAGGAACACCAGCACGGCGACGATGAAGAGCGTCGGCAGCAGGCCAAAGAGACGTTTGACGAGAAAGTTCAGCATGAAACCCAATCCGGCAATGATGCGGGCAACGAAAGATTCTGTGCGGCGGTCGAGCGACCGTGCGTGGCGGCGTGCCAGTGAAACACGGCACGCCCGCGCGCACGGTCAGCTCATCACTTGATCGCGATTTCGTCGAAGTTGAACGAACCGTCCGGCGCCACGTAAGCACCCGACAGACGCTTGCTGCGCGCATACACCACCTTCTCCTTGACGAGGAAGATCCACGGCGCGTCGGTCCAGATGCGTTTTTGCGCGTCGGTGTAAAGCTCGGCTTTCTTCGCGCGGTCGGTGGTTTCGAGCGCCTGCTTCAGATCGCTGTCGACGGTGTCGTTCTTGTAGTAAGCGGTGTTGACCATCTTCGGCGGGAACGAGACGGACGCGAGCAGCGGCGTGATGGCCCAGTCGGCTTCACCCGTCGACGACGACCAGCCCGCGTAGTACATGCGCACCGGCGCGGTCGCCGCGTCCTGCGCGCTTTCCACCTTGGCGACGCGCTGACCTGCTTCGAGCGCTTCGACCTGCGCCTTGATGCCGACCTGCGCGAGTTGCTGCTGCACGAACTGGATCACCTTCTGCGCGGTCGAGTAGTTATACGCGGACCACAGCGTGGTTTCGAAACCGTTCGGATAGCCCGCTTCCTTCAGCAGCTCACGCGCCTTGGCCGGATCGTACGGCCACGGGCCCTGCTTCACCGCATAGTCGACGCCTTGCGGCACCACGCCGTCGGCCGGCGTCGCGTAACCGGCGAACACGACCTTGGTGAGCGCGTCCTTGTTGACCGCATAGTTCAGTGCTTCACGCACCTTCGGATTGTCGAACGGCTTCTGGTTCACGTTCAGGCTGATATAGCGCTGAATGATCGACGGCGACGCGATCAGATCGACCTTCGGGCTCGTCTGCAATTGCGCGGCCTGTTCGAACGGCACCTGGAATGCGAAATCCGCTTCGCCGGTACGCATCAGCGCAGCGCGCGTGTTGTTGTCGACCACCGGCTTCCAGTCGATCGCGTCGACCTTCGGGTAGCCCTTCTTCCAGTAGCCGGCGAACTTCTTCACCGTCAGATCGCCCGCCGGGTCCCACTTCACCAGTTCGAACGGACCCGTGCCGACCGGATGGAACGCGATGTCCTTGCCGTACTTCTTCAGCGCGTCCGGCGAAATCATCACCGCCGACGGATGCGCGAGCACGTTCACGAACGCCGAGAACGGCGCCTTCAGCGTGATCTTCACCGTGTACGGATCGACCACTTCGGTCTTCTCGATACGGTTGAACATGTTGTAGCGCTTGAGCTTGTTCGCCGGATCGGTCACGCGGTCGAAGTTCGCTTTCACGGCGGCGGCGTTGAAGTCGGTGCCGTCCTGGAACTTCACGCCGTGGCGCAGTTTGAACGTGTAGACCTTCGCATCCGGGCTCGCTTCGTAGCTATCGGCCAGCACGTTGACCAGCTTCATGTCCTTGTCGAAGCCGAAGAGTCCCTGATAGAACGACTTCGCGACAGCTTGCGAGAGCGTGTCGTTGGCGTCGTACGGATCGAGCGTCGTGAAGGTCGAGGCGACGGCCATCACGGCCGTGGTGTCGGCGTGCGCCGCATTGCCCGCGAGCATCGCGAACACCACCGCGCCGCCGCTGATCAGCGCGCGCAAACGAAACGGAGAAGACGGGACCAGCAGGTTCATGAGGTTGGCTCCAGGCTGCGAAATGAAAACAGGTTGTGATGCTGCGAGAAGAAGTGTGTGGCTTGGGTTTTTTGTGCCGCTCTTTGGTAAGTCTCTTTAGTACCGCTCTTTAATACGCACCACCCACGCGATGCTGGGCAACGAAATGATCCGGCCCGACCGCGACGAGCGGCGCCACGACCGGTTCATCGCTCAGCGCGCGGATCGGGCTCGGAATCTCGTCGGCGGCGAGCATGCGTTTGGCGTGACGGCGCGCCGGATCGGCGACCGGCACCGCGCCCATCAGCTTGCGCGTGTAGGGATGCTGCGGCGCTTCGAACACCGCGCGGCGCGGACCGATCTCGACGATCTGGCCGAGATACATGACCGCGACGCGATGACTGACGCGTTCGACCACGGCCATGTCATGCGAAATGAACAGATACGCGACGCCCAGTTCACGCTGCAGATCGAGCATCAGGTTGACGATCTGCGCCTGCACCGAAACGTCGAGTGCGGAGACGGATTCATCGGCGATCACGACTTTCGGGTTCAATGCCAGCGCGCGTGCAATCGCAATGCGTTGCCGTTGACCGCCGGAAAATTCGTGCGGATAACGCCGCGCGGCTTCGGGCGGCAGGCCGACTTTTTCGAGCAGCCAGGCCACGCGCGCCTGCGCTTCGGCGCCCTGCGCGACGCCGTGCACGAGCAGCGGCTCCATGATCGAAAAGCCCACTGTCAAACGCGGATTCAGCGAGGCGAACGGGTCCTGAAAAATAAACTGGATGTCGCGACGCAGCGCCTGTAACGCGGGGCCCGACAGCGAACTGATTTCCTTGCCGTTGAATTCGATCGACCCGCTTTGGCTTTCCACGAGGCGCAGCAGCGAGCGGCCCGTGGTGGATTTGCCGCAACCCGATTCGCCGACCAGTGCCAGCGTTTCGCCGGGCCGCAAATCGAAGCTGACTTTTTCCACCGCGTGGACGCGGCCGGTTACGCGGCCGAACAGCCCGCTCTTGACTGGAAAGCGCGTAACCAGATCGCGCACGCGCAGAATCGGCGGCGTGGTTTCCCGCACCAGCGGTTGAGTTTCTTCGGCGACGGCGGCAGCGGGACGCACGGCTTGATCGGCGCCGCTCAAACTGGCCTGCTCGACAGTCAGGATCGGAAATTTGGCCGGCTGATCCGTGCCTTGCATTGCGCCAAGACGCGGCACGGCAGCGAGCAACGCCTTCGTATAAGGATGCGACGGCGCGGCGAACAGCGCGTCGGACGCGCCCTCTTCCACCTTCTCGCCGCGATACATCACCAGCACGCGGTCCGCCACTTCGGCGACCACGCCCATGTCGTGCGTGATGAAGATCACGCCCATGTTCATCTCGTCCTGCAAGCCGCGAATCAGTTGCAGAATCTGCGCCTGGATCGTCACATCGAGTGCGGTGGTCGGCTCGTCGGCGATGAGCAACGCGGGCTTGCACGACAGCGCCATCGCGATCATCACGCGCTGGCGCATGCCGCCCGACAGTTGATGCGGGAAACGCGCCGCCACGCGCCGCGCTTCCGGAATACGCACGAGTTCGAGCAGGCGCAGCGTTTCGGCGTGCGCGGCGGAACGGCTCTTGCCCTGATGCAAGGCGATCGCCTCGCTGATCTGATCGCCCACCGTGAAGACCGGATTGAGCGAGGTCATCGGCTCCTGAAAGATCATCGCGATGTCGGCGCCGCGAATCGAGCGCATCGTGCCCGACGACGCTTTCGCGAGGTCGAGCACGCTGCCGTCGCGGCGCCGGAAAGCGATGCTGCCGCCGGCAAGGCGCCCACCGCCGTGCTCGATCAGCCGCATCAACGCGAGTGAAGTAACCGATTTGCCCGACCCCGATTCGCCGACGATCGCGAGCGTCTCGCCGCGCTCGACCGTCAGCGACAGATTGCGCACCGCGTTGAACGTGGTCTCGCCGCTGCGAAAGGCGACTGACAGATCGTCGACCGCGAGCACGCGCTGCGGCGGCAAGGTGTCGATAAGCGGACGGGCAGTGTGCGATGGAGTCGGCACGGTGGTTCCTTTGAATTCGAACGCGGCTAACGAAATGTCAGGCGAAGGGTCAGGCGCCAGGCGGACGCACGACTAGCGGTAAATCGCCGTCACCGGCGTTTCACCGAGCCGCGCAAAGCCGCGATACATGCCTTCGGTATTGAACGGCAGCGTGACGTTGCCGCGCGCATCCACGGCGATCAGTCCGCCGCGGCCGTCGATTCTCGGCAGGCGGTTCATCACCACGTCGTCGGCCGCTTCCTGCAGCGACACATTGCGGTAGGCCATTTGCGCGGCGACGTCGTAAGCCGCGACCATGCGCATGAACATTTCACCCGAGCCGGTGGTCGAGACGGCGCAGGTCGCGTCGTCCGCATAGCAGCCCGCGCCGATCAGCGGCGTATCGCCGACCCGGCCGACCTGCTTGTTGGTCACGCCGCCCGTCGATGTCGCCGCCGCCACGTGGCCGTGCTGATCGAGCGCGACCGCGCCGACGGTGCCGAACTTGCGGTTCGGGTCGATCGGTTCATGCGGTGTCGGGTCGTCGTCATTCGCCGACGGTGCGGCGGCCAGCGTCGCGCCGTCGTGATCCAGCATGGCGCGCTGCTGATCGCGCGCGAGCAGCCATTGACGATGGCGCGCTTCGGTATGGAAATACTCGGGCTCGACGAATTCGAGCCCTTGCGCGGCGGCAAATGCTTCCGCGCCTTCGCCTGTAAACAGCACATGCTCGCTGCGTTCGAGCACGCGCCGCGCCGCCAGAATCGGATTGCGCACGCGCTTCACGCAGCAGATCGCGCCGGCGTCGAGGGTGCGGCCGTCCATGATCGCGGCGTCGAGTTCGTGCGTGCCCGCCGCCGTATAAACGGCGCCGCGGCCCGCGTTGAAGAGCGGACAGTCTTCGAGCAGGCGCACGGCTTCGCTGACGGCGTCGAGCGCGCTGCCGCCGTCAGCGAGCACGCGCTGGCCGGCGCTCAGCACCGCATGCAAAGCGGCGTGGTATTCGGCTTCGGCGTTAGCCGACATCGACGCGCGCAGGATCGTCCCTGCCCCGCCATGAATGGCAATGACTGCGTTGGAGTTCATCGTTTGGTTTTGCTTGTGCGAGTAGTACGGGCGGTTCGAATGGTCCGAGTGGTTCGCGTCGCGTTGCGCGCGGGCCGTGCGTTCGTGCCGGTGGATTCGGCTTGCGGGTCGACGAGCCACGGCAGCAGGAATTCGCTGACCTCGGCGGCGGCTTTCACCGAGCGTTTGGCCCGATACGCCACCGCGTCGCACAGCGCTTCGATGACAGCGAGCACGGCCGAATCGGCGTTCGCCGCAAGCCGCCGATCCGCGCGGATGTACAGCGAAAGGTCGGCGAATTGTGCGAGCGGCGAGCGCGGACTGTCGGTCAGCGCGAGCACGCGAGCGCCACGGCCTGCCGCGCGGTGCGCGAGCTCGATCGTGTCTTCGACGTAGCGCGGAAACGCGATACCGATCACCAGATCGCCCTCGTTGCAGGCAAACAGACGCCGCGCGGCATGCGAAGGTCCGCCCATCAGCGCGAGCGACTGCACGTTGTCGTGATACGGCATCAACCCATGTTCCATCAGGCCCGCGAGGAACGCGCTCGCGCCGTAGCCGAGCACGAATACGCGGCGCGCGGCGATGATCGCTTCGACGGCGGCTTCGGCCGCGACGCTGTCGATTGCCGTGCGGGTGGCGTGCAGGTTATTGGCGGCCTGTTCGAGCGACGCGTCGACCACGTCGTCACCGGCTGCGAGCGACTCCTGCGCACTGCGCAAACGCTCGACCGGCGCGAGCGTTGCCTCGAAGCCGCGAACCAGCGCCTCGCGAAACTGCGGATAGCCGTCGAAACCGAGCGCGCGGGCGAAGCGATTCGCCGTCGCCACCGACGCGCCGACCACGCTGGCCAGTTCGTCGATCCGCATGGTCGCCGCGCGAAACAAATTGGCCAGCACGTATTCGCCCATGCGCCGATGAATCGGCGTCAAGGTCGGCATGGCGGCGGCGATACGCGCGGCGATGGCCTGCTCGGCGGAGTTGGTGGCCACGGACGGTTGATGAATCATGCGAGCGGTGCGGTGTCCCCGGCAGGACTTCCCGCCGGGCGTAATGAAAATGAATGAAAGTATATTTACATAGAAATCCCATCCGAAAAAATTCATTTTCATTTTCGAGGGTTTTCACGGATGAACCGCGTCCGAAAGACGCATCCCATCCACGCAGGCGCGCGGCCGCCTGAAAATCGGTTTTCAGCAAACCGCGGCGCTTTGCTCTGGAATGCGCGCGAGCCGCGCCGCCGGCGACATGAAGATGATCAATGCCTGCGCGAGGAAGGCTGCCGCCGCGGCGACCAGACACGCGTCCATGCCCCAGCGCGAACTGATCGCCGCGCCGAGCAATGCGCCGAGCGGCCGCGCGCCATACGTCGCGGTACTGTTGAGCGCGGACACGTGGCCCATCATCCGTTCGGGCGTGATGGCCTGGCGCAGGGTGGTCGAGCCGACCACCCACAGAATCGGTCCGGCGCCGAGCAGGAAAAAGCTCGACATGGCCAGCCAGAACGACGGCGCAACGAGCGTCGCCACCATCACGAGCGAGGCGAGCAATCCGCACGACGGTCCGATGATCAGCACACGGCCGAACGCAAGGCGCCGCGCAATGGCGGGTGCGGCCAGCGCGCCGCACACCATGCCGACACCGTAGGCGCCGAGCGTCACGCCAACCGCGGAAGCGGTCAGACCCAGCCGATGCACCGCGTAGGGCACGTACACCGCTTGCAGTACGAAGAAGCCGAGGTTGAAGAACACCGCCGTCGCAAGCATGGGACGCAGCAGCGCATCGCGCAGCACGAAACGCGTACCGTCGCGCAGTTCCAGCATGAAGTGTCGCTGCGGCGCCGCCACGCGCGGCGGTTCACGCAAGCCCGCCAGCAACGCGACGGCCAGTGCGGACAGCGCGGCCGCGCAGCCATACGCCCAACCCGCGCCGATCCAGCCGACCAGCAGGCCGCCGAGCGCCGGCCCGGCCGAATACGCCACGCTGCGCGCGAGTTCGAGCCGGCCGTTCGCGCCGGCGTACGCTTCGCGCGGCACGAGCGCGGGCACCAGTGAAGGCGCGGCGACGTTGTAGGCCACCGTGCCGGTCGCGGCGATGAAACCGAGCGCGGCGAGAAGCGGCAGGCTCAGCGCGTGAGTCATGACGAGCAGCAGCACGCACAGCATGGCGAACACGCGCACGCTTTCGGCGAGCGTCATCAGCGTGCGGCGCGAGCGGCGGTCGGCCCAGACGCCGAGCGGTATCGACAGCAACAGGAACGGCAACGTCTGCGCGGTTTGCAACAGGCCCGTGTCGCGCGCGTCGGCGCCGAGTGCGAAGACCGCCACGAGTGGCGCGGCCGCGAGGCTGATCTGCTCGGCGGATTGCGCGACGAGGTTCGACCACGCGAGCCGCCTGAATGCGGCCGGCAAACGCTGCGCGGATGAGGTGGAAGAGGTAGCGAGCATCGATGAACTCCGGCGACGTGAATGAAGTGAAGCAAAGGCGTTCATCGTGGTCCGACTCGCGCAGCGGGGCGCTCCGCTTCTTGCGGTGTTATTCTTCGCTCGCCATGAATCTCGAAAGCATTCTCTTCACTCAAGGGTTCGGCTCGCGCCGTCAATGCCGCGCGCTGATCGCCGACGCGCGCGTGAGCATCGGCGGCGCAGTCTGCACCGATGCCGACGCCGATTTCCCGACCGGCGACTCCACGTTTTCCTTCAGCGTGGACGGTGTCGTCTGGCCGTATCGCGAGCACGCCTATCTGCTTCTGAACAAGCCGGCGGGCTACGAATGTTCGCGTGATCCGCAGCATCACCTGAGCGTGTTCAGCCTGTTGCCGCCGCAGTTCGCCGAGCGCGGCGTGCAATGCGTGGGACGGCTGGATCAGGACACGACCGGCCTGCTGCTGCTCTCTGACGACGGCAAGTTCGTGCACCTGTTCACCTCGCCGAAACGCAAGGTGCCCAAGGTGTATGTCGCCACCACACGCCATCCAGTCGACGACGCGCAATTGAGCGCGCTGCGCGACGGCGTGCTGCTGCACGGCGAGGCCAAACCGATTGCCGCTGTGGACGCCCAGGCGCGCGGCGCTCACACGCTCGCGCTCACCGTGATGGAAGGCAAGTATCACCAGGTCAAGCGGATGATCGCGGCAGCGGGCAACCGGTGCGAGGCGCTGCATCGCGAGCGGATCGGCGGCCTCGCGATGCCCGAAGCGCTCGCACCGGGCGCATGGCAATGGCTCGACGAAACCGACCTCGGATCTTTACGGAGCGGGTAAACCGGTAGTGGCCCTTTAAGGCCTTGATGCAACAGGAAAACGCGTGCGCGTCTGTGCACTCAGCGTGCATGCCGCGGGCCCAGGCGCTGCGCCGCAGCATGATCTTGCTTACATGTCGCCCTATACTCGTTTAAACAAAGACTACAAAGAGTTCAGGGAGGGCACCATGGTTATCCACGACAGCTTTCAGATTTCGTCCGTGATGGTTGCTTTTCTGTGCTTCGGGCTGGTCCTGATCGGCGGATTGCTGGTCATGATGCGGCTGCGGCACAACTATCAGCCGAACCTGATCGGCGCACTGATCGGCGCGATGCTCTGTTTCGTGCTGCTGGAAGCATTGCCTGCGCTGACGTAGGCATCGCGAAGCCGCGCGGCGCCGAGGCAGCGGGCACGGCGCGGGCGGAATTGTCCGGGCGATGCCTGGGAGGATGGCTTTTTGCCGTGCTTTTCTTCCTTCTCTTGCGTGCAGGCTGTCACGCCTTCACGCCTTCACGCCTTCACGCCTTTAGGCCTTTACGCCTTTACGCCTTTACGCCTTTACGCCTTTACGCCTTTACGCCTTTACGCCTTCACGCCTTCACGCAAAAAATCTTCGACGCTCGGATAGCGTAAGCGCACCCTCAATTCCTGTTTGAGACGCCGGTTCAGGAGCCGCCTCGACTCACGCATGAAAGACAGCAAGGTCGGCTCGATCTGCCGCTCCGCTTCGGCCCGCGTAATGCGCGGCGCACGCGGCAGTCCGAACGCATCGGCCACTTCGTCGAAGTACTCGCCCATTTTTAGCGATGAGTCGTCGGACGCGTGGACCACCCGCCCCGGCCGTCCGTGCGTGGCGAGTCGCACGAGGATCGCGGCCAGATCGTCGGCGTGAATGTGATTGGTGTAGACGTCGTCGGCATCGATCAGGGCGGGCGTGCCTCTTTCGAGCCGCGCGAGCGGCAGACGATTGCCCGCATAAATACCCGGAATTCGCGCGATGCTCGCCGCAACAGCGCCGCGCGCCGTCGCGCGCCGCAATTGCCGCTCGGCCGAGACACGGCGCTTGGCGCGCGCGTTGGCCGGCTGCGTCACACGCGTCTCGTCGATCCACGCGCCGCCGCAGTCGCCATAGACGCCCGTCGTGCTCGCGTACACCAGGCGCACGGGTGCGTGCGAACCGGCGGTCCGGCGCACCCCGTCGGGTACAATATCGGCTGTTTCAGATCCCGCCCACGAGGCACGAACGCGGCGCAACCGTCCAACTGGCGCCACCATGCCACGCGCGGCCCGTAGCGCTGAAGCGCGGCGCGCGCCTAGCGTAGCGAGCAAGGCGCGGGTACGGCGGTCGTCGTCGCCGGATTTCTGCGGCGGCGCGAGATGCAGCACCGTCGGCGCGAGGCCCGCGAGCCGTTTCAGGCTGCGGCGCACATCGAGATCGCCGACCAGCGGCGTGACGCCCGCCGCGCGAAGTTCGGCGCTGCGCCCGGCATGACTGGTCAGTGCAAAGACGTGCGCGCGCGGTTGTAGCAAGGGCACGCAGCGCATGCCCACATCGCCGCAACCTACGATCAACACACGTGGCCGGCGGAAGTTTCGTGTCGCTTTCATGGTGGACGCATTGTAGCCGTCAAGCGCGACAGGTATCGCGCGGTGGATACGGCGAGTCCGATAACGATTACCGACTTTTCGATTTCGAACACTCTATGGCATTTAACGTCACGCTCCGGCAAACCGGCCGGCAGTTTCAGGTGGAACAGGACGAACCGGTGCTGAGCGCCGCCTTGCGCCAGGGCATCGGCCTGCCCTACGGTTGCAAGAACGGCGCCTGCGGCTCATGCAAGGGCACTGTGGTCAGCGGCGAAATCGAGCAGCGCGCGCATTCGTCGTCGGCTTTGTCGAACGACGAAAAGACGCGCGGCATGGCGCTTTTCTGCTGCGCGACCGCCTGCACCGATCTCGAAGTGGACATTCGCGAAGTGGCCGGCGTCGGCGACGTGCAGGTCAAGAAGCTGCCGTGCCGCGTGAACGCAATCGAGCGCAAGGCCGACGACGTCATCGTGCTGAAGCTGCAATTGCCCGCCAATGAGCGTCTGCAATATCTCGCCGGTCAATACCTGGAATTCATTCTGAAAGACGGCAAGCGTCGCAGCTATTCCATGGCGAATGCACCGCACGCGGAAGGCCCGATCGAATTGCACATCCGTCACATGCCCGGCGGCGCTTTCACCGATCACGTATTCAACACCATGAAAGAGCGCGACATTCTGCGCTTCGAAGCGCCGCTCGGCACGTTCTTCCTGCGCGAAGATTCGGACAAGCCGATCGTGCTGCTCGCGTCGGGTACGGGCTTCGCGCCGCTGAAGGCGATCATCGAGCACGCGGTGTTCAAGAACCTGAACCGGCCGATGACACTTTACTGGGGCGCACGCCGCAAGAAAGATCTGTATCTGCTCGAACTCGCCGAACAATGGGCGCGCGAGATTCCGAACTTCAAGTTCGTGCCGGTACTGTCGGAGCCGGACGCGAGCGACGCATGGACGGGCCGCGTCGGCTTCGTGCATCGCGCGGTGATCGAAGACTTGCCGGACCTGTCGGCGTATCAGGTGTATGCGTGCGGCGCGCCGGTGATGGTCGAGTCGGCGCAGCGCGATTTCACGCAGCATCATGGACTGCCGGAAGACGAGTTCTACGCGGATTCGTTCACGAGCGCAGCGGATCTGGCCAATCCGGTTTGATGGGAGGGGCATTGGCGCGTGAGCGTCGATGCTCGCCGTGTGCGTTTCGGGAAGCGCGGCTATGCAAACAGCCGCGCTTCGCGCATTGATGTTTCGCGGCGACGCATGTCTCGATTCCGAGCCAAACCATGCCCGCCTGACAAGCAGATCAACCCGCCGCCGTCACATCCGCCGTCACATCCGCCGTCACATCTTAGTCAGCCGCACATCCTATAATCGGCAAGCAACATCGCTTCTTTCGGCGGAAGAAATATCCGCCCGACGCAAATTCATGGTTTACACCAGCGCTTTCCTTGTCGTATTCTTTCGCGCATGAACCGCATCCAGTCCGAACTTCGACGTCGCCGCTCGCCGCTTCCCTAGGGACGCCGCTGGCTTCGTCACGGATTCGCGCCACACAAAGGCGCAAGCTGTTCGAATCATGAAAGCCACGGCATGCCGTGGCTTTTCTGTTTTTCCGGCTCTTATTTCGTAGTTGGCCAACTTCATCCACCCTTCACCCCCGCTGTCTGGAGCCTGCCGTCATGAATTTCAATGAGTATCCGATCGAGTCGCTGATGTACATCACGAACCGGCCCGAAATCGTTTTCACGCACGGCAAAGGCTCGTGGCTCTACGACAACAACGGCAAGCGATATCTGGACTTCATCCAGGGCTGGGCGGTGAACAGTCTCGGTCACTGCAACGACGGCATGATCGAAGCGCTGAACAAACAGGCGCAATTGCTCATCAACCCGTCGCCGGCCTTCTACAACGAGCCGATGGCAAAACTTGCCGACCTGCTCACCCAGCACAGCTGCTTCGACAAGGTGTTCTTCGCGAACAGCGGCGCCGAAGCCAACGAAGGCGCAATCAAGCTCGCGCGCAAGTGGGGCAAGAAGTTCAAGGACGGCGCGTTCGAGATCATCACGTTCGACCACAGCTTCCACGGCCGCACGCTCGCCACCATGTCGGCCAGCGGCAAGCCGGGCTGGGACACGATCTACGCACCGCAAGTGCCGGGCTTTCCGAAGGCGGACCTGAACGACATCGCGTCGGTCGAGAAGCTCATCAACGCGAAAACCGTTGCCGTCATGCTCGAACCGATCCAGGGCGAAGGCGGCGTGATTCCCGCGACGCGCGAGTTCATGCAGCAACTGCGCGAGCTGACGAAAAAGCACAACCTGCTGCTGATCGTCGACGAAGTGCAAAGCGGCTGCGGCCGCGCGGGCACGCTGTTCGCGTACGAACTGTCGGGCATCGAGCCGGACATCATGACGCTCGGCAAGGGCATCGGCGGTGGCGTGCCGCTCGCGGCGCTGCTCTCGAAGGCAGAGGTCGCCATATTCGAAGCGGGCGACCAGGGCGGCACCTACAACGGCAATCCGTTGATGACGGCAGTCGGCTATTCGGTGATCTCGCAGCTCACCGCGCCGGGCTTCCTCGAAGGCGTGCGGGCGCGCGGCGAGTATCTGCGCTCGAAACTGCTGGAGTTGTCGGAAGAACGCGGCTTCAAGGGCGAACGTGGTGAAGGCCTGCTGCGCGCGCTGCTGCTTGGCAAGGACATCGGCAACCAGATCGTCGAAAAGGCGCGCGACATGCAGCCTGACGGCCTGCTGCTGAACGCGGCGCGTCCGAACCTGCTGCGCTTCATGCCGGCGCTGAATGTGACCACCGAAGAAATCGACCAGATGATGGCGATGCTGCGTTCGATTCTCGACACGCTGTAATCGACCCGGACCGCGTATATGACGTCGAGCGCAACATTATCGATCCGATGCTTCGACGCGAGCGACACCGATGCCGTGGTCACGCTGTGGCAACAAGCCTTCCCGGAGTATCGGGACGTCACGAAGCCGCAGCGCAATCCGCATCTGTCGATCGCCAACAAGCTGGCGACGCAGCCGGAGCTGTTCTTTGTCGCGGCGCTCGGCGAACGCATCGTCGGCACGGTGATGGGCGGCTACGACGGCCATCGCGGCTGGCTGTATTCGCTCGCGGTGGATGAGTCGCTGCGCCGTCATGGAATCGGCACGCGCCTCGTCGCGCATGTCGAAAACGCGCTGACGCAGCGTGGCTGTCCGAAGCTGAATCTGCAGGTTCTATCCGCGAAGGCCGACGTGCGCGCGTTTTACGAGGCGCTCGGTTATCGCGCCGACGCGGTGATCAGTCTCGGCAAACGCCTGGGTGAACTGGCGGATCCTGCGGCCGCCAGCGCCTAGATTAGCGTTGCGCCCAATGAAAAAGGTCGCATGCGAAAACGCATGCGACCTTTTTTCATATGCACGGCAAACTAACCAGGCTTATTCACCCAGATAAGCCGCCCGCACCTTCGGATCATCGAGCATCTGCTTCGCGTCACCCGACATCGTGACCAGACCCGAGTCCATCACGTAGCCGCGATTCGCCGCCTGCAACGCCAGACGCGCGTTCTGCTCGACCAGCAGCACGGTCATGCCTTCAGCCGAAATCGCCCGCACCACTTCGAAGATCTTCTCGACCATGATCGGCGACAGACCCATCGACGGTTCGTCCAGCAGCAACAGCTTGGGACGCGAGATGATCGCGCGCGCCATGGCCAGCATCTGCTGTTCGCCGCCCGAGAGCGTGCCCGCGTATTGCGTCGCGCGTTCTTTCAGACGCGGGAAGAAGCCGAACATGCGATCCACGTCTGCCTTGATGCCGTCCGTGTCGGTACGCAGATAAGCGCCCATCTGCATGTTCTCGACGATCGACATGCGCGCGAAGATGCCGCGCCCTTCCGGCACCATCGCGAGACCGCGCTTGAGCAACAGATGCGGCGGAATGCCCTTGATCGACTCGCCCATGTACTCGATGTCGCCGATCGTGTACGGCTTCAGCCCCGTGATCGCCTTCATCGTCGTGGTCTTGCCCGCGCCGTTCGCGCCGATCAGCGTGACCAGTTCGCCCTGCGCGACTTCGAGATCGATACCCTTGACTGCCTGAATGCCGCCGTAATTGACCTGCAGGCCCTTGATTTTCAACATTGCCGTTGCCATTAGTGGACCCCCGCACCCAGATAAGCTTCGATCACCTTCGGATCCTTCTGCACGTCCTGCGGCAGACCCTGAGCAATCACCTTGCCGTAGTCGAGCACCGTCATCTGGTTGCACAGACCCATCACGAGTTTCACGTCGTGTTCGATCAGCAGGATCGTCTTGCCGTCGGCGCGGATCTTGTCGAGCAGCTTGGTCAGCTCGACCTTTTCCGTCGCGTTCATGCCGGCAGCCGGTTCGTCCAGCGCGAGCAGCTTCGGATCCGTTGCCAATGCGCGGGCGATTTCCAGACGGCGCTGGTGACCGTACGACAGATTGCGCGACGTGTAGTCCGCGTACTGCGCAATGCCGACGTACTCCAGCAGTTCGATCGCGCGTTCCTTGATCTCGCGCTCTTCCTTGCGCTCGGCCGGCGTCTGGAACACCGCGCCCAGCAGACCGTGCTTCGTGCGCACGTGGCGCCCGACCATCACGTTTTCCAGCGCGGTCATTCCGCCAAAGAGACGGATGTTCTGGAACGTACGCGCAATGCCCGCCTTCGCCACCTGATACACAGCGGTCGGCGTGTACGGCGTGCCGTCGAGCTTGAACTCGCCCGAATCCGGCGTGTACAGGCCCGTAATCACGTTGAAGAAGGTGGTCTTGCCGGCGCCGTTCGGGCCGATCAGACCGTAAATCTGGCCCGACTTGATCTCGAGACCGACATCGGACAGCGCCTGCAAGCCGCCGAAGCGTTTGTTCACGCCTTTGACGGACAGTCGAATGTTATCGCTCATATTTATTCTCCCAGTCCGTTAGGCCCGCACCGGCTTCTTGCCGTTACGCTTCGACAGTTTCGCGATCTTGTCTTCATGCTTGGGCGACGGCCACAAGCCTTCGGAGCGGTACAGCATGATCAGCACCATGGCGAGTGCGTAGACCAGCTGACGGATCACTTCCGTATCGACGATTTCGTGGCCGAAGATCATGTTCTGCAGCGGACCCATCGTCGAGCGCAGGAATTCCGGCAGCACCGCGAGCAGCACCGCGCCGAGAATCACGCCCGGGATGTGGCCCATACCGCCCAGCACCACGCACGCCAGCACCACGATCGATTCCGGCAGCGTGAACGATTCCGGCGACACGAAGCCCTGGAACGAACCGAACATCGCGCCCGAGAGGCCGCCGAACGACGCGCCCATCGCGAAAGCCAGCAGCTTCACGTTACGGGTGTTGATGCCCATTGCCTTGGCGGCGATTTCGTCTTCGCGGATCGCGGCCCATGCACGGCCGATTCGCGAGTGCTGCAAACGCGTACACACCCAGATCACCAGCAGCGCGGCGAGCACGAACAGGTAGTAGTACGAGTAGACCGACGGGAACTGGAAGCCGAACAGCGAGTGCGTCTGCGCGAGGCTGAAGTCGCCCACGTGCACCGGGTCGATCGCCGTGATCCCCTTCGGGCCGTTGGTGATGTTCACCGGACGGTCGAGGTTGTTCAGGAAGATCCGCACGATTTCCCCGAAGCCCAACGTCACGATGGCGAGGTAGTCGCCCCGCAGACGCAGCGTCGGTGCGCCGAGAATCACGCCGAAGAACGCGGCAACCGCCATCGCACAAGGCACGATGATGAGGAACGGCACATGCAGGCCATTCGGCGCGAGATGCGCGATCCACTCGAACTGCGACGCCAGGTGCGGTGAGCTCAGCAACGCGGACGTATAGGCGCCGACCGCGTAGAACGCGATGTAGCCCAAGTCGAGCAGGCCGGCGAAGCCGACCACCACATTGAGGCCGAGCGCGAGCATCACGTACAGCATCGCGAAGTCGAGCACGCGGACCCAGTAGTTGCCGCCTGCCGTGCCGATGATCATCGGCGCCGCGATCACGAAGATCGCGGTGATGATGCCCACCGTCAGCGTCTTGGTGAGGTTCTTCTCAGGGATGAGCGTCGTGGACGGCTCGATCGGTTGAATTGAGGTCATGTTTGCTTTCTCCCAGGATCAGGCGCGATCCGCAACGCGTTCGCCGAGCAGGCCCGACGGACGGAACACCAGCACGATGATCAGCACGATAAAGGCGAACACGTCCTGATAGTTACTACCGAACACACCGCCGGTGAGGTTGCCGATATAGCCGGCGCCAAGCTGTTCGATCAGGCCCAGAATCACGCCACCGACCATCGCGCCGCCGAGATTGCCGATACCGCCGAGCACCGCCGCGGTAAAGGCCTTCAGGCCGGGAATGAAGCCCATATAGAAGTGTGCGTTGCCGTATTCCGACGCGATCATCACGCCGGCCAGAGCGGCGAGCGCCGAGCCGATCATGAAGGTGGCCGAGATCACGAAGTTCGGGTTCACGCCCATCAGCGACGCGTTACCCGGGTTCTCGGCGATCGCCCGCATCGCACGGCCGAGCTTGGTCTTGTGAACCAGCAGCAGCAGGCCGCCCATCACGAGGAACGCCACCACGATGATCACGATTTCGGTCATCGAGATCACGGCGCCAGGCGTCGTGTCCGTGGCCTTGATCACGTTCAGCGGGTCGGTGGGCAACAGCTGCGGGAACGGCAGCGGATTGCGCGACCAGATCATCATGGCCAGCGTCTGCAGCAGGATCGACACGCCGATCGCGGTGATCAGCGGGGCGAGACGCGGTGCTTTACGCAACGGCCGGTAGGCGACGCGCTCGATCGTGTAGCCGACCGCCGCGCACACAATGGCCGCGATGATCAGTGCGATGACGAGCGTCGGCACATTGCCGAGGCCGGGGAAGTGGTTCTGCAGCACGCCTATGGCTGAGAGCGCAACCATCGCGCCCACCATCAACACATCGCCGTGAGCGAAGTTGATGATGCCCAGAATGCCGTAAACCATCGTATAGCCCAGTGCGATGATGGCGTAAACGCTGCCAAGCACCAGCCCGTTGAGAACCTGCTGGATGAAGATATCCATTTAATGCTCCTTAGCCCGTGCGACTGGATTCGCGTTCTTCATCAGCCGGTGGGCGGTGATGCGGTACGCCAATCTCAACGGCACTGCGGGTACTGATGTAAAAGACCGGTAAGGGTTATCCGCTGCCGGTTCGCCTTGGCGACTGGATGACAGTCGCGGGCTCGCCTTGGGCGGATGCAAAAACGGCACCGTTGGGTGGTTTCGGTGCCGTCAGGCTGAACGTCCCGTCATCACATCTTCACGACGTCGAGGACCGTTTTTTTACCGTCCTTGAAGTCGTAAAGCGTAATGGCGCCCTCTTTCAAATCACCCTTGTCGTCGAACGCGATGTGACCGATTAACCCGTTGTAATCGGTCGACGGCATCGCAGCCAGCACCTTGGGCGCCTCGATCGAATTAGCGCGCTTCATTGCATCGACAATCACGTACACAGCGTCATACGTGAACGGTGCGTAAATCTGCACCGGTGTGTGGAAGCGGTCCTCGTACTTCTTTTCGAAGTCCGCTCCCTTGTCCATCTTCGAAAGCGCGAGGCCCGCTTCCGAACAGACCAGGTTTTGCACGGCGGTTCCCGCCAGCTCACCCACCTTGTCGGTACACACACCGTCGCCGCCAAGGATTTTTGCCCTGATACCGAGCGCTGCCGCCTGCTTCGTGAACGGCCCGCCCGTCGCGTCCATGCCGCCGAACATGATCACGTCCGGCTGAACACTCTTGATCTTTGTGAGGATGGCCCGGAAATCCGTGGCCCGGTCGTTCGTCGCTTCCCGCGCGACGATCTTCGCTCCGCTCGCCTGTACGGTCTTCGCGAATTCGTCCGCGAGCCCCTTACCGTAGGCGGTTGCATCGTCCACTACCGCGATGCGTTTGGCGCCCAACGCCTTCGTGGCGTAATCGGCGAGCGCCGGACCTTGCTGCGCGTCGGTGGCGACGACCCGGTAGGTCGTCTTGAAACCCTGCTGCGTGTACGCCGGATTCGTCGACGACGGCGAGATCTGCACGATGCTGGCATCGCTATAGATCTTCGAAGCCGGAATCGACACGCCCGAATTCAGGTGACCGACCACGGCCACCACATGATCGTCGACCAGCTTTTGCGCGACCGCCGTGCCCGTTTTAGGGTCCGCGGCGTCGTCTTGCGCATCCAGCACCAACTGGATCTTGTGGCCGTCAATGGTCAAACCCTGCGTATTGATTTCCTCGACCGCCAGACGCGCGCCGTTTTCGTTGTCCTTACCGAGATGCGCAATCCCGCCCGTCAAAGGGGCCGCATGACCGATCTTCACGATAGTCGCTTCAATAGCGGGTGCCGATACCGCCTTCGCCGCCGATGCACCCGCTCCCGCCTCGCCATCCTGTTTCTTGCCGCACGCAGTCAACAACACGACCGCGGCCGCGATGGACACGGCGTAAGCAAACTTGACTCGCATTAAGTAGGTCTCCTGCGCCTTGCAAAATCTATTGTTCGGGGACCCTAAGGCCTTGAGAACGCGCGCATTGTAACTCCAATTTTGCGACGGGCAATATTGTTGAACCGGTGGGGTTTTCCTGCATTGCAACCTTATTTTGAGAACGAAACCCACTAAAAGGCGCAACCCGGTTGCGACTGTTTTTCGTGCATCAGTTGCACCATCGTCGCACCCAATGGCATCAAGTGTTGCGGCGAATTTCCTGCACGCCCGATTTCACCGAGCCTCGCGTTAGGTATTACGTTTCTACCGATATCGAGATACACGCACTATCTTAGTGCGTCAAAAAAACACGTAGTCCGTTTGCCCCCTATAAAACGGGGCCGCATCACAGTTAAAGGTATAAAAATTCGGATCACATTTCAAAGAAATTTGTGTGAGAGGACACCAAAACAGGCTGAAACCGATGATCTGACACCTTTATTCTTGCCTGCTGTCTGAGGTTCGGACATAAAAAAAGCGCGCCCTTGGGCGCGCTTTTCTTTCAGCAGTCAGCGGATTGTCAGGCTGGCAGACCCAAACCACGCGGCAGCGGAAATGCGATGTTCTCCTCGATGCCTTCCAGCGCGCGCACGTTGCGCACGCCGAGCTCACGCAGACGGGCGATCACCGCCTGCGCCAGCACCTCCGGCGCCGAGGCGCCAGCCGTGACACCAATGCGGCGTTTGCCTTCGACCCACACCGGATCGATCTGATCGGGCGAGTCCACCATATAAGCAGGCACACCGAGCTTTTCGGCCAACTCGCGCAGCCGGTTGGAATTCGAGCTATTCGGGCTGCCCACCACGATCACGACGTCGCACTGCGGCGCCATGAACTTCACCGCATCCTGGCGGTTTTGCGTGGCGTAGCAGATATCCTGCTTTTTCGGTTCGCGGATGGACGGGTATTTGGCCTTCAAGGCGTTGATGATCTGCGCGGCGTCGTCAACCGACAGGGTGGTTTGCGTAACGAAGGCGATCCGCTCGGGATCGGCCAACTGCAACGCCTGCACGTCTTCGATGTCTTCCACCAGATGCATGCCCTCGCCCGCCTGGCCCATCGTGCCTTCCACTTCAGGATGACCCTTGTGGCCGATCATGACGATGTCGAAACCGTCCTGGCGCATCTTCGCGACTTCGATATGCACCTTGGTCACGAGCGGACACGTAGCGTCGTACACACGCAGCCCGCGAGTCTCGGCCTCGGAACGCACAGCCTTCGACACGCCATGCGCGCTGAAAATGACCGTATTGCCGGCCGGCACCTCTTCCAGCCGCTCAATAAAGATCGCACCCTTCTTGCGCAGATCCTCGACTACATAGGCGTTGTGGACGATTTCATGACGCACGTAGATCGGCGAGCCATGCAGCTTGATAGCCCGCTCGACGATCTCGATCGCCCGGTCGACGCCGGCGCAGAACCCGCGCGGCTGCGCCAGCAGGATCTCGGTTTCAGCAAGAGTCGTGTCCGTGATGCTCATGTTTACAGAATCCCGATGATTTTCACTTCGAACGCCAGCGTCTGGCCGGCAAGCGGGTGGTTGAAATCGAACAGGGCCGACGTTTCGCCGACTTCTTTCAGGACGCCCGCGTAACGACCGCCACCCGGCGCGTTGAATTCGACCAGATCACCCGGCGAAAAATCCTCGCCGATCATGCTGTTTTCTCGCAGCGTGGCGAGCGAAACGCGTTGGATCAATTCCGGATTGCGGGGACCGAACGCCTGGTCCGGCGCTAGCTGAAAGGTCGAATGGTGGCCGACCTTCAAACCCAGCAGAATATCTTCCAGCGGCGGCGCCAGCTGGCCGGCGCCGAGCAGCAGCGTGGCCGGCTTGTCGCTGAAGGTACTGATGACTTCGGCGCCATCGGCAAGGGAAAGCCGGTAGTGAAGCGTCACGTGTGAACCGGGTTTCACTTCGGAAATGTCGATGATGCTCATGCAATGCTCGCTCAGTCGAAGCGCGCTGCACGCGTGCGCCGCTGGCGCAGTCGACGCGTGTGGCAAACCGTCGGGGTGCCGTGCGCAAAGCGCCTATTGTAAGCCACATAGCGGGCGGCGGCTTGCGCGCGTCGCGCGCATTGCCGCGCGGCCGCAGCGCAGGGCCATGCCCCAAACCCCAAGCGGAGGACACTATATATATGGCAGATCACGCCACCCTGATTGACGATGCACCCGTTGTCACGACCGCACACAACCCCGAACTGCCCGACCCGGAGGCTTGCGGCGCGCCTGCGGCGAGGCCGCTAGTGCGAGGTAAATGGCTTAAAAACGACATGCCGCGCGAGCGGCTGATCGAACAGGGGCCCGGCGTGCTGTCGGATACCGAGATGATCGTGCTGATACTGGGCTCGGGACTGCCGGGCCACGACGTTTTCAATGTCGCGCGTGCGTTGCTGAACCGCTTCGGCTCGCTGCGCGCGATGCTCGATGCGACCTACACGGACTTCGACGGCCTGCGCGGCATTGGCCCGGCGAAAAAAGCACAGCTGCTCGCCATCATGGAAATGGCGCGACGCTCGCTAGTCGGTAAAATGCGCACGCGCTCGCTGATGAATTCGCCCGAAGCCGTGGAAAGCTACCTGCGCCTGCTGATCGGTGGCCGTGCGCAGGAGGTTTTCGTGTCGCTTTTTCTCGACGCCCGGCATCGGCTGATTCGCTGCGAAGAAAGCGCCCAGGGCACGCTCACGCGCATGGCGGTGTATCCGCGAGAAATCGTGAGGCGCGCACTGTGCCTGAATGCGGCCAGCCTGATCGTCGCGCATAATCACCCCTCGGGCGCCGTCCAGCCAAGCGCAAGCGACTGCCGGTTGACGCACACACTGCGCGACGCCCTCACCCTGATCGATGTGCAACTGGTCGATCATCTGGTGATCGGCGCCGACAGTGTCTACTCCTTCGCCCGTGCTGGCTGGCCGTGACACGGCGCGAACCGGGTCGCGCAGAGGTCGCGCCATATGCGGCATCGCAAATAAGGTTTGATTTTGCGGCTTTTTTTCTGCTAGAATTCCGGTTTGCCTATTTCCAACCCCCTGTTCCGAAGCCACCAAGGCGTTCCGGAAAGGAAACGTGTCTAAAGTTGTATCAACAACTCGGCGCGGCTCTTTTCGGGAAACTTTCACGGCGTTCGAACTCAGAATTAGCGTATTAGGAGTGCTCTCATGGCACGCGTATGCCAAGTAACTGGGAAAGCGCCGATGAGCGGCAACAACGTTTCCCACGCGAACAACAAAACCAAGCGCCGGTTCCTGCCGAACCTGCAAAACCGCCGTATTTGGGTGGAAAGCGAAAACCGTTGGGTGCGTCTGCGCGTTTCGAACGCCGGCCTGCGCCTGATCGACAAGAACGGTATCGACGCTGTGCTCGCAGATCTGCGCGCACGCGGTGAAGCCTAAGGAGTAAATCATGGCGAAAGGCGCACGCGACAAGATCAAGTTGGAATCGACCGCAGGCACGGGTCACTTCTACACGACGACGAAGAACAAACGCAACATGCCGGAAAAGATGCTGATCAAGAAGTTTGATCCGGTCGTCCGTAAGCACGTTGAGTACAAGGAAACCAAGATCAAGTAAGTCTTGGCTCCTGCCTGACGAAGGCAAAAGACATGCAGAAAAGCCTCGCACTCGTGCGAGGCTTTTTTGTTTTTGGCTGCCGTCTTTGTTCTGGTCTTTGCGTTGCCGCATCTCCATTTGCGTCGCCGTCTCTCCATATTCTCCCACGCGAACAGTCTTATGCCGTTCGGCCAGCTTTCCCTCGTCCGTCGCGGCGCGTATCCTTTCTCGTTTTAGCGGCGAGCGAATCGCACGCCGTCAACGCAAAACGAAAGACGGAGATGTAGGCAATGGAATTCGATGTGGCGATTGTCGGTAGCGGTCTGGCGGGGTTGAGCGTGGCGCTCAATCTTGCGCAGAACCGGCGCGTTGCAGTGGTCGCCAAGCGATCGATGACCGAAGGCGCGAGCGACTGGGCGCAGGGCGGCATCGCGGCGGTTCTGGACTCGGCGGACAGCATTGAGAATCACGTGAGCGATACGCTGATCGCCGGTGGCGGCCTGTGCGACGAGGCGGCAACGCGCTTTATCGTCGAACATGGGCGTGCCGCGATCGAATGGCTAATCGCGCAAGGCGTGCCGTTCACCAAAGACGACGCCGCCGAGCTCGGTTTCCACCTCACGCGCGAAGGCGGCCATAGCCATCGCCGGATCATTCATGCAGCAGACGCCACGGGCCATGCGGTAGTGGCCACGCTCAGCGAGCGGGTGCGCCGTCATCCGAACATCACGCTGCTCGAAGATCACTACGCAATCGACCTCATCACGTCCGACCGCCTCGGTTTGCCAGGACGGCGCTGCCACGGCCTTTACGCGCTCGATCTGCAAAGCGGCCGCACCGTCACGATCGAGGCGCCGCATACCGTGCTCGCCACTGGCGGCGCCGGCAAGGTGTATCTCTACACCACGAATCCCGACACCGCGACCGGCGACGGCATTGCAATGGCGTGGCGGGCCGGTTGCCGCGTGTCGAATATGGAGTTCATCCAGTTCCATCCGACCTGCCTGTTTCATCCATATGCGAAGTCGTTTCTGATTTCGGAAGCAGTACGCGGCGAAGGCGGCATTCTCAAACTGCCGGACGGCACGCGCTTCATGCCGAACCACGACGAACGCGCCGAACTCGCGCCGCGCGATATCGTCGCGCGGGCGATCGACTTCGAAATCAAGAAGCGTGGCATTGATTGCGTGTATCTGGACATCAGCCATCAACCGCCGGAATTTCTGCGTGAACACTTCCCGACAATTCTGGCGCGCTGCCTGGAATTCGGCATCGACATCACCAAGGAAGCGATTCCGGTCGTGCCGGCCGCGCACTACACGTGCGGCGGCGTCGTGACCGATCTGGCAGGACGCACTGACCTGGCCGGGCTCTATGCCGTCGGCGAAACGTCGTGCACGGGCCTGCATGGCGCGAACCGGCTTGCCAGTAATTCGCTGCTGGAGTGCCTCGTGATCGGACGCTCCGCAGCACAGGCTATCGAAGAAGAAGGTTTTAGCGCCGCCGTCCATGCGCCGCTGCCGGATTGGGACGAGAGCCGCGTGTCCGATCCGGACGAAGAAGTCGTGGTTGCGCACAACTGGGACGAACTACGCCGGCTGATGTGGAATTACGTCGGCATCGTACGGACCGACAAGCGCCTCGCACGAGCCAAGCACCGGCTCGCCCTGCTGCGTGACGAGATCCACGAGTATTACGCGAACTTCAAGGTGAGCCGCGACCTGCTCGAATTGCGCAATCTGGTCGATGTAGCGTCGCTGATCGTCGAGGGCGCGCGTTCGCGGCGTGAGAGCCGCGGCTTGCACTTCAGCCGTGACTGGCCGGCGACATTGCCCAAGGCGCTGCCGACGGTGCTCTCGCCGGAGCATGTCCGCAACCGCAACGTGTGACTGGGGTGAGCTGAAACGAAAAGGCCATCGCCGGCGTGATGCGGCGATGGCCTTTTCGCGATTCACTACAACCGGCTGCTTTTGAACGTCAGACGATCCGCATCGAGTAATCCGTTGCGCGCACATCTTTGGTCAGCGCGCCGATCGACACACGATCAACACCGGTTTCCGCAATCGTGCGCACCGTATCGAAGTTCACACCGCCCGACACCTCCAGCACCGCTCGCCCTGCCGTAATGCGCACTGCTTCGCGCATCGCATCGAACGAAAAATTGTCCAGCAGAATGGATTGCGCGAGATGTGACAGTGCGGATTCCAGTTGCTCGAGCGTCTCGACTTCGATCTGGATCGACACACCGGCATTCAGAGCCAGCGCCGCGTCCATGGCCGCGCCCACACCGCCAGCCGCGGCAATGTGGTTTTCCTTGATAAGAATGCCGTCGTACAGCGCGAGACGTTGATTCGCCCCGCCGCCCACGCGAACCGCGTATTTCTGTGCGAGCCGCAAGCCCGGCAACGTCTTGCGCGTATCGAGTACGCGCGTTCGCGTGTGAGCGATGGCGTCGACATAACGGCGTGTCGCGCTTGCCACGCCCGAGAGCAATTGCAGGAAGTTCAGCGCGTTGCGTTCCGCCGTCAACAATGCGCGCACGGGTCCGCGCATTTCACAGACCGTTGTATCGGCCTTCATGGCGTCGCCTTCACGATAGCGCCACTGGACTTCGATACGCGGATCGACCTGGCGCATCACCGCGTTGAACCACGGCACGCCGCATAGCACCGCATCCTCACGCACGATGATGCGCGCGTCGCGCACTTCTTCCGCGGGAACGAGCCGGCCCGTCTGGTCGCCCGCGCCGACGTCTTCGGCCAGTGCATCGGCGACGTTGCGCGCCAATGCGGCGTCGAATGCCGCACCGTACTGCGCCTGAATTTCAGCGAACAGCGGCGACACCGCGTCGACTTGATTGCGCTCAACCGCCCCCATTACGCTGCTCCCACATTCGAATACAGTTGGGTGTCGCGTGCAAGATCGCCGCTCGCCTGCACGCGCTTCTTGTGACGCGCCGCGAAGTCCAGCATCCGGTCGATCGGCAAACGCGCCCGCTCGCCGATCGCACGATCGACGAAAATCTCGTTGTGCCCGCGCTCGAGCACATCGGCCAGATTGGCGAGGCCATTCATCGCCATCCACGGGCAGTGCGCGCAACTCTTGCAGGTCGCGCTATTGCCGGCGGTCGGCGCGGCAATCAAGGTCTTGCCGGGCGCGGCGAGCTGCATTTTGTGCAAGATGCCGAGATCGGTCGCCACGATGAAATGCGTCGCGTCGAGTTTCTGCGCGGCGTCGATCAACTGCGTGGTCGAGCCGACCACATCCGCCTGCGCAACGACGTTGGCTGGCGACTCCGGGTGGACCAACACTTTCGCGCCCGGATATTCAGCGCGCAGCAAATCGAGTTCGATGCCCTTGAATTCGTCGTGCACCAGACACGAACCTTGCCACAGCAGCATGTCCGCGCCAGTCTTGTTCTGGATATAACTGCCCAGGTGGCGGTCCGGCGCCCAGATAATCTTTTCGCCACGCGCGTGCAGATCGGCAACGATCTCCAGCCCGATCGACGACGTCACCATCCAGTCGGCGCGCGCCTTCACAGCAGCGCTCGTGTTCGCATAGACGACCACGGTGCGATCCGGGTGCGCGTCGCAAAAAGCCGAGAATTCATCGACCGGACAGCCCAGATCGAGCGAGCAGGTCGCATCCAGGTCCGGCATCAGAATGCGCTTATCCGGACTCAGAATTTTCGCCGTCTCGCCCATGAATCGCACACCCGCGACGACGAGCGTTTGCGCCTCATGATCACGCCCGAAGCGCGCCATCTCCAGCGAATCGGCCACGCAGCCGCCGGTCTCGTCGGCAAGCTCCTGTAATTCCGCGTCGACATAATAGTGCGCGACAAGCACCGCTTTCTCGCGCTCGAGCAATGCGCGGATGCGTGCCTTCAGCGCCACCTTCTGTTCCGCCGACGGCATGTCGGGCACCTTCGCCCACGCCTGCCCGATTCCGCAGGTTGTGCCCTGCGCCTGCGGCCGGTCGTATTCGACGGTCCTGATCGCCTGCTGATCCATGATCTCCTCTGCCTTCGCTCTGCCGCCGCGGACTATCAATCGCGTGTCGTTGCAGTTTCCGCGGCCCAAAAAGCAAAACCCCGCCAACGCGGGGTTTTGTGACGTACTGAGATTTTAATGGATTTCGCTATCAGGCATAACGGCGCAATCTCATCGCGAACTCTTGCAGCGCTTTAATGCCGCTTTGCTCAGCGCGATGACACCAGTCCTGCAACTGGATCAGCAACTGATCGCGCGATGCATTGGAGCGTTCCCACATGGCGGCCAACTCATTGCGCATGTCGATATACGTCTTGAGTTTCTGGCTGCTCGCGAAAATTTGCGGCAGTTGGCGCTTCTGCGGTTCGTCGAGACCGGCTTCTTCCTTGTGGAACCAGCTACGCGCACCGCGCATGAGCTGATATTTTTCGCGCGCACCGACCTCCTTCAAATGCGCCAACTCCTGACGATAGGCGCGCTTGAGCGCCTTGCCGTAACGCGCCATGACTTCGTAGCGGTTGGCCAGCACGGCTTGCAGCGTGTCCTGATCGAGCACCAGCTTACCCGTGGTCAGGCGCGGCGTAGGCGCAACCTTCTTCACCTTGGCCAGACGGAAAGCCGACAGGATACGGATGTACATCCAGCCGATATCGAACTCATACCATTTGTTCGACAGCTTGGCCGACGTCGCATACGTGTGATGATTGTTATGCAACTCTTCACCGCCAATGATGATGCCCCACGGGAAAATGTTGGTGCTGGCATCCGACGAATTGAAGTTGCGGTAGCCCCAGAAGTGCGCCAGGCCATTGACCACGCCGGCAGCCCAGAACGGGATCCACACCATTTGCACGGCCCAGATCGTCAAACCGACGACGCCGAACAGCGCGACGTTCAGCACCATCATCAGGCTTACGCCGAGGATCGGGTACTTGGTGTAGACGTTACGCTCCATCCAGTCGTTCGGCGTGCCGTGACTGAACTTGCGCATCGTTTCTTCGTTTTTCGCTTCGGTGCGATACAGTTCCGCGCCTTCGAGCAGCACCTTCCAGATGCCGCGCGTTTGCGGGCTGTGCGGATCTTCTTCCGTCTCGCATTTGGCGTGATGCTTACGGTGAATCGCAGCCCATTGGCCGGTCAACATGCCCGTGGTCATCCACAGCCAGAAACGGAAAAAATGACTGACGACCGGATGCAGCTCCAGCGCTCGGTGCGCCTGGCAGCGATGCAGATAGACCGTCACGCCGATGATCGTGATGTGCGTCGCGATCGCCGTGTACAGCACGAGTTGCCACCACGAGAAGTGCAACAGACCGTGGGCAAGAAAATCGAGCAAAGAATTCAACAAGGCAATTTACCTGTGGAACGAGAGGTACGAGATACACGCAAATTGCGCGTGTCAAGAAAGTGAAAGCATACAGCGGGATTGGACGATATTCTACTGGAACCGTTCCAAGTGTTTGTAACAAATAGGGATTTTTTGTGCGGCATCAACAGGAGCAGCGCCTCAAAGGCCTATCCAGGACCCGGCGGCGCGCTCGAAGTGCCCGTCAGTGGGCGCTGTCCGCCTGATCGACCGATGAGTCGGTCATTGTTACCGGATGCGGCATGCCGTCGCGCACGTTGCCGACGATTCGCACTTCGCGCTGAGCGAACGGAATCGAGATGTCGTGCTCGGAGAACAGTCGCCAGATATTGCGATTGATGGCCGAGCGCACGCCCGAGGTCCCGGTGGCCGCGTCCTCGATCCAGAAACCCAGTTCGAGGTTGATGCCGTCCGCGCCGAAATTCGCCAGATACGGGGTCGGCGCCGGCTCCTGCAGCACCCGCGGCACGTCGGCGGCGGCCTGCGCGAGCAGCGCCATGGCCTGCTCGACATTGCACGTGTACGCGACCTGCACGGCCACCTTCGCGTAGCCGCGCGTCAGATATGACGACTGGTTCTGCACCACGTCGGTAATCAGTTTCTCGTTCGGGATCAAGGTTTCGATGCCGTCGAGCCCACGCACCACGGTGTAGCGTGTGCGGATCTGCGTGACCATGCCCTGCAGGCCGCTCACGTTGATCGTGTCGCCAATGCGCAGGGACCGGTCGATCAGGATGATGAATCCCGACACGTAGTTGCTGGCGATCTTCTGCAGACCGAAGCCCAGCCCAACACCCAGCGCGCCGCCGAACACGCCCAGCACGGTAATATCGATGCCGACCAGCGACAGACTGATCAGCACAGCCGCCAGTACGAATGCCGCCCGGCCCACCCGCGCCACCACCACTTTCAGATTGGCGTCGAGCGTTTTCGAGCGCATCAGGCGGTCTTCGAACGCGGATCCGAGCCACATCGCGACGATCATCGTCACGCATACCCACAGCAGGCCCGTGATGAGCGAGAGCAGCGTCATGTGCGCGTTGGCGACGCGGAACTGAACGCTCCCCATCCACGCAATCACGTCGTCCTGGATGCCGATGACGGTCAGCACCATGCCGATCCAGACGATCAGCGAGACGATCTTCTCGACGAGGAAGAGCCACGGATGAGTCTCGCCGTCATGGCTGAAAACCCGCCGCGCGAAGAAAAACACAATGTAAATCAAGCCGATGCCGAACAGCGGCACCAGGGCCAGATCGAGCAGCGCAGTGTGCATGAACTGCCCGGTGATCGATCGCGCGAGCCAGACGAGGCTCGCACCAATCAACGGAAAAAAGGCGCGGTTCAGGCTTTCCGCGCCGAAGCGCAAGGTCTGGTAACGCGTCTGACGACGCAGATCCAGCGCGCGGCGCAGCAGGCGGGCGAGCAGCCACGCGATCGCCAGCGTCCCGAGCAGGACGCCGACTTGCCACAGCATGACCGGCTGACCGAAGTCGCGCGCGAGGTCGCTGAACATATGAGGAAAAAGACGGTTTTGCATGATGTCGCTGAACTCGCCGACGCCCTGCCGGGTTCAGGAAACGAACCCGCGAGCGCCGGCAAAAGCCTCTTGCTTAACTCTGGCGTTCCAGCACGGCGGCGAAGAAACCGTCCGTTGCGTGGCGGTGCGGCCACATGGAAAGGTAATCGCCCATTTCCAGATCGATGCGCTGCTCGGCCAGCACGTCGCGCGCGGGCACCAGAGCGAAATCCGGATGATCGGCGAGGAACTGCTGCACCACCGCTTCGTTTTCTGCTTCCAGAATCGAGCAGGTCGCGTAGACGAGACGGCCGCCCTTCTTCACCAGCCGCGCGGCGCTCGCCAGGATCGACGCCTGCTTCGGCGCCAGCTCGGCCACCGATTCCGGCGACTGGCGCCACTTCAGGTCGGGGTTGCGGCGCAGCGTGCCGAGGCCGCTGCACGGCGCGTCGACCAGCACGCGGTCGATCTTGCCCGCAAGGCGCTTGATCTTGGCGTCGTGTTCACTGTCGATCAGCACGGGGTTCACATTCGACAAGCCGCTGCGCGCGAGGCGCGGCTTGAGCTTGGCGAGACGCCGCTCGGAAATATCGAACGCATAGAGCCGCCCGGTGGAGCGCATCGCCGCGCCCAGCGCGAGCGTCTTGCCGCCCGCGCCCGCGCAGAAGTCGACGATCATCTCGCCGCGTTTGGGCGCGACCAGCGAGCACAGCAGTTGGCTGCCTTCGTCCTGCACTTCGACCCAGCCATGCTGGAACGCGTCGAGCTTGGTGAGCGGCGGCTTGCCGACCACGCGCACGCCGAATGGTGCGAACGGCGTCGGGCCGGCCTCGATGCCGGCCTTCGACAACGCGTTCAGCACGTCGTCGCGGCTCGCCTTGATCGGGTTCGAGCGCAGATCCAGCGGCGCCGGATAGTTCAGCGCCGCGGCCAGTTGCGCCAGCTCATCGGGTTCGAAACGCTTGCTGAGCGCCTGATAGATCCAGTCGGGCAGATTCAGGCGAATCCGCAGCGGCAGGCTTTCAGGGTCGATCTTCGCGACGTGTTCGAGCCATTTCGACTCGGACTCGGACACGAAAGGCTTGAGCGCCGTGCGCCCCGCCGTCTGCATCAGGCCGAGCAAAGCCATACGGCGCGCCGGGCTGCCGGCGCCGCTCTCCGCCAGATGGGCGAATTCCATCCGGCGGCGCAGCACCGCGAAAACCGCCTCGGCGATCACGCCGCGTTCGCCGTGCCCGAGCTTCGGGTGAGCGCGGAAGAAACGGCTCGTGGTGGCGTCGGCCGGGCCGGTGAATTTCAGGACTTCAGCCAACAAAGTCTCAGTTTGTCCAATCAGAAAACCATGCAATCTCATGCGCCCTCTCCGGCGGTGTGACCGGCAAAGAGCCATTGCGGCTCCGGCGGCGTAAGCGTGACACGCAGGCCGTTCAGAGCAAGGCGCCCTTCGACGAACCAGCGCACCGCGCGTGGATAAATAATGTGTTCGGTTGCCAGCACGCGTTCGGCGAGCGTGGCGGGGGTGTCGCCCGTCTCGACGGGAACCGCCGACTGCACGACGATCGGCCCGTGATCCAGTTGCGACGTGACAAAATGCACGGACGCGCCGTGCAGCCGCACGCCAGCGTCGAGCGCCTGCTGATGGGTTTTCAGGCCCGGAAAGCTCGGCAGCAGCGACGGATGCACATTCAGCATGCGCCCGGCGTAGCGGTCGACGAAACCGGCTGTCAGCACGCGCATGAAACCGGCGAGCACCACCAGATCGGGCGCGAAGCTGTCGATTTGCTGGGCCAGCTCGGCGTCGAAGCTGTCGCGATCGGGAAACTGGCGGTGGTCGACCACCGCCGTGGCAATGCCGTGCGACGCCGCGAACGCAAGGCCCGCGGCATCAGGACGGTTGGCAATCACGGCGGCGACTTGTGCGGGCCAAGCCTCGTCCGAGCAGGCTCGAACGATGGCTTCCATGTTGCTTCCCCGTCCGGAAATCAGGATGACGAGTTTTTTCATCCGCGGATTTTATCATTCGGGGACACCGAAACCGTGACGCGCCGCCGTCCACTGCGCTGAACGTTTATAATCGTTTGTTTTGCGGCACCCCGGCCGCGTCACCTCAAACCCGCTATCGTGAGAGTCTTCCGCGGTCTTCCCAATGCTGAAAGCCGTGCGCCCTGCGCACTGACCATCGGCAACTTCGACGGTGTCCACCGCGGCCATCAGGCTCTGCTCGCCCATGTGCGGGCGGCTGCCGATGCGCGCGGCCTGCCCGTCTGCGTGATGACCTTCGAACCGCACCCGCGCGAATTCTTCAACCCGGCGGGCGCGCCGCCGCGTATCGCCATGCTGCGCGACAAGCTCGAGGCACTGCGCACCAACGGCGTCGACCGGGTGGTGGTCGAGCACTTCAATCACACGTTCGCGAGCCAGTCGCCGGACGCGTTCGTCGAGCGGATCATCGTCAACGGGCTGCATGCGCGCTGGGTGATGATCGGCGACGACTTCCGCTACGGCGCAAAACGCGCTGGCGACTTCGCGTCGCTCAAGGCCGCGGGGCAGCAACACGGTTTCGAAGTCGAACAGATGGCCACGGTGGCCGATCCGTCGGGCGCGCGCATTTCCAGCTCGGGCGTACGCGCGTCGCTGGTAGCGGGCGACCTCGACTCGGCGCGCGCCGCGCTGGGCCGTGACTATGTGATCAGCGGCCACGTCGTGCACGGCATGAAGCTCGGCCGCGATCTCGGCTTCCCCACGCTGAACCTGGCGATCGCCCACAAGCGCCCGGCGCTCATGGGCATTTTCGTGGTGCGCGTGCATGGCGTGGCGGACGAACCGCTGCCGGGCGTCGCGAGTCTCGGCCTGCGTCCCACGGTCGACGATTCCGGCCGCGTGCTGCTCGAAGTCCATCTGCTCGACTGGCATGGCGACGCTTATGGCAAACTCGTGCGCGTCGAATTTCTGAAGAAGCTGCGCGACGAGGAAAAGTACGTCGACCTCGAAACGCTGACCGCTGCCATCAAGCGCGACGTCGTCAACGCCCGCGCGTGGTTCGCGGCCGTCGGCGCGGGCACGCCGGGCAGCCGTTCTACCGGCTTCGCCACCTCGGCCACTGACCGAATTAGATAGCCGCCGCGGTACCCGCGGGCGCACCGAGTGCCCAGGGTACCCTCGCCGCGCGCATCGAAGGGCGTCCGTGAATCACGCGACATGCCTGCCGGGCGCGCCCAACGCCCTCGCGCATCGTGCGCATTCCGCGCCCTGGCGCGCATAGAAAGAATTCACCGCGACCTCATCATGAGCAACAAGAAAGCCGATTCGAAACCGCAGTCACGCTACCCGGTCAACCTGCTCGACACGCCGTTCCCGATGCGCGGCGACCTCCCCAAGCGCGAGCCGCAATGGGTCAAGGAATGGCAGGAGCGCAAGGTCTACGAGAAGATCCGTGCCGCCAGCAAGGGCCGCAAGAAGTTCATCCTGCACGACGGCCCGCCGTATGCAAACGGCGACATCCACCTCGGCCACGCGGTGAACAAGATCCTCAAGGACATGATCGTCAAGGCGCGTAATCTGGCGGGCTTCGACGCGGTCTACGTGCCGGGCTGGGACTGCCACGGCATGCCGATCGAAATCCAGATCGAAAAGCAGTTCGGCAAGTCGCTGCCGGCCGCTGAAGTCATGCAGAAGGCGCGTGCCTACGCGACCGAGCAGATCGAGAAGCAGAAGGTCGGCTTCCGACGCCTGGGCGTGCTCGGCGACTGGGACAATCCGTACAAGACCATGAACTTCACGAACGAAGCCGGCGAAATCCGCGCGCTCGCGAAGATCATGGAAAAAGGCTACGTGTTCCGCGGCCTGAAGCCGGTGAACTGGTGTTTCGACTGCGGCTCGGCGCTCGCCGAAGCGGAAGTCGAGTACAAGGACAAGACCGATCCGACCATTGACGTGCTATTCAGCTTCGCCGAGCCGGAAAAGACCGCGCAAGCGTTCGGCCTGAACGCGCTGCCGCGCAACGAAGGCGGCATCGTGATCTGGACCACCACGCCGTGGACCATCCCCGCTAACCAGGCGCTGAACCTGCATCCGGAAATCGTCTACGCGCTGGTCGACACGCCGCGCGGCCTGCTGATCCTCGCCGAAGAGCGCGTTGAAGCCTGCCTGAAACTGTATGGCCTGGAAGGCACGATCGTCGCCACCACGCCGGGCGCGAAGCTCGTCAATCTGCGCTTCAATCACCCGCTCGCCTCCGCGCACCCGGGTTACAAGCGCACCGCGCCGGTCTATCTCGGCGACTACGTGACGACCGAAACCGGCACGGGTGTCGTCCACTCGTCGCCGGCATACGGTGTGGAAGACTTCGTGTCGTGCAAGGCGCACGGCATGGCGGACTCGGACATCATCAATCCGGTAATGGGCGACGGCCGCTATATCGAATCGCTCGCGCTGTTCGGCGGCCTGTCGATCTGGGCGGCCAATCCGCAGATCGTCGAAGCGCTGCAAGGCGCGGGCTCGCTGATGCGCACCGAGAAGTACACGCACAGCTACATGCACTGCTGGCGCCACAAGACGCCGATCATCTACCGCGCCACGTCGCAATGGTTCGCGGGCATGGATGTGAAGCCGAACGATACCGACAAGACGCTGCGCGAAACCGCGCTCGAAGGCATCGAGAACACCGCGTTCTATCCGGCGTGGGGCAAGCAGCGCCTGTTCAGCATGATTGCGAATCGCCCGGACTGGACGCTGTCGCGCCAACGCCAATGGGGCGTGCCGATGGCGTTCTTCGTGCACAAGGAAACCGGCGAACTGCATCCGCGTACGCTGGAATTGCTCGAAGAAGTCGCGCAACGCGTCGAAAAGGCCGGCATCGAAGCGTGGCAATCGCTCGACCCGCGCGAGCTGCTCGGCGACGACGCCAACATGTACGAGAAGAACCGCGACACGCTGGACGTATGGTTCGATTCGGGCACCACGCACTGGCACGTGCTGCGCGGCTCGCATAAAGACGAACTGCAATTCCCGGCCGACCTGTATCTGGAAGGCTCGGACCAGCACCGCGGCTGGTTCCACTCGTCGCTCCTGACCGCCTCGATGCTCGACGGCCGCCCGCCGTACAACGCGCTGCTCACGCACGGCTTCACCGTGGACGGCGAAGGCCGCAAGATGAGCAAGTCGCTCGGCAACGGGATCGATCCGCATGAAGTGGCGAACCGCCTCGGCGCGGAAATCATCCGCCTGTGGATCGCGTCGACCGACTATTCGGGCGAACTGGCGATCTCGGAAGAAATCCTGAAGCGCGTGACCGAAGGCTATCGCCGCATCCGCAACACGCTGCGCTTCCTGCTCGCGAACCTGTCGGACTTCGACTTCGAGAAGAACGCGCGTCCGGTCGAAGACTGGCTGGAGATCGATCGCTATGCGGTGGCGCTGTCGGCGAATCTGCAAAACGACATCCTCTCGCACTATGAGAAGTACGAGTTCCACCCGGTGGTCGCCAAGCTGCAGACGTTCTGCTCGGAAGACCTCGGCGGCTTCTATCTGGACGTGCTGAAAGACCGTCTGTACACGACCGCCGCGGACTCCGTGGCGCGCCGTTCGGCACAGACCGCGCTGTATCACATCGCGCACGGCCTGCTGCGTCTGATGGCGCCGTTCCTGTCGTTCACCGCGGAAGAAGCGTGGAAGATCTTCAAGCCGAACAGCGAGACGATCTTCACCGAAACGTATCACGCGTTCCCGGCCGTGCCGGACGCCGGCGCGCTGCTCGACAAGTGGACGCTCCTGCGCGCCGCCCGTAGCGACGTGACCAAGGCGCTGGAAGAAGCGCGCGTGGCGAACCTGATCGGTTCGTCGTTGCAGGCGGAAGTGGAAATTCGCGCGAGCGGCGCGCGTTACGACGCGCTCACGAGCCTCGGCGACGACCTGAAGTTCGTGCTGATCACCTCGGCGGCGAACGTCGCGATGGTCGGCAGCGAAGCGGAAGAAGGCGTCGAGGTCATCGCCTCGAAGTATCTGAAGTGCGAACGCTGCTGGCATTACCGCGCGGACGTCGGCGCGAACGCCGAACACCCCACGCTGTGCGGCCGCTGCTTCAGCAATCTGTTCGGCAACGGTGAAACCAGGAGCGCGGCATAATGGCGAGAACCATGTCGAAAACCGCGTCGAAAACATCTGCTGCAAACGGTTCGCTGGCGCCCTGGCTCGGGGTCGCGCTGATCGTCATCCTGTTCGATCAGTTGACGAAAATCGCGGTCCAGAAGGTGTTCGCCTACGGTGTCGCGCATGAGGTCACGTCGTTTTTCAACCTGATCCTCGTGTACAACCGCGGCGCGGCATTCAGCTTCCTCGCCATGGCGGGCGGCTGGCAACGCTGGGCGTTCACCGCGCTCGGCGTGGTGGCCGCGCTGGTGATCTGCTACCTGCTCAAGCGTCACGGCGGCCAGAAGATGTTCTGCACGGCGCTTGCGCTGATTCTCGGCGGTGCGCTCGGCAACGTGATCGATCGGCTCGCGTACGGCCACGTGATCGACTTCCTCGATTTCCACGTACGCACGTGGCACTGGCCGGCGTTCAATCTCGCCGACAGCGCGATCACGGTCGGCGCGGTGCTGCTCGTGCTCGACGAACTGCGGCGCGTACGCGGCAGCGCACGCTAAGACAGCAGGCGCTCGCGCTCAGGCTTGCGCACCAGTACGGCTTGAAAGGCGCGGCGGCGGGGATGCAACGCCCCGCCCCGCTGACCGCCACCACGCTTTGTCGGAGGCTTTCGTTGGCAACCGCAGAACTCGCAGGAAAACATCTCGTCCTCGGCATGACGGGCGGTATTGCCTGCTACAAGATCGCCGAACTCACGCGTCTGTTGACCAAGGCCGGCGCGACCGTGCAGGTCGTCATGACCGAAGCGGCCACGCAGTTCATCACGCCCGTCACCATGCAGGCGTTGTCCGGCCGCCCGGTCTACACGAGCCAGTGGGACGCGCGCGTACCGAACAACATGGCGCACATCGATCTCTCGCGTGAAGCCGATGCGATCGTGATCGCGCCCGCCTCGACCGACTTCCTCGCCAAACTCGCGCACGGCATGGCCGACGACCTGCTGGCGACGCTGTGCGTGGCCCGCGATTGTCCGCTGCTGGTCGTGCCGGCCATGAACCGGCAGATGTGGCAGAACCCGGCGACGCAGCGCAACGTCGCCCAATTGCGCGCGGACGGGGTCGAAGTGCTCGGCCCCGATTCCGGCCCGCAAGCGTGCGGCGAAACCGGCGACGGGCGCATGCTCGAAGCGGCCGCCACTTACGAAGCGATCGCCTCGTTCTTCGCACCGAAAATCCTGGCTGGCCGGCGCGTGCTGCTGACCGCCGGGCCGACGTTCGAACCGCTCGATCCGGTGCGCGGCATCACCAACCGCTCCAGCGGCAAGATGGGCTTTGCGCTGGCGCGTGCCGCGCAGCAGGCCGGCGCCGAGGTGCATCTGGTGGCCGGCCCGGTCGCACTGGAAACGCCTTGGGGCGTGTTCCGTCAGGACGTGCAAACCGCCCAGCAGATGCACGACGCGGTCATGCACTCGGTCGCGGATGCCGATATCTTCATCGGCGTGGCCGCGGTGGCCGACTGGCGCGTCGATCACGCCAGCGAGCACAAGATCAAGAAAACGGCGGATCGTGCGCTGCCGAGCTTCGCTTTCGTCGAAAATCCGGACATTCTGGCCTCGGTGGCCAAACTGCCTCATCCGCCGTTCGCGGTCGGCTTTGCCGCGGAAAGCGGCGATCTCGAAGTCCATGGCGAAGAAAAGCGCGTGCGCAAGAACGTGCCGCTGCTGATCGGCAATCTCGGTCCGCTGACTTTCGGCCTCGACGACAACGAGGTGATCCTGTTCGAAGCAAGTGGCGTGACCAAGCTGCCGCGCGCCGACAAGCAGACGCTCGCGCGCGCCCTGATCGCGGAAATCGCGAAGCGTCTGCCCGACACAAGTCTGATTCGCTGAGCCATTCCAGCGGCACGTCAGTGCGGTCGCCGGGAGTCGCGGTAGCGAATTGAATCATCTGGAGCGGTACTGACATGACGCGACTATCCGTACTCGATCAAACGCCGGTGATCGCCGGGCACTCGGTGGCGGACGCGATTGCCGCCACGGTCGAGCTCGCGCAACTCGCCGACGACCTCGGCTACACGCGTTACTGGTGCGCCGAACATCACGGCCTGCGTGGCGTGTCGAACCCCTGCCCCGAAGTCATGCTGGCGCGCCTCGGCAGTATCACGACGCGCATCCGGCTGGGCTCCGGCGGCGTGATGCTGCCGTACTACAGTCCGTTCAAGGTCGCCGAGCAATTCATGATGCTCGAGGCGTTGTTCCCCAATCGCATCGATCTGGGCGTGGGGCGCGCGCCGGGCGGCGACATGCGCACCGCGCAAGCGGTCGCTGCCGGCGACTACAATCGCGGCGATATTTTTCCGCAGCAAGTGGCCGATCTGATCGGCCTGATGAACGGCACGTTGCCCGACGATCACATTGCGAACGGCGTACTGCTGCAGCCGCAAATCGATACGCGCCCGCAAGTGTGGATGCTCGGGTCGAGCGAATTCGGCGGACTGCTGGCGGCGCAACTCGGCATTCCGTTTGCGTTTGCGCACTTCATCAACGCGCACTTCGGCCATCAGGTCGCGCATGCCTATCGCGAGCGCTTCAAGGCCGGCCAGGGCATACAGCAACCGTATCTGGCGGCTGCCGTGTTCGTGATCTGCGCGGACACCGAGCAGGAAGCCGCGGACCTGGAAAAAGCCGTTGATCTGCGCCGCGTGCAAATGGCCTACGGTCTGAACGAGCCGATTCCGTCGATCGAACAGGGCATCACGCAGGAGTATGGCGAGCGCGAGCAGCTGGTCATCTCGCGCGAAAAACCGCGCAGTATCATCGGCACGCCGGGAACCGTCACCGAACGGCTCCATGCGCTCCAGGAACAGTTCGAAGCCGACGAGTTGATCGTGCTCACCGTTGCGGGCAGCTATCGCGCCCGACTGCGTTCCTATGAACTTCTTGCCGAAGCGTTCCAGCTCGAACGCGCGGCCTCCACTCCGTAACCTTCGAACCTGCATGAAACTCGACCTGAAAATCCTCGACGCGCGCATGCGCGACCAGCTCCCGGCTTACGCCACTACCGGCAGCGCGGGCCTCGACCTGCGCGCGTGCCTCGACGAACCGTTGACGCTCAAACCCGGTGAAACCGCGCTAGTGCCGACGGGTCTGGCCATTCACGTCGGCGATCCCGGCTATGCCGCATTGATTCTGCCGCGCTCGGGATTGGGTCATAAGCACGGGATCGTGCTAGGCAATCTCGTCGGGTTGATCGATTCGGATTACCAAGGTCAACTGATGATCTCGACATGGAACCGTGGCGAGAGCACGTTCGTGCTGAATCCGATGGAGCGCCTTGCGCAACTGGTGATCGTGCCCGTCGTTCAAGCGGAGTTCAATATCGTCGACGACTTCGAAACCAGCGAGCGCGGCGCCGGCGGTTTCGGCAGCACGGGCAAGCATTAAGCTAGATTTCCCTAAAGCCGTGCTGGCTTAGCCCGATCCAGCACGGCTCTCTCTCCCCCGCCTCAAGCCTTCCTCGCGCCTTTCTGCGGCGCGAATCAAATTCGGAGTTATCCGATTTGGACCTTCACGCCCCCCACCTATAAATCAACCACCAGCAGCACCGATCTATCCGGCCACATTCACTGATTCATTGTCGGCCACCTCACGCTTGCGCTTCCCAGTTCCATCAAAGCCAGATAAAGGAGGTTCGCGTCACGAGTAGTGCTTTCAATTTATGGATTTACTTAGCTATCCCTATCATAGTCAGCGTGGTGCGGATAGTTACTCTTCCGGACAGCTCTTTCTTCGCCCACCCCGGCGATCAATCAGTGCTCGCCGGATAAACCTGAATGGAGCCAGTATGAAGATCGAATATGATGCAATCGTCGGCCCGGGTGCCAATGAATGGTATGGCACGATCATCGTCTCCAACCTGCGCTATGAAGATGGCAGCGCGGTCAGCGTCAACCAGTTCCTTGCATTCAACTTCCATTCGCCGGCCAACCTGGACGCCACGGCCATCCAGCCTCAGTTCATCAGTTGGGTGGTCGGCGCGACTACCGTGGAAGCGTCGCAAGTCGGCGACAGCGACGTCAACGTGACTGTGAAGATGGCGTTCACGACGTCATATACGATGCAGCCGCCCGATCAGATCACTATTGGTATCAACGGCAATCTTGTTGCCGATCCGCACACCTGGCTCGATTCATTCGTGTTCGCGGCCGATCAGGCGCCGACCATCTTCGGCACGGTGTCCGCCGCGTGCGCAACCGCGCCAGACCAGGCTCTCGCGAGCGTGACGCCCGTTCTCACGCTCGCCCAAGGCAGCATGATCTCCACCTTGCCGCTAAGCTATGGCGAGAGCGTCACTGCGAGTCTGCAACAAGGCGTCTATACGGTGAGCGGTGACAGTGTCTCTACTGACGATGAGACTGTCGTCGCGCCGCTTGTCATCCATCCCACTTCGGTTGAAGTCGTGGCCGGCAACACCTCGACGATCGAAGCATCCTTCGGGCCGGTCGAACGCTATTGCGCGCTCGATATTTCGATCGGTTCGCTCACCGGTCTGTCGAGCGAAACGCTCAGCGTCACGCTGATCGACAATAAGACCGGCAACACGCTCGCCGAATTCGATGCAAAGACCAACAGCGTGACGTCGCTGCGCAAGCTGCCGCCCTCGGGCACCGCGCGTGTTTCGCTACAGAACGTCGCGCTGAACGATGTCAACTACTCGTTCAAGGTGCCGGATATCACGCTGACGAACGCACTGCAGAAGGTGAGCATCAACGATTCCATGGTGACGAGCAAGCCCGTCAACACGTCGGGATACGTCAAGGTAGCGATCAAGATCACGGCCGAACAGACACTCGATCGTGAGATCGACTTACGCCTGATCGGCAGCCATATGAATTATCTGCAGACGGTCACCGTCAAGTCGCAGCAGACCGCTTTCTCGGCGCTCGTGCAGTCGGGCCACTACACGGTGGAGACCAGCGACTTCCTGTCGGCGGGCATCGTGTATGCCGTCAACGCGCCAGCGCAATTAGCCGTGAGCGGTGGCGGCAAAGTTGAACTCGACGTGAGCGTCGATGCATCCGCGAACCTCCGCGTGCGTGGTTTCCCAGCGTACCTGTGCTTCGGCGGTTGCGCCGATTTGCAGCCGAGCAATCTGGCGGACTTTGCCGCGGCGCGCGCGACATCGCTCTTCGATTACGCCGGCACAGACGGCGCCGGCGACTCGAACGTCTACCTGGCCGACGACGTCCAAACGCGCACGACGATCACCCTCGCCCGCAACGTCGAAGCGCAACTGGACAGCATTCAGCCCGTGCTGCCGGTGATGGTGTCGTACACCTGCAACCTGTCGCTCGGCAACACGCCGGGGATCCTCGCGAACGCCGACGCTCACGCGCACAGCTTCGCAAACTACATCCTGGCGCTGAACATCGCGACCGAGTCGATCGACGACGAGCACCCGGTTCCGGCAGGCTTCATCGTGAACCCAGACTTTCTCGGTGCGTGCGAGCAGGCCAACTTCGGCCCGACCTACTCGATACCGGTGCGCGGGCCGCTGCAAACCGCGCTCGACCATTGGTCGCTCTCACTGGAGATTCCCGGCAATATCACCGAAGACATCGCCGGCTACGTCCTCGCCGTGAACTGGCTGACGCGCACGGTGGCGCCAAGCGTAACTTTCGGCTGGCAGATCAATCTCTGGGGCGTCGGCTACTCGCAGTGGATCTATGAGGATACCGATATAACGTCGCAAATGGCACAGCAAACGGCCGACTATGTCGCCAGCCTCGGCGTGTACGACGGGCCGTACGCTCCCGACTTCCTCGCGATCGACCGCTACGAAGCCGACGATTTCACACAACGCGCGTACGTGAACGGCTATTGCTATGGCCCTCGCGAATGGCAACGCTATTTCGATTTCTGCAAGACGGTTAGCCGCGCACTCAAAGTGCCGGTCATGCCGTGGCAGATTCCCGCGAGCCGCATTCCGAACACGACCGACCCGGTCGCGGCCGATTTCGACTCCCAGCATTGGGGAACCGGCGGCAGTTGCCTGCTCGGCGATCCGGCAATCGGCTCCGACTACCGTAACGTACACCCGACCGTTCTGGCGTTGACATTCCCATCGGTGTTCCAGCAATCCATGGGCGCTACCGCCGAGGATATGTTCCTGCGCTCCGAACCGTTCGACATTTCGAATCCAATGTATGGCGACTTTCCGTTGCGCGGCATTTTCACCGTCCTGCTGGGCGGTGGCGCAACAACCGGCATCGTCTCGGCAATCGGCAATCCCGAGGCGTGGGCACGAGACAAACTGAACGCCTACATGAACAGTCCAGTTAGTTTCGATCAATAGCATCGGCCAAAAAAAACGGCGTGGACTTGAGGTCCACGCCGTTTTTTAGTACTACCGTGTATGCGCCTATTCGACTTCCACCGCTTCCGGGTTCGGATTGCGCGGCGCCGGATGTTCGTCGAAGGTCAACTGCACCTTGTCTTCCGCATCCACGTCGACCGTCACGCGACCGCCGTTCATCAGCTTGCCGAACAGCAGTTCGTCGGCCAGTGCACGACGGATCGTGTCCTGAATCAGACGCTGCATTGGCCGCGCGCCCATGAGCGGGTCGAAACCGTGCTTGGCGAGATGCTTGCGCAGCGCATCGGTGAAGAGCGCGTCGACCTTCTTCTCGTGCAGCTGATCTTCCAGCTGCATCAGGAACTTGTCGACCACGCGCATGATGATTTCCTCATCGAGCGAGCGGAAGCTGATCACCGCATCCAGACGGTTACGGAACTCAGGCGTGAACATGCGCTTGATATCGACCATTTCGTCGCCGGTTTCCCGACGATTCGTGAAGCCGATCACCGACTTGCCCATCGCCTCGGCGCCCGCATTCGTCGTCATGATGATGATGACGTTGCGGAAATCCGCCTTGCGGCCGTTGTTGTCCGTCAGCGTGCCGTGGTCCATGACCTGCAGCAGCACGTTGTAGATGTCCGGATGCGCCTTCTCGATTTCGTCGAGCAGCAGCACGCAATGCGGCTTCTTCGTGACAGCCTCGGTCAGCAGACCGCCCTGGTCAAAACCGACATAGCCCGGCGGCGCGCCGATCAACCGGCTGACCGCATGACGTTCCATGTATTCCGACATGTCGAAGCGGATCAGCTCAATGCCCAGCGTGAACGCCAGTTGCTTCGCCACTTCCGTCTTGCCAACGCCGGTGGGGCCGGAGAACAGGAACGCACCGATCGGCTTGTCCAGCTTGCCGAGACCCGCACGCGCCATCTTGATCGCAGCCGACAGCGCGTCGATGGCCGGGTCTTGCCCGAACACCACGCTCTTCAGATCGCGATCCAGCGTTTGCAGCTTGCTGCGATCGTCTTGCGACACGCTTTGCGGCGGGACACGGGCGATCTTCGAGATGATTTCCTCGATCTCGTTCTTGCCGATGGTCTTCTTCTGCTTCGACTTCGGCAGGATGCGTTGCGCCGCGCCCGCTTCGTCGATCACGTCGATCGCCTTGTCCGGCAGATGACGATCCGTGATGAAGCGTGCCGACAACTCAGCCGCCGCCGACAGCGCACCCGACGAATACTTCACGCCGTGGTGCTCTTCGAAACGCGACTTCAGGCCACGCAGGATCGCCACCGTCTGTTCGACGGTCGGCTCGGTCACGTCGACCTTCTGGAAACGGCGCGACAATGCCGCGTCTTTTTCGAAGATGCCGCGATATTCCGTGAACGTGGTCGCGCCGATGCACTTCAGCGTGCCCGACGACAACGCCGGCTTCAGCAGGTTCGACGCGTCCAGCGTGCCGCCCGACGCAGCGCCTGCGCCGATCAGCGTGTGAATTTCGTCGATGAACAGGATGGCGTGCGGACGTTCCTTCAATTCCTTGAGGACCGTCTTCAGGCGCTGTTCGAAGTCGCCGCGATACTTGGTGCCGGCGAGCAGCGCGCCCATGTCGAGCGAATACACCTGCGCATCCGCCAGAATGTCCGGCACTTCGCCGCGCGTAATTCGCCACGCGAGGCCCTCGGCGATCGCGGTCTTGCCGACGCCCGCCTCACCCACCAGCAGCGGATTGTTCTTGCGGCGGCGGCACAGCACCTGGACCACACGCTCGACTTCCGACTCGCGCCCGATCAGCGGATCGATGCGGCCGTCTTTCGCCATCTGGTTCAGATTCTGCGTGAACTGCGCGAGCGGGGTTTCCTTCTGCGCGGCAGCTTCGTCGGACTCGGCATTCGCGTCGCTCGCTTTCGCGGCGTCCGTGCTGCTCGTCTTGGCGATGCCGTGCGAGATGAAATTGACCACGTCCAGACGCGTCACGCCCTGCTGCTGCAGGTAGTACACCGCGTGCGAATCCTTCTCGCCGAAGATCGCGACCAGCACGTTGGCGCCGGTCACTTCCTTCTTGCCATTCGAGGTGGACTGAACATGCATGATCGCGCGCTGGATCACACGCTGGAAACCCAGCGTGGGCTGCGTGTCGACGTCGTCCGTGCCAGGCACGGTCGGCGTGTTGTCATGAATGAAGTTGCGCAGGTTCTGGCGCAGATCCTCGATATTGGCCGCGCATGCACGCAACACCTCTGCCGCTGTCGGATTGTCCAACAGTGCCAGCAAAAGATGTTCGACCGTTATGAACTCGTGCCGCGCCTGGCGTGCTTCCATGAACGCCATGTGCAGGCTGACTTCCAGTTCCTGGGCAATCATGCTTCCTCCATCACACACTGCAGCGGATGCCCGGCCTGCCGTGCGTGGGTAACGACTTGCTCGACTTTGGTCGACGCGATGTCCCGCGTATAGACCCCACAAACTCCCCTGCCTTCGCGATGCACCTTCAACATAACCTGTGTTGCGGTTTCACGATCTTTATTGAAGTATTCCTGCACGATCATCACGACAAATTCCATTGGCGTGAAGTCGTCATTCAGCAGCACCACTTTGTACATGGATGGCGGCTTGAGCTTTTTCTCCTGCCGCTCCAGTACGGTGCCGTCCTGCTTGTCCGGGATAATCGCCATACACCCATTCTAAACAACTAGGACAGGCCCGCAATCCTGTCAAAACCCGGCCGACTGGCCGTGAGCCCGTTCGCGACCGCCTGATGGGTGATTCCCCCCTCGAGCGTGCGTTAAATCGACGAGCCGATTGCGGAGCCGGCCCCTATCCTGTGATGCTTGCGGCCGTGCTGCGCCGCAGTCGGATCGAGTATCGCACAACCTGCCGTAGCTGGCTGAGAGCTCGCCCGGCCTCGTCGGCACCGGGGCAACCCGCTGAACAGCATGTGAGTCGATTATGCGACTTTTCAAGACAGCCCGCTTGCGCAACCGCACATAACGAAAGCGGGAAAAACCCTGGAAAGTGCCTGTTTGCAACGCGGCAACGGCATCTCAAAATTTTCTTGACACCCGAATAAAGAGCCTCAACAATCAAGCTGGCACTTTTTTCACCAAGCCATAATTTCGAAAAAATGCCGATGGTGAGCTTGTGAGGAGGGAGCGGCTGCATCGCGCGGTCGTCGAGCTTTTCGAGGGCTCGTGGTAGTGACATGAGTTACAGGGGAAGTTGGAATGGCAACTGGTACGGTCAAATGGTTCAATGACGCAAAAGGTTTCGGATTCATCACGCCTGACGAAGGCGGCGAGGATCTGTTTGCACACTTCTCGGCCATCCAGATGAATGGGTTCAAGACCCTCAAGGAAGGCCAAAAGGTAACCTTCGAGGTCGTGCAAGGCCCGAAAGGCAAACAGGCATCGAACATCCAGGCACCTGCCTGAATCTGGTCGATTCCCGTCCTTTGAAACCCGGCTTCGTGCCGGGTTTCTTTTTTTGAGCGTCGCATTCTGACTGGGCTGGTTGTCCTCGGGTTGAGCTCGGCGCACGCACGTCCCATATATCGGGTAATCGTTCGGTCTGCTGTCGACTGAGGCGCCTCGCGCCGGACCAATGCGGCATCGCAAACGCTGACGCGCGCAGCCCCGCGCGAGCCAAAAACAAACAACCCCCGCCGCCTTGCGGCGCCGGGGTTGGAAGTTAGAACCGGGTCAGGCCAACGCGAACCGCTTACAGATTCTCGATCAGCACCTGACCAAAGCCGGAACACGACACCTGCGTCGCGCCTTCCATCAAGCGCGCGAAGTCGTATGTGACGCGTTTTTGCAGAATCGATTTTTCCATCGACTTGATGATCAGATCCGCCGCCTCGGTCCAGCCGAGATGGCGCAGCATCATTTCCGCCGAGAGAATTTCCGAGCCCGGGTTCACGTAGTCCTTGCCGGCGTATTTCGGCGCGGTGCCGTGCGTGGCTTCGAACATCGCGACCGAATCCGACATGTTCGCCCCAGGTGCGATACCGATACCGCCGACCTGCGCGGCCAACGCATCCGACACATAGTCGCCATTGAGGTTCAGCGTGGCAATCACGTCGTACTCAGCCGGACGCAGCAGGATCTGCTGCAGGAACGCGTCGGCGATCACGTCCTTCAGAACGATGTCGCCACCCGTCTTCGGATTCTTGATCTTCATCCACGGGCCGCCGTCGATCAGTTCCGCTGCAAACTCTTTTTGCGCCAGCGCATAACCGTAGTCGCGGAACGCGCCTTCGGTGAACTTCATGATGTTGCCCTTGTGCACCAGCGTGACCGAGCGGCGATCGTTATCGATCGCGTACTGGATCGCCTTGCGCACCAGACGCTCCGTACCTTCACGCGACACCGGCTTGATGCCGATCCCCGATGTTTCCGGGAAGCGGATCTTCTTCACGCCCATTTCTTCGCGCAGGAACTTGATGACCTTCTTCGCCTGTTCGGATTCAGCCGGCCACTCGATACCCGCGTAGATGTCTTCCGAGTTCTCGCGGAAGATCACCATGTTGGTCTTCTCCGGCTCACGCACCGGCGAAGGCACGCCCTTGAAATACTGCACCGGCCGCAAGCACACGTACAGGTCCAGTTCCTGGCGCAGCGCGACGTTCAGCGAGCGGATGCCACCACCCACCGGCGTGGTGAGCGGGCCCTTGATCGAAACGACGTATTCCTTGAGCACCTGTAGCGTCTCTTCGGGCAGCCACACGTCCGGACCGTACACCTTGGTCGACTTCTCGCCGGCGTAGATTTCCATCCAGTGGATCTTTCGCTTGCCTGCGTATGCTTTTTCCACCGCGGCGTCCACGACTTTGAGCATGACCGGCGTGATGTCGAGGCCGGTACCGTCGCCTTCAATGTACGGAATGATCGGCTGGTCCGACACGTTGAGCGAGAAATCGGGATTGACGGTGATCTTGTCACCACCGGTCGGAACCTTGATGTGCTGATACGACATGATCGGACTCCAGTGAAGGCTGTGCTGAAAGCTGATGGGAGACTGCGAAAACGGAACGCTCCTCGCTACGCGCAATGCCGCACGCCGGCAAGCGGCCTGGCCGCTATTCTAGCCCACGCAACCGCCACGCCGAGCCCGCAACGGCTCGGGGTTTTCCAACATGCACGAACGCGGGCCGGTGAGCTGCGAGTCTTATGTCTTATATAAGACAAGGAACGTGTCACGGGGCATTATGCTTTATTATCCCGCCATTTACTATCGGTCCGGCACCGCTCGAGGCGCAGCGGCCTCGCCCGCCGCCCCGGCGTCTCGTACCTCTTATTTCATCACTATGCGCCTTCTCGCCCTGAACAAACCGTTCGGCACCATTTGTCAGTTTTCGCCGCACGAAACGCGCGCGTCGCTGGCCGACTGGATCAAGGCGCCCAACGTCTATCCGGCGGGCCGACTCGACTCCGATAGCGAGGGTCTGCTGCTTCTCACCGACGACGGCGCGCTACAAGCACGCATCGCCGAACCGCGTCACAAACTCGTCAAACGTTATTGGGCGCAAGTGGAAGGCGCGGTCGATGCGGCCACGCTCAAGAAGCTCGCACGCGGCGTCGACCTCGGCGATTACGTCACGCGGCCCTGTCGTGCCGAATACGTGGAGCCGGCTGACACGCTCTGGACGCGCACGCCGCCGATTCGTTATCGCGCCGCGATACCGACCACATGGATCGAACTGTCGATCACCGAAGGCAAGAATCGCCAGGTGCGTCGCATGACTGCCGCCGTGGGGTTCCCGACCTTGCGCCTCGTGCGCGTGGGCATTGGCGCGCTCGACGTGTTTTCGCTCGGACTGCAACCGGGCGAAAGCGTCGAATTGCCGCTGAAGGCGCCGTGGGAAGGCATGGCGTGATCATGCGCACGCGCATGGCCGGGTGCTGCTCGACAATGCGCCACGCTCTCGTTTCACGCTGCGCTTCACCTTCAGCTTGAAACCGCTAACTCGTTGTATCCGCAAACAAAATAACGCGTGAAACCACCGCAAAAAAAGCGTGAAACAATCGCGAATGCGGCAACGCTGCCGCACGTGATTTGAATCAATCCATCGGCATATAAGTTTTCCACAAAATTCGCGTCAACCGGTGCGCGAGCTCAGGCGTTATTCGACGCAGATGCCGCCCGAAGCTATCCGGCATTCAGCCTTAAGGGCCTTTGTGCAAGCCGCTCTTGCGGTAAGTGCTGGGAGTCTGAGCGCTAACGCAGACGTGTCGAAAATTTGTTCGATACGGCTGTCAACCGAAAGGTGGATGGCACGTTTACCGACATGACTCCATATATAACCGGGTCATTTGGTTAATTAACTAAAGCTGAGGATTCACAAAATGAACAAACTGATCGCCACTCTGGTCGCTGGTCTCTTCGCAACGGCAGCATTCGCACAAGCTTCGGCACCGGCAGCAGCTTCGGCAGCTCCGGCAGCAGCAGCTTCGTCGGCAAAGAAGACCACGAAGCACGCTCACAAGAAGTCGCACAAGAAGGCAGCAGCAGCTGCTGCAGCTTCGGGCGCTTCGGAGTAAGTTTGTTGTAAAAACGCAGTCAAGAACTAGCTTCATTGCCGTTCTTACGGCGTTGAAAGGCAGATCACCGCAAGGCGATCTGCCTTTTTGTTTTTGACGCGCTCGCGTAACATTCGCGGGTTAATTTCCAGCAAGGAGTCATGCCGTGCGATTTCCCATGCGCTCGTTGATTGCGCGTTTCGCTGTTGCCGTTGCACTGCCGCTCGCCGCGTTGTCCGCCTCGCTCACATTGGTTGCGACCACTGCCGCGCCTGCTCACGCGCAGCAAATGCCGGCCGGCGCGAAACAGCCGAGCGAATTTCCCCGCGCGAAGCTGACCGCGGGCATGTTCGTGATCGACGCCGCTGTCGCCGCGAACGACGCGGACCGCGAGCAAGGCCTCATGTATCGCACGAGCCTCGCGCCGAACGAAGGCATGCTGTTCGTCTTCAACGAAAACGCCGTGCACTGCTTCTGGATGAAGAACACGTTGATTCCGCTGTCGATTGCGTTCATGCGCGCCGACGGCACGGTCACCGACATCGACGAAATGCAGGCCGAGACCACCAACAATCACTGCCCGAAGAACAACGGCGTGTATGCGTTGGAGATGAGCAAGGGCTGGTTCACGTCGAAGGGCATCAAACCCGGGATGAAAATCCAGGGCCTGCCCGCCGCGCAATAAGGCGCGCCGGCAGCGCGCGATTATTCGCGAGCGTTGCCGCTGCCGTTTCGTCACACCGCTTTCCGGAAGCCGGCGCCTTGTCATGAGGCGCCGGCTTTTTTGTTGCCGCGCCGCGGCAACGGGGCGTTGCCATATTGCGTCGTCTCGCCGAATCGCGTCGCTTGGCCGTATCGCCCCGCATGGCGCCGTCTCGCGCCGCACCGCCGCGCCGGGATCAGGCGGCCCGAAGCCTTGCCAGCGGGCGTTCGCGCCCGAGCGGCGAGATTCCTGCAAAAGACGGGCCGACGCGCTATCCTAGTAATCTTAGTAAAGCAGCATCCAAGGCTCCCCGGACAGCACAGACTGCTGCCGGGCAAGCGTTTCAGGCGCGCCATTCCAAGGAGGTTCACGTGCCCCGCAAGACTCCCATCGAGCGCTACCGGAATATCGGCATCAGCGCTCACATCGATGCCGGCAAAACCACCACCACTGAACGCATCCTGTTCTACACCGGCGTGACCCACAAGATCGGCGAGGTTCACGACGGTGCGGCAACGATGGACTGGATGGAACAGGAGCAGGAGCGCGGCATCACCATCACGTCGGCGGCCACCACCGCTTTCTGGAAGGGCATGGCCGGCAACTATCCGGAACACCGGATCAACATCATCGACACCCCCGGACACGTCGACTTCACGATCGAAGTGGAGCGCTCCATGCGCGTGCTCGACGGCGCGTGCATGGTGTACGACTCTGTCGGCGGCGTGCAACCGCAGTCGGAAACCGTGTGGCGTCAGGCGAACAAGTACAAGGTGCCGCGCATTGCGTTCGTCAACAAGATGGACCGCGTGGGTGCGGACTTCTTCCGCGTGCAGCGGCAGATCGGCGACCGCCTGAAGGGCGTCGCGGTGCCCATCCAGATTCCGATCGGCGCGGAAGAACACTTCCAGGGCGTGGTCGATCTGGTCAAGATGAAGGCGATCTTCTGGGACGAAGAAAACCAGGGCATCAAGTTCGAGTACCGCGATATTCCGCCGGAACTCGCGGCGACCGCAAAAGAATGGCACGACAAGATGGTCGAGGCCGCGGCCGAAGCGAATGAGGAACTGCTCGATAAATACCTCGGCGGCGAAACGCTGACCGAAGAGGAAATCAAGCAGGCGATCCGCGCGCGCACCATCGCCAACGAAATCGTGCCGATGCTGTGCGGCAGCGCGTTCAAGAACAAGGGCGTGCAGGCCATGCTCGACGCGGTGATCGACTATCTGCCCTCGCCGGTGGACGTGCCCGCGATCACTGGGCACGACGAACATGACAACGAGATCGAGCGTCATCCGAACGATACCGATCCGTTCTCGGCGCTCGCCTTCAAGATCATGACCGATCCGTTCGTCGGCCAGCTGATTTTCTTCCGCGTCTATTCGGGCGTGGTGAATTCGGGCGACACGGTCTACAACGCGATCAAGGAAAAGAAGGAACGCCTTGGCCGGATCCTGCAGATGCACGCCAACGAGCGCAAGGAAATCAAGGAAGTCTACGCGGGCGACATCGCCGCGGCCGTCGGCCTGAAGGAAGCGACCACGGGCGACACGCTGTGCGATCCGAACAACGTGATCATCCTCGAAAAGATGATCTTCCCGGAGCCGGTGATCTCGCAGGCCGTCGAGCCGAAGACCAAGGTCGACCAGGAAAAGATGGGCATCGCGCTGAACCGTCTTGCTCAGGAAGACCCGTCGTTCCGCGTGCAGACAGACGAAGAATCCGGCCAGACGATCATCTCGGGCATGGGTGAGTTGCACCTGGAAATTCTGGTCGATCGGATGAAGCGCGAATTCGGCGTGGAGGCCACCGTCGGCAAGCCGCAGGTCGCGTATCGCGAGACGGTGCGCAACAAAGCCGAAGATGTCGAAGGCAAGTTCGTCAAACAGTCGGGCGGCCGCGGTCAATACGGCCACGCGGTGATTACGTTGGAGCCGGCGGCGCAAGGCAAGGGCTACGAATTCGTCGACGCCATCAAGGGCGGCGTGATTCCGCGCGAATTCATTCCCGCCGTGGACAAGGGCATTCAGGAAACGCTGAAGGCCGGCGTGCTGGCGGGCTATCCGGTGGTCGACGTGAAGGTGACGCTGACCTTCGGTTCGTACCACGACGTGGACTCGAACGAAAACGCGTTCCGCATGGCCGGCTCGATGGCCTTCAAGGAAGCGATGCGCAAGGCCAAGCCCGTGCTGCTCGAACCGATGATGGCCGTTGAAGTCGAAACGCCGGAAGACTTCATGGGCAACGTAATGGGCGATCTGTCGAGCCGTCGCGGCATGGTGCAAGGCATGGAAGACATCGCCGGCGGCGGCGGCAAGCTGGTGCGCGCCGAAGTGCCGCTCGCGGAGATGTTCGGTTACTCCACGTCGCTGCGCTCCGCGACGCAAGGCCGCGCGACTTATACGATGGAGTTCAAGCACTATGCGGAAACGCCGAACAACGTCGCTGAAGCCGTGATCAACGCGAAGCACAAGTAAGCTCTTTACCAAGCTCTCTGCCGCGAAGGCGTCGCACGCCAACGGCTACAAGCCCGCCCCCTGTGGACGGGCTTTTTTTCGTCCGCTGCACCGCACACAGGGCTTCTTCACACGCACGTTTTTGAACGTGCAAAAATGCCGGACGGCGCCGTGCCGAACGCCGGGACATACGCTCACGAGGAGACACATCATGAGTCAGGATCACGAACATCCGCATTACAACGCTGCACCACCGGCCGGCCCGGTCGATTGGCGCGAGCACGGCGTGAAGGTCATCAAGGGCGATCAGCTCGATACCAACACGGCGCAAACGCCGGGCATGAATCGCGCGGCGGCGATCAATGCCGCGCGCGTCGGCGCGCAGAAGATCTGGGCCGGCACCGTGACGATCCATCCGAATGCGAAGACCGGCGCGCATCATCATGGCGCGCTCGAAAGCGTGATCTACGTGGTGCGCGGCCAGGCGCGCATGCGTTGGGGCGAGCATCTGGAGTTCACCGCTGAAGCCGGTCCCGGCGATTTCATCTTCGTGCCGCCGTATGTGCCGCATCAGGAGATCAACGCGAGTACCGACGACCCGCTCGAATGCGTGCTGGTGCGCAGCGATAACGAAGCGGTGGTGGTCAACCTGAACATCGACGCGGTGGAACAGCCCGAGACGGTGTTCTGGGTCGATCCGATTCACAAGCATCCGCACGATCATTAACTCCTGCCCACGCGACTCATGACGCCGACCGCTTCGCTGCGCTCTCGCCTTTTCACCCTATACGCCGTGCTGATCGCCGCCAATCTCGGCGCATGGGCGTGGGCGCTGATCGCGTTTCGCCATTACCCGCTATTGCTCGGCACGGCGCTGCTCGCCTATGGCTTCGGCCTGCGCCATGCGGTCGACGCCGACCACATCGCGGCAATCGACGCCGTTACGCGCAAGCTCATGCAGGCCGGCAAGCGGCCGCTCGGCGTCGGGCTGTCGTTTTCGCTGGGGCATTCGACGATCGTGATCGTGGCGACGATCGGCATCGCGTGGACCGCGCATTCGCTGCACGGCCGTTTCGAGTCATTCAAGGCAGTAGGCGGCACGATCGGCACGCTCGTCTCCGCGAGCTTCCTGCTGGTGCTGGCGGCCGTCAATCTCGTGATTTTGCGTGATGTCTGGCGCCGCTATCGGCTCGTCCAGCAGAGCGGCGAATTGCCTGCTCAAACGCCGGATTCGATTGCGCCGGCGGGTCTGCTGTCACGCGCGTTGCGCCCGCTCTTCAGGCTCGTGACGAAAAGCTGGCACATGTACCCTGTCGGCGTGCTGTTCGGCCTCGGCTTTGATACCGCAACCGAAATCGGCTTGCTGGCGATCGCCGCATCGGAAGCGGGTAAAGGTCTGCCGCTTTATTCGATTCTGGTGTTTCCCGCCCTCTTCACCGCCGGCATGACGCTGGTGGATTCGACCGACAACGTGTTGATGGTCCACGCCTACGGCTGGGCCATGGACGACCCGAAACGCAAGCTCTACTACAACGCGAGCATCACGTTCGTGTCGGCGGTGGTGGCGATCGTGATCGGCGGCGTCGAAGCGTTGGGTCTGCTGTCGGACAAGCTCGGTCTGAACGGCGGCTTATGGGATGCGATCGCCAGCGTGAACGAACGCTTCGGCATGCTGGGTTACGGCATCGTCGCCGTGTTCATGGCGTGCTGGATCGGCTCGGTGCTGTTCCATCGCTGGCGGCGTCCGGGCGCGCTCGCGCGGTAAATCCAACAGCTTTTACGTACCGCGATCGGTAACGTTTCCATCGTGGCATCGGCCATCGCGTTGCTGCGGCGGCGAGTACATCATCCGCTCGCCGCATGCGAACCGCGCATGCCTCGCGCCACAGGAGCGTCGAGCGTTGTGATGACGATACACAGCGGCCCTTTTATCCGCGAATCGTGAACCTCGCGGCGCCGCAAGCGCGCCGAATCCATGAGCAATCGCTTACACTGAGACCGCTTCGCATTGCCGCTTTCGTCATTGCAATAGCTTCACCATGTCGCGCATCGGCGCGGCCCTTCAGAACCGGCAACAGAACGGACTGGACACTCCATCGATGAAGACTCCCGCGAACCGACTTCTCGCGCTCGACGCAGCCCGCCTCACCGCCGACGCTTACGGCAACCACGCCATCGACGAATTCCTCGCCGGCCGCATTACGCGCCGCGACCTGCTGCGCTATGCCAGCGTGATCGGTTTGTCGCTGGCCGGCGGCGGCGTGCTGAATGCGCCGCAAGCGCGTGCGCAAGGCACCGCGGCCGCGTCGAATCAGACCATTCGTGTCGCGCACCTGACGCCTGCCGGCGCGGTCGATCCGCTCACCGTTACGGACGCCGCCAGTCTTGCGCTGCTGAATCAGACCGGCGAATTCCTGATCGACGACGACGGCGAAAAGCTCGTGCTGAAACCGGCACTCGCCCTGTCGTGGAAACCGAACGACAAGGGCGACGTGTGGACCTTCAAGCTGCGTCCGAACGTCAAGTTCCACGACGGCCAAACGTTCACCGCCAAAGACGTGGTCGCCACGTTCGACCGTCTCGCCGATCCGGCGAGCGGCTCGGCGGCGCTTTCCGTACTCAAGGGCGTGCTGTCCAAAGGCGGCGCCAAAGTGGTCGACGACCACACGGTCGCGTTTCATCTGGATGCGCCGAACGGTAACTTCCCGTATTACGTTTCCTCGGACAATTACAACGCCGTGATTCTGCCCGCGAACTACGCGGGGGGTTATGAAAAGAGCTTCATCGGCACGGGTCCGTTCAAGCTTGAAAAGTATCAGGCGAAGGTCGGCGCGTCGTTCGTGCGCAATCCCGATTACTGGGGCGACAAAGCGTTACCGCAACGCGTACAGTTCTCCTTCTACGCCGACGAACAGGCTCAACTGCTCGCACTGCAAGGCCATCAGGCCGACGTGATGGGCACCTTCACCGTGCAGGGTGGCGCCGGCATTCTGAACAATCCGGATTACAAGGCCGTGGGCGTGAAGTCGAGCGCGCACCGGCAGATTCACATGCGCAACGACAATCCGCTGTTCAAGGACAAGCGTGTGCGCCAGGCGCTGGCGTTGTCGCTCGATCGCGACGTGCTGGTGCGAGGCCTCTTCAAAGGTCGCGCGCAACTTGGCAACGACAGTCCGTTCGCGCCGGTGTTTCCTTCGTCGGATGCAGGTGTTGCGCAACGCAAGATCGACGTCGCGAAGGCGAAGCAATTGCTTGCACAAGCCGGTGTGCCGAACGGCTTCGACGTGACGCTGACCACCGAAAAATACATGGAGATTCCCGATCTCGCGGTGGTCGTGCAGAACGCGGCGAAAGCCATTGGTGTACGTATCAATCTGAAGGTCGAAAGCCAGTCGCTGTATTACGGCGCGGGCACGCCGGGCAAATCGGATTGGCTCGATTCGCCGCTCGGCATTACCGACTACGGTCATCGCGGCGTGCCGAACGTTTTCCTGAATGCGCCGCTCACCAGCACCGGCACGTGGAACGCGGCGCACTTCAAGAATCCGCAATACGATCAACTGGTCGCGCAATTCGTCGCCGCCGTCGATCTCGGCTCGCAGAAGAAAATCTCCGGGCAGATCCAGACACTGCTGCTCGATGAAACGCCCATCATCATTCCATTCTTCTACGATCAACTGATCGCCATGCGCAAGGGCGTGAACGGCGTGCGCTTCACCGCGCTCGCGCAGCTCTATTTCGACCGCGCGGTGTTGAGCGCGTAATGTTGAAGCGCCGGCGCGCATTCGGCAGGAGAGCACGATGTCGACCACGGTGACCCCTTCCGCACCGCCTGCGTCGAGCGGCAACGCGGGCCGCGTCGTGCGGTTTCTGGCGACGCGTGTCGGCTTGTCGTTGATCACGCTATGGCTACTGTCGGTGATCGTCTTCGCGGGTGGACAACTGCTGCCCGGCGACATCGGCCGCGCGGTGCTCGGCCCGCTCGCCGATGCGCGCGCGGTCGCCGCGCTCAATCATCAACTCGGCGCGGACCGTCCGCTAATGACGCAATACGTCGAGTGGATTTCGCATTTCGTGCGTGGCGATATGGGCCTCTCGTATGCGTATCGCGAGCCGGTCGGACCGTTTATCGCCGACGCGCTCGCGCATTCCGCCAAGCTCGGTTTGCTCGCGTTCATCGTGGTCGTGCCGCTCGGCATTGCGGGCGGCGTGTGGTCGGCTATGCACGCGGGACGCTGGCTCGATCGCACGATCAGCATCGCGGGACTGTCGGCGACGGTGGTGCCGGAATTCGTGTCCTCGATCGTGTTGATCCTGGTGTTCGGCGTGTGGCTGCGCTGGCTGCCGATCGAAGCGTCGTATCCGCCCGAAGCGAGCGCACTCGAACAGTTGCGTCATCTGGTACTGCCGGTGTTGCCGCTCGTACTCGTGTTCTTCGGCTACATAGCGAGAATGGCGCGCGCCGGCACCGTCGAGGCACTCGATGCCGACTACACACGCACCGCGATTCTCAAAGGCCTGCCGCGTCATATCGTGATCTGGCGGCATGTGTTGCGCAACGCGTTGCTGCCCACCATCACGGTCGCCGCCACGCAACTCGGTTATATGATCGGCGGCCTCGTGGTGGTCGAGACGCTGTTCCACTATCAGGGCATCGGCTCGCTGATCTACAACGCCGCCAAGGCCAAGGACTTTCCGATGCTCGAAGCAGGCGTACTGACAATCGGCGTGGTCTATACCGCTGCCAATCTCGTCGCGGATGCGCTGCATGTCCTGCTCAATCCGCGGCTGCGGGTGAGGAGCGCCGAATGAGCGCCATCGTTCCGCCGGCCGCGCCGCCGACTCCGGGCCCGACTCCAGGCCCGACTCCAGGCCCGAATCCAGGCCCGAATCCAGGCCCGACTCCAAGCCCAACTCCAGGCCCGGCTGCCGAGCCGCGCTTCGACCAGTTGCGTGTGTTGCTGCGCTCGCCCACGTTCGTGGTGGGCGTGGTGATCGTCGCTTGGTGGATCGTTTGCGCCATCGCCGGGCAATGGATCGTGCGCATCGACCCTTACGCGTCCGACCCGCTCAATTCGCTGACGCCGCCTGACAGCACGCACTGGTTCGGCACCGATCAACTCGGCCGCGACGTGTTCTCGCGCGTGATCGTCGGTGCGCGCGACATCCTCACCATTGCGCCGCTCGCCACGCTGCTCGGCACGGTGGCGGGCACGGCGCTGGGATTGATCGTCGGCTACTTTGAAGGCTGGGTCGACAACGTGGTCGGACGCGCGATCGACGCCGTGCTCGCGCTGCCGCTCGTGATCGTCGCGCTGCTCGCGCTGGCCGCGGTCGGCGCGTCGAACTTCACGGTCATCCTCGTGATCGGCATCACCTTCACGCCGATCACCGCGCGCACCGTGCGCGCCGCCGTGTTCGCCGAACGGCATCTCGACTACGTCGCGGCGGCGCAACTGCGCGGCGAGCGCGCCCCCTACATCATGTTCGCCGAGATTCTGCCGAACGTGCTGCCGCCCATCATCGTCGAAGCGACGGTGCGGCTCGGTTACGCGATCTTCGCGGTCGCCACGCTGTCGTTTCTCGGCTTCGGCATTCAGCCGCCGTCGGCCGACTGGGGTCTCGCGCTGTCCGAGTCGTACACGCTAATGGCGGGCGGCGCGTGGTGGACCGTGGTGTTCGCGGCCGGCGCGATTGCGAGCCTGGTGGTCGGCGTGAATCTGATCGCCGACAGCGTGCAAGGCGTGCTCGACCAATGAACGGCCCGCCGCCCTCCTCGTTCCCCGCCTTCGACGTTTCGAAGAGCGATCGCACGGATGCGCTGACCGTCATCGGACTGACGGTCACGTACCGCATGCGCGGACGTGATCGCGAGGTGCTGCAGGACATTTCGTTTCGCGTGCGGCGCGGCGAAGCGTATGGTCTCGTCGGCGAGTCGGGTTGCGGCAAGTCGACCGTCGCGATGGCGACGCTGCGCTATCTGCCGCGCAACGGCAAAGTGAAGGCCGGCAAGATCATCATTGCCGGCGAGGACGTGCAGAAGCTCGACGCCGACGCGCTACGCAACATGCGCGCCAAAGCGATTTCGATGGTCTATCAGGACCCGGGGCGCGCGCTGAATCCGTCACTGACGGTCGCGCGGCAAGTCTCCGAGGCATTCGAAGCCGCCGGCGTCGCGCGCGACGAAGCGTTGCGGCGTACGCTTGAAATGCTGCGGCGGGTGCGCATCGCCGCGCCCGAGCGCGTGATGGACAGCTATCCTCATCAATTGTCGGGGGGCATGCAACAGCGTGTGGTGATCGCCATGGCGCTCGCCTCGAACCCCGCGCTGCTGATTCTCGATGAACCGACTACCGGGCTCGACGCTACTGTCGAAGCCGAAGTGCTCGACCTCGTTGCGCAGTTGCGCGCGGAACTCGGCACGGCAGTGCTCTTCATCAGCCACAACCTCGCGGTGATCGGGCGCATGTGCGAACGCGTCGGCGTGCTTTACGCGGGCAAGCTGGTCGAAGAAGGCGCGACGCAAGATGTCTTCACGCGGCCGCGCCATCCCTATACGGTCGGACTGTTGCGTTGTCTGCCCACGGCCGGACGCAGCAAAGATAGCGAGCGGCTCGACACGATTGCCGGCAGCCTGCCGTTGCCGGGTTCGGTAACGCAGGGCTGCATTTACGCGGACCGCTGCCGCCTCGCCGACGACCGCTGCCGCCGCGAGGCGCCGCCGCCGCATCGCGTTGGCGCCGCGCACGGCGATCAGATGTCGCGCTGCCATTACCACGAACGCGCGATCGAATTGCCGCGTGCAAGCGCGCAAACGCTGCCCGAGCACGACGGCGCGCCGTTCGACGGCAAGCGTCCGGCTATCGTGCTGCGCGCGCAAAACCTCTCGAAGACGTTCCATGTGTCCGGCACTCCGCTGCGCGCCGTCGACAATGTTTCGATCGATCTCGCCAGCGGCGAAACGCTCGGCCTCGTCGGCGAATCGGGTAGCGGCAAGACGACGCTTGCCAAGCTGATGCTCGGCCTGCTCACCCCGGATCCGGGCAGCGTGCTCGAACTCGACGGTGCGCCGCTCGCCGCGCGCGTGACACGGCGCAACGACGCTCAGGTCAAGTCGCTGCAGATCGTATTCCAGAATCCGGACTCGGCGCTCAATCGCGCGCATTCGGTGAAACGGCTGATCGGCCGCGCACTGTCGCGCCTCACTACGCTGCGCGGGCCGGCAATCGATGAACGGCTCGCCTCGCTGGCGGCGGCCGTGCGATTGCCGCAGCGCTATCTCGGCTCGCGCACGCGGCAACTGTCCGGCGGACTCAAGCAGCGCGTGGCGATAGCTCGCGCGTTTGCAGGCGAGCCGCGCGTGGTGGTTTGCGACGAACCGACTTCCGCACTCGACGTCTCCGTGCAGGCCGCGATTCTGAACCTGCTGGCCGATCTGCAACGCGAACGCGGCGTGAGTTACGTTTTCATCTCGCACGATCTGCATGTGGTGCGCTATCTGTCGGATCGCATCGCCGTGCTGTATCTGGGCAGGCTGCTGGAAATCGGACCGGCTGCGGAGGTGTTTGGCGGACCGCATCATCCTTATACCGAAGCGTTGCTGTCTTCGGTACCGACGCTCGATGGCCACGGCGGCACAACCCGCATCCGGCTCTTTGGCGAGCTGCCGAGCGCGGCATCGCCGCCGTCGGGCTGCGTGTTCCACACACGCTGCCCGCGTAAGCTCGGCGCGATCTGCGAACAGCAGGATCCGCCTTTCCTCGACGCCGCTGTGGGCAACACCACAGGGCCGTCCGCGCATCGAATCCGTTGCCACATTCCTGTCGATGAATTGCGTGCACTGCAAGCCGTTTCTCGCGACGATGCGGACCACGCCGCCAGGAAGATCCCGGGCAACGGCTCGGAAAACGCGCCCGAGAATGCCGGGCGCAACGAATAGCGCCACATGATGCGGCCTCGCGGCCGCATATTTCATCGCCGAAACGTTTTCGCCTGTTTTTCGCTCGTGCGCATCGCACCCATCCAGTACCTGCTCAACGAGCGCGCCCGTGGCGCGGCCATTACTTGAACAATCGGGCGCGCAAACGCACGAGACCGGAACCAAACCGGGGCGATCGCCTCATATCAGATTCAACGTTCGATATGAGGGCACCACAACATGCAACGAAATACCCTACCCTCCGCGGCACACGCGGCCTCCGGCCTGTTGATGGCCGCCGCGCTCGGCCTCGCATCGCTCGCTCATGCGCAAACGCCGGCGCAAAAAACTCCCGCGCAGACGGCACAGACGGCACAAACAGCGCAAGGGGCACAAGCCGCACAGCCACTGTCGCCGACGCTGTCACAAGCCGCACCACCAGTCGATCCCACTTTCTCCGCCTATTCGCTCGCGCAGACCTGCAAGCAGAAAAACGACAACGTCGCGCAAGGCCAATGCGTCGGCGCAATTCGCGGCATCATCCACGGCTATCAGTACGGCGTGCTGTTCCTCGGTCAGCGCGCCGCCCTGCCGGCCAATGAAACGCAGCGCGTCTCGCTGTGTCTGCGCAATACGCAGGTGTCGTCGATCGTCGACGAATTCGTCGCGGACGCCGCCCAGGTCAACGAAGATTCGCTCAAGCACACCCCCGCCGAAGTCGCGGTGCTGGGTTCCGTGCACATGCACCACAGCTGCAATTGATCGCTCGCGCGCAGCGGGGCCGTTGCATGTCAATCCGAATCGATGACACGCCTGCAGCGGCCTGTTGCGCACCAGACGATCGCCGCGCCTACAGCATTTCTAACGGACGCTTGCCGCGTGGTGGCTTGAAGTAAGCGTCGATAGCAGCAAGTTCGTCGGCGCCGAGTTGCAGTTGTGACGCGCGGTGGTTGTCGCGCACATGCTCGACTCGTCCCGACTTCGGAATCGCGAACACGCAGGGCTTGAGCAACACCCATGCGAGTGCCACCTGGAACACGGAGACGCCGCGCGCGTCGGCAATATCGTCAAGCGGTGAGCGTTTCGGCAAGCGTGCATGATCGATCGGGCTGTACGCCATGGCCGGCATCTTGCGCGCGGCGAGCCACGGCAGCAGATCGAATTCCGGCCCGCGCCGCGCCACGTTGTAGAGAATCTGATTGGTCGCGCAAGCGTCGCCGCCCGGCGTGTCGGCGAGTTCTTCCATGTCCTCGGTGTCGAAATTGCTGACGCCCCAATGGCGAATCTTGCCCGCCCGCCGCAACGCCTCGAATCCCTCGACCGTTTCCGCGAGCGGCACCGAGCCGCGCCAGTGCAGCAGATACAGATCGAGCTGCTCCGTCTTCAAACGCTTGAGGCTTTGCTCGCAGGCCGCGATCACGCCGCGCCGGCTGGCGTTATGCGGATACACCTTGCTGACCAGAAACACCTTGTCGCGCAACCCGTTCAGCGCGGCGCCCAGCAGCGATTCGGTCGCGCCATCGCCATACATTTCCGCCGTGTCGATCAACGTCATGCCGAGTTCGACGCCGCAGCGCAGCGCGTCGATTTCAGCGGCCCGCCGCGCCGGTATTTCCCCCATCTCCCAGGTGCCCTGCCCCAGTTTCGGAATGCGTTCGCCGTCGGGCAGGCTCACGCTTGCGATATCGCTCGTCATGCTGACTCCTCGAAGTGGCTCAATGGTCGGCAATGCCGCGGCGCAGGTGAATGCGCGGCGCATGCCACGAAGAACATAGCGACGAGTTTAGCGGTTCGATGGGCATTGGATCGGGCACCAGGCAAAAGCCCGCTATAACGCAGCGCGCCGATGTCATAGAATTGCCCCTTGCCCTTCTTGCGTGAGCTCCATGACCTCTGCCTCGGAAGACCGCTGGCGCGACCTGCGCCCGGACCCGGAAAACGACACGCCGCTATACCTGCAACTTGCTCGCAAGCTCGGCGCCGCCATCCACGAGAACCGCTGGAACGCCGGCGAGGCGCTGCCCTCGGAACGCGTGCTCTCGGAGGCGCTGGGCGTATCGCGGATCACTTCACGCAAGGCCATTGCCTTGCTGGTCGAGCAGGGTCTGATTCGGCGCACGCAGGGCGCAGGCAGTTTCATCACGCCGCGCTATGAAGATCCGCTGTCGCGTCTGTCGAGCTTCAGCGAAATGCTGCGGCGGCGGGGTTTTACACCGAGTTCGAAGTGGCTGTCGCGCGAAATCCTGCCGGCGAACCGCGACGAGGTGATTCAGCTCGGCTTGTCGCCGGCCGCGGCGGTCACGCGCCTGCGGCGCTTGCGACTGGCCGACGGCATCGTGATGGCGGTGGAAAATTCCACGTTCCCCGCCGCGGTGATCCCCGATCCTCAAGCAATCGGCGATTCGCTTTACACGTACCTCGAGAATCGCGGTCTGTCGATTGTCCGCGCGCTCCAGCATTTTCGCGCGGTGAACGCGAGCGAGGAAATCGCGCAGCAGATGAGCATCGCCCCGAACGAGGCGCTGCTGCTGATCACGCGCGTGGGCTACACCGCCGACCAACGGGCTATCGAGTTGACCGACACTTACTGCCGCAACGATTACTACGACTTCGTGGCGGAATTAAGGAAGTAGGTTTTCGAGTCTTTGTGCCGTGGGCGGGTTGTTTGCCGGGCAGTTCCCGCACAGTTTTCGCGCAGTTTCCGTTCACGCCCTCGCAAGCACTTTAGCTCTCACACCCACGCTGCCTCATGTGCGCCCACTCGGGTCGGCGGCAGCGCAAAATACGCAGGCGTCTCATCCAGCACTTCGGCCGGCTGCACGCCCAGCACACTTCCAAACTCCGACTCCACGGTTGCGAGACAATCGCGCACATCTTCGAGCGCGACGTCGGGCGCTTTCCAACCCTCGGGCATCTGCCCGAACGACTGCAACCACCGGCCTGTTTGTGCGAGCGAGACGCGCACATGCCAGCTTCCCCCTTCAGTAGCCCGCCGCGCCAACGCGGCCATCGCACCGAAGGCAGCCAGATAGCCGGTCGCATGATCCAGCGCCTGACACGGCAGATGCTTAGGCTCGTTCCACCCTGCCGCCTGCCGCTCGGTAAAGGCAATTCCGCTCGCCGACTGGACCAGACTGTCGAACCCGCGCCGCTGTGCCCAAGGCCCCTCGTGACCGTAGGCCGACACCGAAACGTAGACGATCCCTGGCCGCACACGCGCCATCTCCTCGGCACCGAAACCGCGCGCGGCCAGCGCCCCCGGGCGATATGCCTGGAGAAATACATCGGCGTCGCCGGCGAGAGCCCGCAACGCCTCGCGCCCCGCCGGCTCGCGCAGATCGACGAGCGCCGAACGCTTGCCGCGTCCGTTGTCGATCACCAGCGGCGCGATATTCGGCAGATGCGGCCCGTTGATCATCAACACGTCCGCGCCATGCTGCGCGAGCGCACGCCCGGCGACAGGCCCGGCAATGATGCGCGACAGATCCAGCACGCGCACACCCGCCAGCGGCCGGTCCGCGCCGCGCTCACGCGGCGGCTCGACCGGCGCGTCGCCGATGCGCTCGATCTCGAAGAGCGGCAAGCTCGCAATCGCTTTCGCCTGATCGAGCGCGGCCCACTCTAGCGGCGTGCGAATCAATGCGGCGCATAGGCCCGCGTCGGCGAGCGTCTGGTCGAGCGTCGCGCCGTCCCAACCGCGAATCGCCGAGGCCACCGCCTCCCGATCGTTCGCGCAGCCGAGCACCGTCAATACACCCTGCAAGTGATGCGGGAAGTTCGTATGCAACTGAATCCAGCGGCCGTCGCGTGTCTCGTAGAAACCCATGACCGGATCGCGCAGGGCAGGCGGCGGCCCGTCGTTGATTCGCAAATAACGTTCGCTGCGAAACGATGCCAACGCACGTCGCATCTCCACCGTCACGTGTTGCCGCCGGCCCGTGCGCAGACGGTGATATTCCGCGGCCGCCAGTCCGGTCGCGGCGATGCTCGCCGAGGCCAGGCTGCCGACCCGGTAGACCGATGGCAAACCAGGATCGGCGCCGGTCAGCGTGACCGACCTCAGCGCAGTCGGGTCGCATCCGGCAAGCGTCCAGATATGTTGGAGAGCAGGTTCGGGCGTCATGGCGTTTCATCACGGAGCGGGAAGAAGTGAACCGAGTCTAGAAGTCCGCGACGTTGCAATCAATCTTGATTATGATAATCAATATATATTGATTTCTTCGGTTTCCGTCCTTTCCCATGCCGACCTCGAATTCCCTCACCGCCGCTGAAGCCGCCGCCGCGCTCGGCATCAGCTTGCCGACGCTCTACGCCTATGTGAGCCGAGGCATGCTGAGTTCGTCGCCGGATGCGCAAGGCAAGCATCGTCTCTACGACGCCGGCGAAGTGCGCCGCCTCGCGCGTCGCAAGGAAGACGGCAAGCGCGCGGGCAAGGTCGCGCAGAAGGTGCTGGATTGGGGCGTGCCGGTGCTCGAATCGTCGATCACGCTGGTCGCCGAGGGCCGTCTGCTGTATCGCGGGCACGACGCCATGGAACTGGCGCGAAGCGCGTCGCTGGAGGACGTCGCCGCGCTGCTGTGGGAATGCAGCGTGAAGCGGATCGCCGATGCGCCGGCCGTGCCGTTCGCGACCGCGCAGTGGGCCGCGTGGCTCAAGCTGTGGAGCGACAGCACGCCGCTCGATCGCGCGCTCGTGCTGTTGCCGGCCGCGGCGGCGCAAATGCCGCGGGTGTGGGCGCTCGGGCGTGACGCGCAACTCGATACGGCTTGCGCCGTCACGCGTCTGCTGGCTGCCGCGATGATCTCGGCGACGCCGTCGAACGAGCCGCTGCACCGGCAACTCGCTTCAACGTGGCAGGTGCGCAACCGCCAGCAGGCCAACTTGCTGCGCGCGGCGCTGGTGGCGTGCGCGGATCACGAGTTGAACGCGTCGACTTTCACGGTGCGCTGTATCACGTCGACAGGAGCGCATCTGTTCGGCGCGGTGGCGGGCGGCCTCGCCGCTTTGTCGGGTCCGCGTCATGGTGGCGAAACGGTGCGCATCGCCGCGCTACTCGAAGAAGCGTCGCGCGCGCCCGATCTCGACCGTTATCTGGCGAACCGGCTCGCGCGTCATGAAAACGGCGTGCATGGGCCAATCCTGTCGGGCTTTGGTCATCCGCTTTATCCGGAAGGCGACCCTCGTGCGCGGCTGCTGCTCGGCATGCTCGCCGACTGCGCGCCGGCTCGTTCGCCGTTAGCGGATGTGCTCGGATTGGCTCGCGCGGTACGCGACACGACCGGCGCGGAGCCGACTCTGGACTTCGCGCTCGCCGCCATCGAGCGGGTGCTGGCGTTGCCGGCCGGCAGCGCCTTCACGCTGTTCGCGGTAGGCCGGACCGTCGGCTGGATTGCCCACGCCATGGAACAGGCGCGCGACGGCCGGTTGATCCGGCCGCGGGCGCGCTACATCGGGGAATACGAGGCTGCCGGGCCGAATTGAGGCGCAGCGCCCCCGGTGCTGATACTCGACGAATCGTCAGGCCGTGCCCAGCCAGCGCGGCAGCCAGCTCAGCACCGGAAACCCCGACGCCGGCCTGTTAGCGGGACGTTCGGAACCGCTTGCCAGCGCAAAGCGCGCGCCGGTCTGCCCCGCGCTGATCCACGCCACGACCCGGCGCGGCAACTCGATCGACTCGCCGGCGGCAAGCCAGTGATCCTCGCTGTCACCCTCGACGGTCAGCCAGATCTCGCCCGAGATCACCTTGAAGATCGACGGACGCGCGACACGCCAGGCCGACGCGGGCTCGCCATGTTCCAATTCGAAAATCCGGACTTCACGCATCGCTTTTCTCCTTCAAAGAGCTTTTCTGTTGTACCGATTATTGACGTGCGATGATCGGATACCCATGCACAGTTCCGAACACTTTGGTCGGAACTGTTCAGTCAAAAAACCGGACAGTTGGCGTGAACCGCGTGTCGTTCGCGAGTGGAAAGCCCGTGCGCACCCGCCCTGCTCTCCGGCGAAGGAAGATATCCGCATGAAACTCGAAATCCAGCTTGATCGGGACAACGGCGTGCCGCTGACCGAGCAGATCGTCGCGGGCGTCACGGCGTGGATCCGCTCGCGTACCGCCCACCCAGGTTCGAAGCTGCCGTCGATTCGCCAGTTCGCCACCGATTACGGCGTGAGCCGCTTTCCGGTGATCGAGGCTTACGACCGGCTGGTGTCGCTCGGCTATATCGACTCGCGCCACGGCTCGGGCTTTTACGTCTCCGACCGTCAGCCGGCGAGCACGCATTGCCAGGGAACGACGGATCCGCGCCGTGCCGAAGACGAATCGGATCATCTCCTGCAGCAGTTCAACCACCCCGGCGAAACGCTCAAGCTGGGTAGCGGCTTCATCCCCGAAGCGTGGCGCGACATGGATGGAATCGCGCAGGCGATCCGCCACGTCTCGCGCACCGACCCGGCGAGCATGGTCGATTACGCCACCCCGCTCGGCAACCTGACTTTGCGCGAACACCTGCAAAGCCGCATCGGCCAGTTGGGGATTCAGGCGGACGCGTCGCAGATCCTGATCACCAATGGCGCAAGCCAGGCATTCGATCTGCTGATGCGCTACATGCTCAAGCCAGGCGACACGATCTTTGTCGAAGACCCCGGCTACTACAACCTCTACGGACTGCTGAAGCTGCATGGCGTGAAGCTGATCGGCATTCCACGCACGCGTAACGGTCCCGACCTGGACGTGATGCAGGAGCAGTTGAAGTCGCACCGGCCGAAGCTGCTGTTCATCAACACCGTGTTCCACAATCCGACCGGCACCACGGTCGCGCCGCAGGTGGCTTTCCGGCTATTGCAGCTCGCGCGCGAGCACGGGTTCTCGATTATCGAAGACGATATTTACGCCGATTTTCAGACCGACCTCACCGACCGCCTGGCCACGCTCGATCAGCTCGAACACGTGATCTATCTGGGCGGCCTGTCGAAGACGCTGTCGTCGTCGCTGAGGATCGGTTGTGTGGTGGCTAGCCACGCGATCATCAAGGATCTGGTCGATATCAAGATGCTGACGAGCATCGGCGGCTCGCGTTTTGCCGAAGCGGTCGCCGTGTCGATGCTGGAACGCGGCGCCTATCGCAAGTATCTGGAACGCCTGCGACGGCGCATGCGCGACGCGCTCGGCTCGACGATTCAGACGCTCGAAGACGTCGGCTGGGACATTTTCGACAAACCTGTGGGCGGCAAATTCGTGTGGGCTCGCGTGCCGCACGTGGCCAATGCGGAAAGATTGGTGGAGTGCGGTGCGCCGCTGGGCGTGACCGTGGTACCGGGCAACTACTTCCGGCCGAATATGGAGGTCAGTCCGTGGACCAGGATTCATATCGCGTTTGGTAACGACCCACGTGCGCAAGCGTTCTTTCGTGCTGCGGTGGCGTTGCCGGCTTCGGGGTGAGGTTTTGGGGTGAGGTTTTGGGGTGAGGTTTTGGGGTGAGGTTTTGGGGTGAGGTTTTGGGGTGAAGCCGCACAGTGAGGGCTCGGAGTGAGACGCTGAACCGAGGCGCCAGGGTGACCAATCGCCGCGTTTCCGACTCGCTGCGACTTCCCCGCCCTGCGCCGCGCGGCGCTTTTCCCTAGAATAGCGAGTCCCAGCCCGTCCTGCGCGCCCAGCCGCCCTCCATGTCCACGCCGACTCCGCCCGCCCTCGCGCCCACTACGCCCAGCGCGCCTTCGCCCCGCTCGCTCACCGTGATGCTGTGGGTCGTCGCCACCGGCTTCTTCATGCAGACGCTCGACTCGACCATCGTCAACACCGCGCTCCCGGCGATGGCGACGAGCCTCGGCGAGTTGCCGCTGCGCATGCAATCGGTGGTGATCGCCTATTCGCTGACCATGGCCGTGATGATCCCGGTATCCGGCTGGCTCGCCGACAAATTCGGCACGCGCCGCGTGTTTTTCAGCGCGATCCTCGTGTTCGCGGTCGCTTCGTTGTTGTGCGCGAACGCGCACACGCTGAATCAACTCGTGGCCTTCCGCATCATGCAAGGCGTGGGCGGTGCGATGCTATTGCCGGTCGGTCGCCTCGCGGTGTTGCGCACCTTTCCGGCTGAGCGCTATTTGCCGGCGCTTTCATTCGTGGCGATTCCGGGCCTCATCGGACCGCTAATCGGCCCCACGCTCGGCGGCTGGCTCGTGAAGATCGCATCCTGGCACTGGATCTTTCTGATCAACGTGCCGGTGGGCATCATCGGTTGCATCGCTACGTTCATCTTCATGCCGGACAGCCGCAACGAGCACGTCGGCAAGTTCGATATGAAAGGCTACTTGTTGCTGATCGTGGCCATGGTGGCGATTTCGTTCGCACTCGACGGCCGTACCGAATTAGGCATTCAGCACGCCACGGTGCTGGTGCTGCTGATCCTGAGCCTCGCCTGCTTTGTCGCCTACGGCTTGCACGCCGTGCGCGAGCCTTCGCCGATTTTCTCGCTCGACCTCTTCAAGATCCACACGTTCAGCGTCGGCCTGCTCGGCAATCTGTTCGCGCGAATCGGCAGCGGCGCGATGCCCTATCTGATCCCTCTGCTATTGCAGGTGAGTCTAGGCTATAGCGCCTTCGAAGCCGGCATGATGATGCTGCCTGTGGCGGCCGCGGGCATGGCATCCAAACGTCTCGTGACCACGTTGATCATCAAGTACAGTTACCGGCGCGTGCTGATTGTCAACACCGTGTTGGTCGGCTTGACGATGGCAAGCTTCGCGCTCACCTCCGCGAACCAGCCGCTGTGGCTGCGGCTCGTGCAACTGGCATTCTTCGGCGGCGTCAACTCGATCCAGTTCACCGCAATGAACACGTTGACGCTCAAGGACCTGGGCACCGGCGGCGCGAGCAGCGGCAACAGCCTCTTTTCACTGGTCCAGATGCTGTCGATGAGTCTGGGCGTGACCGTGGCCGGCGCCCTGCTCGCCACGTTTACAGGCCTGTTGCCGCGTGTGACGGCCGCCAATTCGCTGCCCGCGTTTCACGCGACGTTCCTGTGTGTCGGCATCATCACGGCAGGCTCGTCGTGGATCTTTGCGCAACTGTCGCCGGACATCCGCACGCCCGCGAAAAAGACCGATCCTTCCGAACGAACCTGATGTGTGTCGCCCCAGCCGCGCGCTCCGCCACCGACCCGCAACGGGGCGCGGGCCGCACCAGCGAAGTGCGAATCGTCGCGTTCGCGCCCGCGCTGGCGCACAATCGTCTTATCTGAGTGTGACAGTCGGGCATGCGTGCTGTGTTTCCGGACGCGCATAGTTCTTGCTCGCCTATCCTGTAAACTGACGCTTTGCGCGTGCGGACTCATGTCGAGCATGCAGGCGCGCCGCCACCCCACACGACTGACATGATGAGCATGATCGAACTCGATCCTCCCGGTTTCCAGCCGCCGCGCCCAATGGCCGGCGATGAGGGTTCCCGGCGCACCGTTCTGTACGGCGGCTACACTGTTTTCAGCGTGTTCCAGCCGGTTTTCTCCGTGTCGCACCGGCGCGCGATCGGTTATCACGCGTCGCTGCGCGCCCGGGACGAACACGGGTTGCAAGTGCCGTCGCACGAGGTGTTCACACAGGCCGCGCGGCGCGGCGATCTGCTCGAACTCGGGCGGCTCGCTGAATCCCTGCATCTGGGCAACTTCAACGCGTTCGACAGCCACGACGAATGGCTCTTTCTGAGCCTGCACCCGGCCGCGCTGATGGACACCAGTTACGGCGACGCGCTGCTTGCCGGCCTCAAGGCGCTCGGCCTGCCGCCGCAGCGCGTGGTGCTGGAAGTTTCCGAACAGGCGGGCGGCGAAACCACGCGCTTTGCCGAAATCATCGATGCGCTGCGTAAATCCGGCTTTCTGATCGCGCTCGACGGTTTTGGCGCGAAGCATTCGAACATTGACCGCGTGTGGAATCTGCGGCCGGACATCGTCACGCTCGACCGCTGCATTCTCGCGCAAGCCAGCGAACACTCGCACATTGAGCGCGTGCTGCCGGGCCTCGTCTCGCTGCTGCACGAATCCGGGCAACTGGTGCTGATGGGCGGCCTGAGCACCGAACGCGACGCGTTGATCGCGCTCGAATGCAACGTGGACTTCGTGCAAGGCGCATTCTTCGCTGGTCCGAGCGTCGAGCCGGTCAAACCGCAAGCGGCGGCCGGCTTGATGGACTCGCTCTCCGCAGCGCTACGTGAACGGGTTGGCGCGCGTGAGCGCGCACAATCCGCGCGGCTCGCACCGTACGTTACCGCGCTCGAAACCGCAGCCGCGCAACTGGTGGCCGGCGAGTCCGTTGCGCAAGCCACCGCCTCACTCCTCACGCTCGGCGAGACGGCACGCTGCTTCGTGCTGGACGGGTCGGGCCGGCAGATCGGCGACAACGTGCTGCCCCCGGGGCGCGCCTCGCAACGCGCCAAGCGCTTCCGCCCGCTGCTGCATTCGGAAGGCGCGAGTTGGGAGCGCCGGCCGTACTTTATCCAGGCGATGCGCATGCCCGGTCAGGTGCATCTCACGCCTCCCTACCTGTCGATCAACGAAGCTCACCTGTGCGTGACTGCCTCGATCGCCGCACACACGCCGACTGGTACACAGGTGCTATGCGTGGACATCAACTGGGAAGTCGCGGCCCACCGAAATTGAGGTCACAGCGGTCTGCTGGATCCGCGCAAGCAGTTGCCTGACCGCTGCGCGGCCCAGCATGCGGTTAATGGCACGCAAGCGCGCCGCGCTCGTCACCACGCGCATGGCGATGATTCTTGTGGAGCCGTCCGCAAGGCTATTCGTGGACACGTCGAGGACCCCCACGACCTCGCCCTCGAAGAACAAAGCGACACACAATGTTCCCGCGACCGACACCGTCTCGGCGCTGCTCGCACGCTCGACGAGCGACGTTACCGTGCCCATCCACCCTGCCACTGCCGGTTCCGAGGTGCCGACCGGCGCGTCGCTGAAGACCTCCGGCGCGTCACCAAAGAGCCGCAACAGGCCGGCTCGATCCTGCGCCTCCAGCGCCGCGCGCAAGCGCTCCACGATCTGTGCATGCGCGGCCGGATCAGGCCGCTCAACCGGGGCACCCGCCCGTTGCAAACGCGCCTTGGCCCGATGGACGATCTGCCGGCAGGCGGCCGGCGTGCGCTCGAGAATGGCCGCGATCTCCGCATAGTCGCAGTCGAAGGCTTCGTGCAGCACGAACGCCGCTCGTTCGTCAGGCTTGAGCCGCTCGAGGAGCAGCATCACGCCATACGACATCTCCGCTGCACGCAAAGCCAATTCCTCTGCCGAGGGCGCGACCTCGTCGAGCCACGGTTCCGGCAACCAGCCCGCGGTTTGCGACGCGCGTTCGCGCTGCACGTGCCGCAGCCGGTCGATCGCCGCGCGCGTGGTGATCGTGGTGAGCCAGGCAACAGGTGTCTGCACGTCTTGCGTGTCCGCGAGGTGCCATTTCAATCCCACGTCTTGCACCACGTCTTCTGCTTCGGCGCGGCTGCCGAGCATTCGGTAGGCCAGCGCAAACAGGCGGGCACGCGCGGCCTCGAAACTGGATGCCTTCTCGATTGCTTGTTCCGTCATATATAGACCTCCAGTTCGTGCGTGGTGTAAAGCGCGCGGCGCGCTGCCTGCGAACTTGTCCGGGCGCGCGCCAACAACGTCATTCTTTTCATCTTGACGGCTGGGCATCGAACGATGTGACAGCTTCGCGTAAAAAAATTTCTGTCACGTCGCCCATTGCCGCGCCGTCATAGGGACAACAACCCGCGCAATGAATGCGCTGGCGCTCCAGCACCCGCCGTCACCCACGCGGCATAAACGAGGTCGACATGCATTCCAGCTATCCAACCATCACCGGCCTTGGCCTCGTGCCAACCGTGATCGAACAATCCGGCCGCGGCGAGCGCGCTTATGACATTTATTCGCGTCTGCTGCGCGAGCGCATCGTGTTTCTGGTCGGGCCCGTGAACGAGCAGTCGGCCAGCGTGATCGTCGCGCAACTGCTGTTTCTGGAGTCCGAGAATCCCGACAAGGATATTTCTTTTTACATCAATTCGCCGGGCGGTTCCGTGTACGACGGCCTCGCGATCTACGACACCATGCAGTTCATCAAACCGGAGGTATCCACTTTATGCACGGGCTTCGCCGCGAGCATGGGAACCTTCCTTCTCACCGCCGGCCAGCGTGGGAAGCGGTATGCGTTGCCGAACGCACGCATCATGATTCACCAGCCGTCAGGCGGAAGCCAAGGCACGGCCGCAGACGTCGAAATTCAGGCGAAGGAGGTGCTTTATTTGCGAGAGCGCCTGAATACCATAATGGCTGAGCGCACCGGGCGCAGCATCGAGGAAATCGCGCGCGACACCGACCGCGACAATTTTATGTCGGCACATGCCGCCCGTACTTATGGTCTCGTCGACGAGGTGCTGGAAACGCGCGCGGCGCTCTCTACTACGTCGCTTTTACACGAACGCTAGTGCGGTGGTCCCGTGGTCCGGTGGTCGAGCCATCGCGCCGTGTCGGGCCGCTGCACCGAACCGTTTCGGCACTGCGCGTGCCGCAGCGTAAACCGCGCTGAAAAACCCTTGGAAAACGTCGCAAGGAGCGTGGGCCGGTGCGGGTTCGCACCGCCTGCATCGGTGCGAGTGGAACACAAAAGCTGATCACCTCCGCTGGAATCGCTATCATGGTCGCGATTCGTCGAATTTGACGATCGCTTCAATGGAGATATACATGGCGTCATCCAACGAAACCGTCAGCATGGCGCTATTCTGCGACTTCGAAAACGTCGCGCTTGGCGTGCGCGATGCGAAATACGACAAGTTCGATATCAAGCTGGTGCTCGAACGGCTGCTGCTCAAGGGCAGCATCGTCGTGAAGAAGGCGTACTGCGACTGGGACCGCTACAAAAGTTTTAAAGGCGCGATGCACGAGGCCAATTTCGAATTGATCGAAATTCCGCACGTGCGCCAATCGGGCAAGAATTCCGCTGACATCCGGCTCGTCGTGGACGCGCTCGACCTTTGCTACACAAAGTCTCACGTCAACACGTTCGTCATCATCAGCGGCGACTCCGACTTCTCGCCGCTGGTGTCGAAGCTGCGTGAAAACGCCAAGCAGGTGATCGGCGTCGGTGTGCAGCAATCCACGTCGGATCTGCTGGTTGCGAACTGCGACGAGTTCTTTTTTTACGATGACCTTGTGCGAGAGAGTCAGCGTACGGTCGCCAAACGCGAGTCGTCGCGTCCGCCACACGCCGCCCAGCCGGCGGCCAAACGCGCGCCCGACGAAGAAAAGACTCGCAACAAGGAAGACCTAGAAAAACGCCGTACCAAGGCGGTCGAAATTGCTGTGCAAACGTTCGACGCGCTTGCGTCGGAGCGCGGAGACAGCGGCAAGATCTGGGCGTCGGTGCTGAAGAACGCGATCAAACGCCGCAAGCCGGATTTCAACGAAACGTACTACGGTTTTCGCGCCTTCGGCAATCTGCTGGAAGAAGCGCATGCTCGCGGGCTGCTCGAATTCGGCCGCGACGAGAAATCGGGCGCGTATGTGTATCGCAGTACGGCCGCGACCGTCGCGGGCGAAAACGCGAGCGAAACCACCGAAGCTTCCGAGTCGGCGGAACAGTTGTATGAAGCGCAGGTAGCCGAAGTCGTGAGCGCCGAGTCGGGCGGCAAACACGAGTCGCGCCGTCGTGGGCGAGGCAATCGCAAAGCGGGCCGCGGCCAGCAGGAAGCCGTCCATGAAGAGCGTAGTGCTGTCGAACACCTCGCCGGCGCACAGGCTCAAACGGAAGACCTGCCCACGCAAACGCCGAAGAACAGCGAGTTCATTTTTGAACTACCGGAAGCGCCGATAGCGTCGGCGGAAACTTCGACGGCTGAAGAGACAGGCGGCGTTGACAGCGGAGCCAACGAGCCGCATGCAGGCGACAAGCAACCCGCGCGTCGTAAAGAGCGCGCCCCCCGCAAGACGGCCGCGAAAAAAGCAAAGAAGGCTGCGCCGAGAAGCATCGAAGATATTCCGGAGATTGCAACCCCCGCCGAAACGGTGGCCCCTGCCGCCACAGCGGAAGAAGCGTCAGCGCCAGCAAAAAAGACCGCGCGCAAAACCGCGGCGCGTAGTCGTCGTCCGCGCAAGTCTGCTGCGACGAGCGACACGCAATGAGCGTTGCAAACCGGCGCGCTGCGCGCCGGTTTGAAGTGGGTTCAACGGGAAAATGAAGGACTTCGCCCTGAACGGGCGGGACGTACCCCGCACACGGCGTGATGCGTCGCAACGTGAGTGAACCCCGCATCAAGCAGTAGGCCGTGTTTGAACTGCATCACTAATCGTTGGGTAGGAGTTCAACTTTTGGGGTGCAGTTCAGTTTGCCGAAACCGAACAGGGCTCTTTCTCACGCGCCCCGAACCGTCACAAACGGCTAACCGCCGACGCTACGTCTCGCCGCCCATGCGAGCAAGCTCGACCGCAACCGCAACCACGCCGCGCCGCCCCATGTAAGCCCCTCTTCCGCTCACAGCAACCCGAACACCGCCACGCCATTGGTCGCGCCCACGTACACCTTGCCGCGCGCGATCATCGGCGTGATGAATTTGTTGCCCGCGCCCCATTGGTCGCGCGTGCCGGCCTGATTGCTGTTGTACAACTCGACGGCAAGATTACCCGCGTTGTAAGCGTGTAAAGCGCCCGTCGTGCCGTTTTCCGCCGCCCAGACGATGCCGTTGCTCGCACCGTTCGCCGACACGGCGGGCGTCGCACCTGGATAAGCAAAGGTAGTCGGACTCTTTGAGGCGGCGGTCGTCGCGAGGAACGCCCCCGCGACCGGCAACGCCTTCAGGTTGTCGTTCAGACCGCCGTAATAGACCACACCGTTGTAGTAAGCCGGCGATCCCCAGATGCCGCCCGCCAGAGTGCCGATCAACTCCTGCCAGATGTTGTTGGCGCTCGGGCTGAATTTGCCCATCGAATCACGATCGACGACGTAAATGTGGTTGTCCTTGCCGGCCGCCACCGCGAGATGTTTGACCACCCCGCCCGCTGTCGTCTGGTCCGGCAACACCATCGCGCCGCCCGAGCCGAAATCGTTGTCCGTGCCCGCTTCCTCGACCACGTTGGACATCGCGAAGTAATCGGTCACCTGCAGGTTGCCCAAGGAGAGTTTCATCATCGAGTTGCCGAGGTCGCCATCGACAGGAAAGCCCTGTGCATTGAGCGAAGTGCCGAACGTACCGTTGCCGTCCACGACGTAGAGCGACGTGCCGTCCGACGCCATGCCGGAGCCGGCCATCCAGATCGAGCCCTGACTGCCGTTCGGCGTGATGTTGAGCGCACTGGTCTGTTTCAGCGTGTCGGCGCTATACGCCATCAGCCAGCCGGTGTATGCGCCCGACATGCAGTGCGCGGTCCAGCCCATGTAGATGTTGCCGCCAACCAGCGTGAGCGCCGCGCGTTCCGTGTGCAACGAAGGGTTGAAGGTAATCACGCCGTTAATGCTGCCCGCGCCGTTACCCGGGTAAGTTGCCGAAATCTCCGTCGGGCCGCCCAGCACTTCAGCGCCGGTCGTCAGATCGAGCGCGTGCAGCCGGTGATGGATGCCCCCGCCACTGTCTTTCGTCATGGCCACGGCATACAGCACGCCATTCGCGCCGCGACTGCGGTCGATAACCGGCGTCGACGTAATGCCAATCTCCGGGGTGATGTCCTGGCAACCGCGGTCGTCGCTGGACGTTTCGCCGCTGCCGGTCAACGAGACCTTCCACAGTTGCACGAACGATGTGGCGTCATAGGCGTAGACGCTGTTGTGTTCGGTGACCACGTACACCACGTCGCGCGATGCACCGCCGATCGGCAGGTTCGTGACGAAAAGCGGCTGACCGTCGACCTTGCCGTCTGCTGCAAGAAACGCGACTTTGCCGAAGTTTGTCGAATTGACGTTCGCCGGCGTGAGCGTAGTCTCGGCGAGCATCTGACCGGTACGGCCGAGATCGTTGTGATGCATGAGGACGTCGGTGGCGTAGGCCGCCGCTGCCGCCGCAGTAGCTCCCGTACTGCTCGTTCCAGTGCCTGTGCCCGTTCCGGCGCTGGTGGTCGAGCCAGTGCCGGTGCTACTCATTCCGGAACCGGTGCCGCTGGTCCCGGTGCCACTGGTGCCCGTACTGCCCGAACCCGAGCCGCTTGCCGATCCGCTACCACTTCCACCCGCTGCCCCCGAAGCCGTAGCGGGCGCGCCGCCGCCACCACCGCCACCGCCACCGCATGAAACGAAACAAGTGGCAACGGCGATCAGCGCCGCCACTGTCCCTCGGCGGGACCATACGCCCAGCACGGACGTCTCAACGCCAGCTTGCGAGATTCGCATATTCGCCTCGTCTCCTGAACGATGCGACGGTCAGCTCCGCACAACGAACGGTGTGCGTGGAGAATCACGTCGCGTGCCGTAAGAGAGGAGTTCGCCACGTGCGTCTTCCGATCGTTGAATGCGTTGGTTGCCCTTACGGTGGATTAACCGTACGCTGTTTGCAAAGGTGTTTGCCGCCATCGTTTCGCCTCTCGCCGCCATACATGGCAATACCTGAGGGGAACGCGGCCTGGCTGCAGCAGGCGCTGGACGGAACTCGATCAGTAGTACGGATAAGGGGCATACATTACCGGCGGCGGCCCGTAGTAGCGGGGCGGCGGAGCAACATATACCGGCTGCGGCGCATAGACCGGCATCTGCGGCTGCGCGATCGTGTTGCCCTTCGAAGTCATGCACTGCGCGTACGCTGCGTCGTACCGCGCCTGCATGCTGTTGGCCGAATACTGTGCGCCGTTTGCGCCGGCCGCGCCGCCGAGCAGCAAGCCGCTGCCCGCGCCAATGGCCGCGCCCGCGCCCGCGTTGCCCGCCGCCGCGCCGATGAGCGCGCCGACCGCGGCACCGCCCAGCGTGCCCACCGCAGCGCTATTGACGCTGTTCGTGGTCGAACTCTGCGCCGCGCCGGCCGCGTCAGACGAATGGTAGGCGTAGTCGCGGCAACTATAGTCGTCCTGCTGGAACTGATTGAGCGGCTCGCCGCTGCGCGGCAGCGCGACAATGGAAGGACCGCTCGGCGGCACTACCGCACAGCCGCCAAGGAGCGCCAGAGCAACCGCGCCCGCAGGCAGCGCGACGCGTATCGATTTAAGACTTGAGATCATGGGGGCGCACGTTTCTTCATGAGAGAAACATACGGTAGGCCAATTTGCGTGCGCCTTGTTTACGAGATAGTTACCGTATTTTTACCGCGTATATCGAGATGCGCCGCCGACAGGCTGAAAACGCTTTGAGCGCCTGATTGCCGTTACCAACTGTGACAAAGATGATCCGGCTCGCCACATGCGTCAAAAGGCCCCGTCAGAGGAACTGAGCTGACGGGGCGATTCGACCTATCGGGCGATGTCGAAGCGGTCGAGATCCATCACTTTGGCCCAGGCTGCAACGAAGTCGCGGATGAATTTTTCCTGTGCGTCTTCGCTTGCATAGACTTCGCACAGCGCTCGCAGTTGGGCATGCGAACCAAAGACCAGGTCGACGCGCGTGCCCGTCCATTTGAGCTCGCCGGTCTTGCGATCACGCCCCTCGAACACATCACGGGCAGAGGAAAGTGGCTTCCACTCCGTACCCATATCGAGCAGGTTACGGAAGAAGTCGTTGGACAGCGTCTCTGGCCTGTGGGTGAATACGCCGTGCGAATCCTGCCCCGCGTGAACATTCAACGCGCGCAAGCCGCCGATCAGCACCGTCATCTCCGGCGCGGTCAACGTCAGCAATTGCGCCTTGTCGATCAGCAACGCTTCCGCCGGGGCGCGGTACTTGGCCTTCAGGTAGTTGCGAAAGCCATCGGCAAGCGGTTCGAGCGCCGCGACGGATTGCACGTCGGTCTGCTCCTGCGAGGCGTCCATGCGGCCCGGCGTGAAAGGCACGCTCACCTGATGACCGGCGCTCTTCGCCGCCTGCTCGACGGCGGCGCCACCGGCCAGCACGATCAGGTCGGCCAGCGAAATTTTCTTGCCGCCAGCCTGCGCGCCATTGAACTCGCTCTGGATGCCTTCGAGAACTTTCAGCACCTTCGCCAGTTGCTCAGGCTGGTTCACCGCCCAGTCTTTCTGCGGCGCGAGGCGAATGCGCGCACCGTTGGCGCCGCCACGTTTGTCCGAGCCGCGGAACGTGGAGGCCGACGCCCATGCCGTCGACGCCAGTTGCGAGACCGACAGTCCCGACGCGAGAATCTTCTGCTTGAGCGAGGCGATGTCCTGCTCGTTCACCAGCGGATGGTCGACCTCCGGAATCGGGTCCTGCCAGATCAGTTTTTCGGCCGGCACTTCCGGTCCGAGATAACGGGCATACGGCCCCATGTCGCGGTGAGTCAGCTTGAACCAGGCACGGGCGAACGCATCGGCGAGCTGGTCCGGGTTCTCCAGGAAACGCCGCGAAATCTTCTCGTAGGCGGGGTCGAAGCGCAGCGAGAGGTCCGTGGTGAGCATCGTCGGGCGCAGCTTCTTCGAGGGATCGTGAGCATGCGGGATCGTTTCGCCGGCATCCTTGGCGACCCACTGATGCGCGCCGGCGGGACTCTTGGTCAACTCCCATTCGTACTTGAAGAGGTTTTCGAAGAAGCCGTTGCCCCACTTGGTCGGCGTGGTGGTCCAGGTCACTTCCAGACCGCTGGTGATCGTGTCGCCGCCCTTGCCCGTGCCGAAGCTGTTCTTCCACCCAAGCCCCTGGTTCTCGAGATCGGCGGCCTCGGGTTCAGGGCCGACGTTGTCGGCCGGACCTGCGCCATGCGTCTTGCCGAACGTGTGACCGCCGGCGATCAGCGCGACGGTCTCTTCGTCGTTCATGGCCATGCGCGCGAAGGTTTCGCGAATGTCGTGTGCCGCAGCGAGCGGATCCGGATTGCCGTCGGGACCTTCCGGGTTCACATAGATGAGGCCCATCTGCACCGCACCCAGCGGATTTTCCAGGTTTCGCCCGCTGGTGTCGCGGCTCACCTCTTCGCCGTGCTTTTCTTCGTCAGCGACGATCACGCCACCGTCGTCGTTGTCGCCGGCTGCGCCTTTGCCATAGCGGACGTCGCCACCGAGCCAGGTCTTTTCATTGCCCCAGTAGACGTCCTGGTCCGGCTCCCACGTGTCCTCGCGACCACCCGCGAAACCGAACGTCTTGAAGCCCATGGTTTCGAGCGCGACGTTGCCGGTGAGAATCAACAGGTCGGCCCAGGAAATCTTCTGCCCGTACTTTTGCTTGATCGGCCAAAGCAGGCGGCGAGCCTTATCCAGGCTGACGTTGTCAGGCCAGCTGTTGAGCGGCGCGAACCGTTGCTGGCCGCGCCCTGCGCCGCCGCGGCCGTCGCCGATTCGATAGGTGCCCGCGCTGTGCCACGCCATGCGGATGAACAGCGGGCCGTAGTGGCCGAAGTCCGCGGGCCACCAATCCTGCGAGTTGGTCATCAATGCCGCAAGGTCCTTCTTCACTGCCGCCAGGTCGAGGCTCTTGAACGCCTCGGCATAGTTGAAGCTGCTGTCCAACGGGTTCGACTTGCCGGAGTGCTGGCTGAGCAGATCCAGCCGCAACTGCTTCGGCCACCAGTCACGGTTCGTGGTGCCGCCGCCGGCGGCATGATTGAACGGGCACTTTGCTTCGCTTGACATGCGTTACCTCCTTGGGAGACGTAAACCGGGATGTTCTACTGTGGCGTCAGACCGCCAGGCGCGACGACGATCCGGCGCTGGCGGGTCTGCCTGAAACCTCGTGGTGCGCGCTTTCTGACGTTCCGCTGCTGATCACCCGCGGCCGGTGGCCGTGCTTCGACGCGGGGTATCGTGGCGTGCAATCGGACGAGAATGGCTCACCGTTTCAGATCTGTTGGGAACTAAAATATACGTGAGAGTTTCTCGCAATAGAAAGCGTTTCCTGCAATGGTATTGATAGGTCGTGACTATAACGTGGCCACCGGAAAGGCGTTTGCTCGGTGCCAGGATGGAAAACGCCCCGGCCGCAATGAGCACGCTGCACGGCAGCAGGGATAACACAACGACCCCGGGAAACGGCACTCCCGCATCATGTTTCGAGTCGGGCCGACGACATGACCGCTCGCCCAATCAAAGAGAATCGTTCCTTCCGGGCAACGCGAAGTGTGTCTGGATGCTCGGCAATCGCTCGCGCCCCTCGCGAGCCATCGCGCATGGCAAACCGCGTGGATTGCATTGAAGCCTGGAGAATCAGCCTGAGTATTGATTAGGCATCCGATACGTTATCGAAGCACAAACACACGCAAGGCCCGTGTTCCTGCTAGCCCGCCGAACGACCAAACAGGGAAAAATGCTTTGACGCTTTGTGCGGGGCGTCGTCGCCGATCACACCGAATTCGATCGGAAAACGCATGTAGAAAACGTGCACGTTTTCGGCGCGCACAATATCGAGAAGCTGCTGCGCTTCCGCTTCCGTCACGGCAAGAATGATCTGAACCGGCTGATCGTCGAGTTTGAGCATATGCGCCGCGTGACGCGAACCGGCGTGGCCGATCCCTTCGGCACAATTGATGACGGTCGCGCCGCCGATCCCGAGTCGACGCACCTCATGCAACAGCCATTCGCATACGGTCTGATGGCCGTGCTTCCGGTTGTGTTCCGTATAGAACGTCAGTTGATAGCCGTTCATCGTGCCTCTCCGCTGCCGGACGCGGGGTCGCGCCCCGCTTGATTCATTCTAGTCTATCGCCCACGCGACACACGAGCATGCCCGGCACTGTCGCGCCCGCGCGGCGACCGGTGTCTCTGCAGGACATCGGCATAAAAGCGGACGCTACTCGCCGCCCTGTTGTGCGTCTGCGCCAAGCACTTCGTATTCGATAGGACAACGCGTGTAGAAGAGGTGAACACCGCCATGCCGCAGGCTATCGAGTAGTGCGTCGATGCGATCATCCGCCGCCGCCGCCGTGACGACCACCGGTTGGTCGACCAACTCGAAAAAACGCGCGGCGTGGTACTTGCCGTGCGCGTCGATGCTTTCGCTCACTTCGATCACCGTCGCACCCTCGATGCCGGCCGCCTTCGTCCTTTCGAGAATCCAGTCGACGATGGTCATGTGGCTCTTGCGGTGGCTCTGGTTGGCTGCAAACAGCGTCAGTTGACTGCCTTTCATGAGGAACTCCGATTGGGCTCCATGATGCATGCATGAATTGTCGATTCGCGCAGAAGGCCGCGACAGGCTACGACTTCCTGATCGAGGAGACTCGCAGACTTCGACCTTCGATTCTCTCGACACTCATACTACCCCCGAGCAACCGCCTCGCTCGAATGCCTTGTGAAATGAATCGTGTGAACCAATTGTGTAAAACGAATCGCGGGCACAAAAAAGCCCTCTCGCGGAGGGCTTTCATATTGGCGACAGTTTGCAAAGCTTATTGCGGCAGACCGCATCAGCCTTTGCTCAACCGCAAACTCACGCGAAGTTCTTCGACGCGAATTCCCAATTGACGATGTTCCAGTACGCTTCGACGAACTTCGGACGCGCATTGCGGTAGTCGATGTAGTAAGCGTGTTCCCACACGTCGATCGTCAGCAGTGCTTTCGCGTCGGTGGTCAGCGGCGTGGCGGCGTTGCTCGTCGACACCAGGTCGAGCGAACCGTCAGCCTTCTTCACGAGCCATGCCCAACCCGAGCCGAACGTGCCGACTGCGGTCTTGGCGAATTCTTCCTTGAACTTTTCGAACGAACCCCACTTGGCGTTGATCGCGTCAGCGAGCGCGCCGGTCGGAGCACCGCCACCTTGCGGCGACAGGCTGTTCCAGAAGAACGTGTGGTTCCACACTTGAGCCGCGTTGTTGAACACGCCGCCCGATGCCTTCTTGACGATTTCCTCGAGCGACAGGTTCTCGAACTCCGTGCCCTTGATCAGATTGTTCAGGTTGGTCACATAGGTCTGGTGATGCTTGCCGTAGTGAAACTCGAGCGTCTCTTCCGACATGTTCGGAGCGAGTGCGTTTTTCGCGAACGGCAGCGGCGGGAGCGTATGTTCCATGGTGCTTTCCTTCTGTCTGTATCTGTTGTGGGGGAGTCTGCGGATAACGCTTTAGAGCACTCGATTGTAGGCGAGTTGGAAAAACCCCGCAAACCAACGGACTTTATGTCCGGCATCGGCGAACATGCCGCACACATAGCGTGATTAATGCCTTCGCACACGGTGTGCCCGATCGTTGCCATCGTCAAAAAGGACGTCCGCTCACACCGTCGGCGAAGTGTCAGAAACCGTCCGTCAGGCGCGGCTGCACATCCGCGAGCGCAATGTCCGCGCTGCCTTCCGCGAGATGCACCGTCAAACGCCGCCCCGGCTTCAACGACGACGGCGCGCGCACCGCGCGCCCGCTCTGGGCGTCGAGGACGGCAGCATAACCACGCTCCAGCGTACGCTGCGGACTGAGCACTTCGAGACGCGCGGCAAGCGTGTCGATGCGCGCGGTCTGACGTTCATGCTGGCGTAACAAAGCCGCGTCCAGACGCTGCGCGAGATTGCCGAGCTTCGCCTGATGCCCGGCGAGATCCGGACGCCAGCGCTGCCAGCGCATCTGTAGCAGCGAAAACCGCGCTCGTGCGTCACGCACCGGGCGCGTACCCGCCGATGCGAGCCGCACACTCAACTGCTGCACATGCGTGCGCTGCCGCGCAAGACGTTCGGCCGGCGACACCAGCCGGCGCGCGAGCCAGTCGAGTTGCTGGGCGCGCCGCTCCATCATGCGGCCGAAGCCGCGGGCGAGCGTCGCGTGGCGATGGTCGAGCTCACGCAGCAGCAGCACGCGCTGCGGACTCACCAGTTCGGCGGCGCCGGTCGGTGTCGGTGCGCGCACGTCGGCGGCAAAATCGGCAATCGTGAAATCGGTTTCGTGACCGACTCCGCTCACCACCGGAATGGCGCTTTCCGCAATCGCGCGCGCCAGGACTTCTTCGTTGAACGCCCACAGGTCTTCGATCGAGCCGCCGCCACGGCAGACGATCAGCACGTCGACTTCGCGCCTTGCGTTGGCGGCGTCGACCATCGCGGCGAGCTTGGCGCTCACGCCCACACCCTGCACCGGCGCCGGATAGACGATCACCGGAATGTGCGGCGCGCGGCGCGACAGCGTGGTCAGGACATCGCGCAAGGCCGCGGCCTGCAACGATGTGACAATGCCGATCGCTCGCGGATGAGGCGGCAACGCGCGTTTTCGCTCGGCGGCAAAGAGACCCTCGGCTTCGAGCTGCGCTTTCAGCCGGAGGAACGCTTCGTAAAGACGCCCCTGCCCCGTGCGCCGCACCGCTTCCACATTCAATTGCAGTTCGCCGCGCGGCTCGTACATCGTCACCAGCGCGCGCACTTCGATGCGATCGCCTTCGCGTGGCGTGAATTCGGCGTATTGCGCCCGCCCGCGGAACATCACGCAACGCATCTGCGCCTGCGCGTCCTTGATCGAGAAATACCAATGGCCGCTTGCGGCGCGGGTGAAGTTCGATACTTCGCCGGCGACCCAGACGAGCGGAAACGAGCGTTCGAGCATCGTGCCGATCGCGCGATTGAGCGCCGAGACGGGAACGACGACTTCACCGCCGGGCGCGGCCGACGAGGAAAAAGGGCTTTCGGGATTCATGCGAGGAATAGGGGTGGCTGGCCGGACAGACGATAGACCGAGCGGCCATTGCCGTCCAGCGTGGCGCTCCAATTGTTAAAAGTGTCCACATGGCGGGACCTGCCAGACGAATCCCGCCAGACTGCCCGCGCAAGCGCATGAATTCAAAGCATGTCGTTGATTTATATGGCGTTTACATCTCACTAAAGAGAATGATTACCGATCACGAGCGCACGGACCGGCCCTCTCCGCTCATCGGATGGCAGGTTCTCCACAAAGTTATCCACAGGCGGTGCCCGACATCGTCAGGGCCGTTTCGACGCGCGCCGCCCCGCAGGCGACTTGCCGGGCGGGACGCACGCGCGCTAGAGTGGCGGGTTCGACGGCATGCCGAACGTCCTCGTGGCGTCCGGAATTGAGGCACCCTCGCCCTGTGCCGCCCTGTTTCGCCTTTGGCCTCATTCTCGACAGTCCGGAGAACCGCGTTGATGCTTGCCCCGCGTTTTGCGCCTAGCTCCTTCATGCCGCCGTCCCCACGCTTTCCGACGGGCGGCGCGCCGCTCGTCCGTGCGACCCGCCCATGAGCGAAATTCACAACCGTCTCGAAGCACGCCTTGCGCGCGAATGGCAGCAGCGTGGCCCGCTTGCATGGGCGCTGACGCCGTTCGCCTGCGTGTTCGGCGCGATCGCCGCCGCGCGCCGCGCCGCCTTTTCGTTCGGCTGGTTGAAATCGGTTCGCATCGGCGTGCCTGTGGTGGTGGTCGGCAATGTGACCGTCGGGGGCACCGGCAAGACGCCCACGGTGATCGCGCTCGTCGAAGCGTTACGCGCCGCGGGCTTCAAGCCCGGCGTGGTGTCGCGCGGCTACGGCGCGCGCGTGACGAGCCCGACACGGGTCACGCCTGCATCGGCGGCGAGCGTGGGCGGCGACGAGCCGCTGCTGATCGCCCGCCGTACCGGCGCGCCGGTCTGGGTCTGTCCGGATCGCGTGGCGGCTGCGCAGGCGCTGTGCGCCGCGCACCGCGAAGTCGACGTGATCGTGAGCGATGACGGCTTGCAGCATTACCGGCTCGAACGCGATGCCGAACTGGTCGTGTTCGATCACCGGCTCGGCGGCAATGGTTTCCTGCTGCCGGCCGGCCCGCTGCGCGAGCCCTTGTCGCGCCGCCGCGATGCGACGCTCGTCAATGATCCTTACGCGCGCACGCTGCCCGCGTGGCCGAACACCTTCGCGTTGAAACTCACGCCCGGCGACGCGTGGCATCTGGACAATCCCGCGTTGCGCCGACCGCTCGCGCAATTCAGCGGCGATCGCGTGCTGGCCGTGGCCGGCATCGGCGCGCCGGAGCGGTTTTTCGCCACGCTGCGCGCCGCCGGCCTGACGCCGGCCACCCGCGCGTTGCCGGATCATTACGCGTTCGAACGCAATCCTTTTACCGACGTGGACGCCGACGCCATCCTGATAACAGAAAAGGATGCGGTAAAATTAGGGTCCTGGCACGACGCGCGCATCTGGGTAGTCCCGGTCGAAGCCGCGCTCGATCATCGCCTCATCGCATTAGTTGTGGAGAAAGTCCGTGGACGCTCGCCTGCTTGAAATTCTCGTCTGCCCGATCTGCAAGGGCCCGCTCAGCTACGACCGCGCCGCGCAGGAACTGATCTGCAACGCGGACAAGCTCGCCTATCCGATCCGCGACGGGATTCCCGTCATGCTCGTCGACGAAGCGCGGCAAACCGTGGAAGGCACGCCGGTCGATCTGAATCCGGGTTCCGTGGCCTGAAGCCGGGCCGACTCGCACCGGGCGGCCGCCATGCCGGCGCCCCTTGTGTTTCGATCCGCATCCGCCGTCTTTCCGGTCCGCGCCCTTGCAGTTTGCGCGGCCACCTTCCCGCGGTTTCATCGCCGCCCGCCGTTCCGCCCGTCTCTGCGCCTGTCCTGCCGATGACCCACGCCAACACCACCACGCCTCCGTTCATCGCCGTCGTCCCGGCCCGGCTCGCCTCGACGCGTCTGCCCAACAAGCCGCTCGCCGATATCGGCGGCAAGCCGATGGTGGTGCGGGTCGCGGAACGCGCGCGCGAATCGGGCGCGCAGCAGGTGCTGGTCGCCTCGGACGCGCAAGCGGTGCTCGACGCCGCCCGCGATCACGGCTTCGAAGCCGTGTTGACGCGCGCGGACCATCCGTCCGGCACGGACCGCCTCGCGGAAGTCGCGGCGCAATTCGGCTGGAGCGACGACACGATCGTGGTCAACGTACAGGGCGACGAGCCGCTGATCGATCCAGCACTCGTGTGCGGCGTGGCGTCGCACCTTGCGGCGAGCAGTGGTTGCGCGATCGCCACTGCTGCCCACCCGATCACCGACCCCGCCGAAATTTTCAACCCGAACGTCGTCAAGGTCGTGCTCGACGCGCGCGGTATCGCGCTGTACTTCTCGCGCGCGCCGATTCCCTGGGCACGCGACGCGTATCAGCCGCACTGGCCCAATGTCGCGTCGATGCCCACTCCGCCCGCGCCCGCGGTGGTTCATCGGCATATCGGCCTGTACGCGTATCGCGCGCAATTCCTGCGCACCTACCCGAGCCTCGCGATCTCGCCGATCGAACAGGTCGAAGCGCTCGAACAACTGCGCGCGATGTGGCATGGCGAGCGGATCGCGGTGCTCGTCACCCACGACGTGCCGCTGCCCGGCGTCGACACGCCCGCCGATCTCGCGCGCGTGCAGGCTTTATTCGGGTCTTGAGCGCAAAAACCCATGGCATAATCGGACGGTTGTGCGCGCCTCCCGAGACAAACGAGGTTCAGGGTTTGCCCGGTCGCGCCGTTGCGGTCCTGCAGCGCCGTTTCTTTAACGTGCAGCGCGAGACTCGTACCGGCGCCGACGCGGAGCCCTTCGAGACATCGTGGGACGGCTGCAGCGCCACCAAAGAATTCACATAGATCTGGAGATAGCACATGCGTTTGATCCTATTGGGTGCGCCCGGCGCGGGTAAGGGCACTCAGGCGACCTTCATCAAGGAAAAGTTCGGCATTCCGCAAATTTCCACCGGCGACATGCTGCGTGCGGCCGTCAAGGCAGGCACGCCGCTCGGCCTCGAAGCGAAGCGCTTCATGGATGCCGGCGAACTGGTCACGGACGAGTTGATCATCAACCTGGTGAAGGAACGTCTGCAGCAGGCCGACTGCGCGAACGGCTACCTGTTCGACGGTTTTCCGCGCACCATCCCGCAAGCCGAGGCGATGAAGCAGGCCGGCGTCGCGATCGACTACGTGCTGGAGATCGACGTGCCGTTCGACGAGATCATCGTGCGTATGAGCGGTCGCCGCTCGCACGCCGCGTCGGGCCGTACGTACCACGTCAAGTTCAATCCGCCGAAAGTGGAAGGCGTGGACGACGTAACAGGCGAACCGCTGATCCAGCGCGACGACGACAAGGAAGAAACGGTCAAGAAGCGTCTGGAAGTGTACGAGGCGCAAACCAAGCCGTTGATCGAGTACTACAACACCTGGGCGAAGAATGGCGATTCGTCGACCTCGTTGAAGGCGCCGCAGTATCGCCGCATTTCGGGGCTCGGCAGCGTCGAGGAAATTCGTGAACGCGCATTCGAGGCATTGAAGTAAGCGCATTTTCGTTTGCGTTTGTTTCAATAGGACCCGCCCTTGCCGGCGGGTTTTTTATTGCATTGCGCGGATGCAGTGCCCGTTCTCTGCGCGCTGCACCTCGCATTACTTAGCCATCCATAATGGTTTGCTTTCAGCCCGTCGCGCTTTCCGCGTTGCAGCATAGTCGTTACAATCGATCATCGAAAAAATATTCGATCTAGACACTACTGAAACGTAGCAAAGGAGAAGACATGGAGATTCGTGACAATGTGTTCCTGATCACCGGCGGTGCGTCAGGCTTGGGCGCAGCCACGGCGCGCCTGCTCGTCGAAAATGGCGGCAAGGTGGTGCTCGCCGACCTGAACGTGGAGGCCGGCGAGGCGCTCGCCAGGGAACTCGGCGGTGTCTTCGTCAAATGCGACGTCAGCCGCGAAGACGACGCCACGCAAGCCGTCGATGCCGCCACCAAACTCGGCACGCTGCGCGGCCTCGTCAATTGCGCGGGTGTCGCGCCTGCCATCAAAACGGTCGGCAAGGACGGCCCCCATCCGCTCGATTCGTTCGCGCGCACCATCTCGATCAACCTGATCGGCACGTTCAACATGATCCGGCTTGCCGCCGCAGCCATGTCGAAGAACGAGCCGAATGCGAATGGCGAGCGTGGCGTGATCATCAATACGGCGTCGGTGGCCGCCTATGATGGCCAGATCGGCCAGGCGGCTTACGCCGCGTCCAAGAGCGGCGTGGTCGGCATGACGCTGCCCATTGCCCGTGACCTGTCGCGCAACGCAATCCGCGTGATGACCATTGCGCCGGGCATTTTCGAAACGCCCATGCTGCTCGGCATGCCGCAGGAAGTGCAGGACGCCCTCGGCGCGATGGTGCCGTTCCCACCGCGTCTCGGCAAACCGGCAGAGTACGCGATGCTGGCCAAGCAGATCTTCGACAACCCGATGCTCAATGGCGAAGTGATCCGCCTGGACGGCGCGATCCGCATGCAGCCGAAGTGAGCGTCCATGCGGCGTGCCGTCTGAAAGGGGCGCGTCAATGAAAAACGCCTGCATACGAATGTATGCAGGCGTTTTGTTTTGAGCCGTACCAGCGGGCGCTACCCCCACTGCGCACTGCCTAGTCGCGATCGTTGTGCTGGGTGCGCTGACGCAGTTCGTGCAATTGCGACTCGACCACGGTCGCGTCTTCGGCATCCGGCCGGTCGCCGAGATAACGCTCCAGGTCTTCGAGCGCGGGGCGCAGGTAATCGAGCCGTGCATACGCGAAGCCGCGGTCGCGCACTTCTTCGATACTCTCCGGCAGCAGGATCACGAGACGCTGCTGCACCGCCAGCAAACGCTGCCAGCGTTCCGTCTGAAGATACGTGGACTTCAGGTTGCGCAGCATGCGGGCGATGATCTCGCGGCGCGTGGCCGGTTGCAGCAGCATGCGCAGCGCCCTGCTCACCGATTCGCCCGCCGACGCGACATAAGGCTCCAGCATCTCCACCATCTCCGACTCGGACAGCGAATGTCCGCTGGTCGGATCGAGCATCACGTCGCCGTCGGGCGTGGTCACGCGCAACAGGAAGTGGCCGGGAAAAGACACGCCGCGCGCCGGAACGCCGATCTGCTCAGCCATCTCCAGATACAGCACGGCCAGCGAAATCGGAATGCCGCGGCGCCGCTTGAGCACCGCGTTCAGATGGCTGTTGTCCGGGTCGTAATAGTCGTTGAGATTGCTGGCGAAACCCAGCTCGCGAAAGAAGAACCGGTTCAGAATGCCGACTTTCTGCTTGATGTCGGCGTCGTCCGGCATGCGCCGCTGCAGACGCACCACCAGCTCGTCGATCTCGGCGAGCGTGGCTTGCAGATCGAGGTCGGGATAAGCATCCTGCGCGAGCGAGAGCGCCGCCTCGGTCAACGGAAGACTGTCGTCTTCGGCAACCAGCGTGCTGAAATAGTCGAGAACTCGCGTCATCGTGATCACTTCGCTCGCCTTTTGAAATACGCGTACTTGAAGCCCATCAGCCAAAGCATACCGAAATATAGCGCGGCGAACAGAACGAGGCACGCTGCGAGCAACGCCATGCGGTCGACCGGCCGGCTATGCAAGCCGATCCAGTCGAAGCTGATCGCCAGCCAGTGCATCGCGCCAGCCAGCACGAGGCAGGCGCCGAGCAACTGCACGAAGAATTTGAGCCAGCCGCTCGACGGCGTATAGATGTCGCGTTTGCGCAGGCCGAGAAACAGCAGCAGCGCATTACCGCAAGCGCCGAGCCCAACGCTCAGCGTCAAACCTGCATGAGCGAAGATCGGCACGAACAGATAGTTGCTCAACTGCGTGAGAATCAACACGCCGACACCGATCTTCACCGGCGTCTTGATGTCCTGCTTGGCGTAGAAACCCGGCGCGAGGATCTTGATGAGAATCAGGCCGATCAGCCCGACGCCGTACGCGGACAGCGCGCGAGAGGTCATCACCACCGAGTTGCCGTCGAACTTGCCGTAGTGGAACAGCGTGGCGGTCAGCGGCTCTGCGAAGAAAAACAGCGCGACGGCGCTCGGCGCGGCGAGCAGAAAGGTGACGCGCAAGCCCCAATCGAGCAGCGACGAATACTCGTGCGGATCGGCGTCGACGTGCGCCTTCGAGAGGCTCGGCAGCAGGATCGTGCCGAGCGCGACACCCAATAGCGCGGTCGGGAACTCCATCAGCCGGTCGGCGTAGTTGATCCAGGACACCGCCCCCGGGCCGATGCGCGACGCGATATTCGTGTTGATGATCAGGCTGATCTGCGCGACCGAGACGGCGAACATCGCGGGCACCATCTTGGACAGCACGCGCTTCACGCCGCGATGCGCGAGCGCCTTCACCGGATTCAGGCCGATGCGCGGAATCATGTCGATCTTCTTCAGACCCGGCAGTTGCACGACGAACTGCAGCACGCCGCCCGCGATCACCGCCCACGCGAGCGCATAGACCGGCGTTTGCAGGCGCGGCGCGACGAACACGGCGGCGACGATGAACGCGACGTTCAGCAGAACCGGCGCGAATGCGGGCAGCGAGAAGTTCTTGTACGTATTCAGCACGCCCGACGCCAGCGACGTCAGCGAAATGAAAATGATGTACGGGAACATGATGCGCGTCATGGTGACCGCGAGCGCGTACGCCTGGCCCTCGTGCGCGAGGCCCGAAGCGACGATGAACACCACGCCCGACGCGCCGACCACGCCGATGAGCGAGAGGACGGCGAGCGCCCAGGCGAGCACCGTCGACGTGGCGTCGACCAGCGCCTTGGTGGCGTCATGGCCTTGCTGATTCTTGAACTCGGCGAGGATCGGCACGAAGGCCTGCGAGAACGCGCCTTCAGCGGAGATGCGGCGCAACAGGTTCGGAATGCGGAAGGCGACGTAGAACGCGTCAGTGTATTGACTGGCACCGAACGCGCGTGCGATCAGCGTTTCGCGGGCCAGTCCGGTCACGCGCGACAGCAGCGTGAAGCCGCTGACCGTCAGCAGGGCTCGGAATAGATTCATGGGGCGCTTATTATACGGGTGCCGCAAGTGCGGACGACGAGCCGGAACGCGATTCGGACCGATTTGCCGCGCAGACGTTCGATCCGACAGGCGGATTGGCGCGTTTTTTGTGGTCCGCCCGCGCGGCGGCGCCCTGTCGGACATGCCCCGCAGCCCACTTCCAGACGGACTCCGGCCAGACTTCGGCCGGCCGCCCCAGCATCGCCGCCAGCCGGGCGCCAGGCTTTACGCCACGGGGCGGCAGGACTTCGTAGCGCTTTCCCGTTGCCACGTGCCTGATTTTGTTGCTATAATCGCCGGTTTCGAAGCTCGCTCAACTTTCAGTCTATTTCCAGACGAGGCCGCGGCCGGCGACACGCCACCTGCGAACATCCTCGAATAGCCCGAAAACACAGGCCTGCCTTCACGTAGTCCGATCGATTTTTTTCGACACTTTTGCGCTCTTGGGCAATCGCTTCCAAGAGTTCGATCTAAAAGCAGCACCTCACCACTTGAAGGTCAGGTACTGGAAACAGGAACAGGATAAGGAACCGTCATGGCTAACTCCGCACAAGCACGCAAGCGCGCCCGCCAGGCCGCCAAGGCAAACTCGCACAACTCGGCACTGCGCTCGAAGTTCCGCACGGCTATCAAGGCTGTCCGCAAGGCGATCGACGCCGGCGACAAGGCTAAGGCCGCTGAGATCTTCCAGGCATCGTCGAAGACCATCGACATCATTGCCGACAAGAACATCGTTCACAAGAACAAGGCTGCTCGCCATAAGAGCCGCCTCGCTGCAGCCATCAAGGGTCTGCAAGCGTCCGCAGCGCAGTAATTCCGGTCAGCCCGCTTCGGTGGGCTACCTCCTGTTTCCGCTGCACAGAAAGGCCCGCCTCGGCGGGCTTTTTTGCTTGGCACCGGCGCAGGCCGATGGTGCGCCCCACTCGCCGATGCCGATGCTTCGGCCGCAAAAAAACCCGCTGCTGGCGGGTTTTTGTTTTTGCCGACTCGACTGGCTTGCGCCTTAGCGCGTGTTCTTGGTCTGCTGCGTGCCATGCTCCGGCGGCAACTCGCAAGCCTCGGTCACGATAAGGTCGTTGTCTTTCGCGAAGTTGAGGACGAAGTCGAAAGCCATCGGCTCGATGTCACGCAAGCGCGAATCGAGAATCACGCATTTGAGGTCGCCGAGCATGGTCGGCCGGACGTAAAGCGAGTACTGCATATAAGCGTTCGGCCCCTTCCTTGCACCGGGGCCGAAGCATGCCATGACGCCTGCGAGGCGCTCCGACCAGTCGCTCGGCCGAAACTTTTTTCCCGTCGACGTAATGCCCTGAATGAAATATTCGGTTGGAGCTGCTTCGGCCATGTAGGAATACCTGTGTGACTGCCCAGCGGGATGACGGCAAAGCGAACGGCGAAGCGGCTTTGAATTGCCTGGACTCGCCGACCATGCCGCGATGGCGAACCACACCACCAGAACCGCGAAGGGCCGGCTGAGCCGCCTTTGCGCTTGTCATGACGGCACACCGCGAGCAGGCCTTTCCGAGCCGCGCGAGCCGTGTCCCGCAAGCGAAATACCGGCCTGCTGGGCTTTGGGATAACCCGTAGATTATAGCGCAGCGGACCTTTTTCCGCAGCGCACACAAGACAAGTCTGAGATATCGGCGACGCTTTCAGCCGGCTTACCTGGCCTTTTGGCCGACTCGTCAAATCGGGCGAAATCCTTTATGCTGCATTGAGTTACCACAAACGACGGCGGCGCCGTCCGGCAATCCTGCCGGGTGAGACCGCCGTATTTGTTTCATGACCGCCAAGAAAATTCGCCACTACCTGCAGTTCAAGCATTTCTCGCTGGAAGACTACGAGTACGTGCTGGAACGCGCGCGCATTCTGAAACGCAAATTCAAGAACTACGAGACCTACCATCCGCTGCACGATCGCACGCTGGCGATGATCTTCGAAAAAAATTCGACACGCACGCGCCTGTCGTTCGAAGCCGGCATCTTCCAGTTGGGCGGTCACGCCGTTTTCATGAGCACGCGTGACACGCAACTCGGCCGCGGCGAACCGATCGAAGACGCAGCGCAAGTGATCTCGCGCATGGTCGACATCATCATGATCCGCACGTTCGGCCAGGACATTCTCACCCGCTTCGCCGAGAATTCGCGCGTGCCGGTAATCAACGGGCTGACCAACGAATATCACCCGTGCCAGGTGCTGGCGGACATCTTCACGTACTTCGAGCATCGCGGTCCGATTCGCGGCAAGACGGTTGCGTGGGTCGGCGACGCCAACAACATGCTGTACACGTGGATCGAAGCCGCGCAGATTCTCGGCTTCAAGCTGCGACTGTCCACGCCGCCGGGCTACAAGCTCGACCGCGCCATGGTCGCCGCCGAGAGCGCGCCGTTCTACGAAGAATTCGACGATCCGAACGAGGCCTGCACGGGCGCCGACCTCGTGACCACCGACGTCTGGACCAGCATGGGCTTCGAGGCCGAGAACGAAGCGCGCAAGAAAGCCTTCGCCGACTGGTGCGTCGACGCCGACATGATGGCGCGTGCCAATGCAGATGCGCTCTTTATGCACTGCCTGCCTGCCCATCGCGGCGAGGAAGTCAGCGCCGAAGTGATCGACGGCCCGCAAAGCGTCGTGTGGGACGAGGCGGAAAATCGTTTGCACGTGCAAAAGGCCTTGATGGAATATCTGCTGCTCGGCAAGCTGAATCACTGAGCGAGCCGCTGCCCGGCATTTAATGCAGCACCTAATGCAGCATCTGCGTGTAGCGCGACGGGGCCTTGAATACGAGGCAAGGTGTCCACGTTTAGCGCCACGCATCGAGCCGGCGTCCACTGCTCAAGCGGACCCGGCTTCATCACCGCACTGCCCCAAAAACGCGGGCAACCGGCGGTTTAGTGTCAAAATAGTGGTTTCCCGCGCTCCGGGACCGCCGGCGCGCCTTGTTTTCCCGCTTTCTCCAGCTACGAGTTCACCATGAGCGATATCAAGAAAGTCGTGCTCGCCTATTCGGGCGGCCTCGACACCTCCGTCATCCTGAAGTGGTTGCAGGACAATTACGACGCCGAAGTCGTCACGTTCACGGCCGACATCGGCCAGGGCGAAGAGCTGGAACCGGCGCGCAAGAAGGCCCTGCAACTCGGCATCAAGCCGGAAAACATCTTTATCGAAGACCTGCGCGAAGAGTTCGTGCGTGACTTCGTGTTCCCGATGTTCCGCGCCAACACGATCTATGAAGGCGAGTATCTGCTGGGCACGTCGATCGCGCGTCCGCTGATCGCCAAGCGTCAGATCGAAATCGCGCGCGCCACTGGCGCACAAGCGGTCTCGCACGGCGCAACCGGCAAGGGCAACGACCAGGTTCGCTTCGAACTCGGTTACTACGCGCTGGAACCGGGTATCAAGGTCATCGCGCCGTGGCGCGAATGGGATCTGCTGTCGCGTGAAAAGCTGCTCGCGTACGCCGAAAAGGCTGGCATTCCGATCGAAATGAAGCACAAGCAAGGCGGCGCGCCGTATTCGATGGACGCGAACCTGCTGCACATTTCGTTCGAAGGCCGTCACCTGGAAGATCCGAAAGCGGAAGCGGAAGCCGATATGTGGCGTTGGACCGTGTCGCCGGAAGAGGCGCCGGACCAGGCTGAATACCTCGACATCGAGTACGAGCACGGCGATCCGGTTGCGATCAACGGCAAGCGTCTGTCGGCCGCGGAAATGCTCACTGAGCTGAACCGCCTGGGCGGCAAGCACGGCATTGGCCGTCTGGATCTGGTGGAAAACCGTTACGTCGGCATGAAGTCGCGCGGCTGCTATGAAACGCCGGGCGGCACGATCATGCTGAAGGCGCACCGCGGCATCGAGTCGATCACGCTCGACCGTGAAGTGGCTCACCTGAAAGACGACCTGATGCCCCGCTACGCGGCGCTGATCTATAACGGCTACTGGTGGAGCCCGGAGCGCCGTGCGCTCCAGGTGCTGATCGACCATACGCAAGAGAAGGTCAACGGCTGGGTGCGCGTGAAGCTGTACAAGGGCAGCGTGTCGGTCGTCGCGCGCGATTCGAAGGAAACGCTGTTCGACAAGACCATCGCCACTTTCGACGACGACGGCGGCGCTTACAACCAGGCCGACGCTGGCGGGTTCATCAAGCTGAACGCACTGCGTATGCGGATTGCGGAAAACGCTCGCCGCCAGCGCGATTGATGAAGCACGGCTTGGCAGCAGGCTAACTTCGCGCTAGCGAAGTTCAGCGCCGAAAGGCGCGGCCGAAGCCAAACGCAAAAAAGGCGCCGGGAGGAAACTCCCGGCGCCTTTTTTATCACCAACACATTCGCAACAACACGTCCGCACCGACCAACCCGACTCAACCCATCACAAACAAACCGGCTCCGCCTCCAGCTCCACCCCAAACCTCTCCAGCACATCGCGCTGAATCGCTTTCGCCAGCGCCAACACCTCCGCGCCGCTCGCGCCGCCGCGATTCACCAGCACCAGCGCCTGCCGTTCGTGCACGGCCGCCGCGCCCATCGCGCGACCTTTCCAGCCGCATCGATCGATCAGCCAGCCCGCGGCAAGCTTCACCCGGCCATCCGGCTGCACATAGGACACGACTTCCGGCTCCCGGAGCTTCAGCGCCTCGAACTGCGCCGCCTCGACCACAGGATTCTTGAAGAAGCTGCCGGCATTGCCGAGCTCCAGCGGATCGGGCAGCTTGGCGCGCCGCACCGCCACCACCGCATCGAAGATAGCCTGCGCGGTCGGCGGCGTATCGGCGTGGCCGTTCGCGGCCAGTTCGCGAGCGAGATCCGCATACCCGGCGCGCGGCTGCCAGACCTTCGGCAAACGGAACGTCACCGACGTAATCACGAAACGCTCGCGCCCTTCCCGCTTGAAAAAACTGTCGCGATAGCCGAAGCGGCAAGCCTGCGCGTCCAGCTCGACCACGGCGCCCGTGGCCAGCTCCACCGCGCGCAGCGACGCGAAACGCTCGCACATCTCCAACCCGTACGCGCCGATGTTCTGGATCGGCGCCGCGCCCACCGTGCCCGGAATCAGCGCGAGGTTCTCGAGGCCAGCCATGCCTTGCGACAAAATCCAGGCCACAAACTCATGCCACGGCTCGCCGCCGGCCGCTTCGACGTACCATGCATGATCGTCTTCACGTACCACGCGGCGGCCCCGCAGCGCGACCAGCAACACCAGGCCGCCAAAGTCGCCGGTCAGCACGACATTGCTGCCGCCGCCGAGCACGAGGCGCGGCAGCCCGGCTGCGCGCGGATCACGCACCGCGGCCATCAATTGCTCTTCTCGCTCGATGCGGCACGCAAACTGCGCGCGAACATCGAAGCCGAAGGTGTTGTGCGGCTTCAGCGGATAGCCGGCAACGAACGCGGCAGATTCGGAGTGGGACATCGGAATGAGAACAGTGAAACGACGAATGAAACGACGAAATAAGCAGCCTATGAAAACGGCTTCGGACCCGGGCTGCGCGGCAATGCGCGGCGGCCTTGGGCAAAAGGGAGCGGCGTCGGTAAAATGACGTCCGGTCCGTGATTATAGCGAGTGCCTCATGAGCAGCCGGCCGGCTGCGTCGCGCACCGCAGCACTATTGGGAGAAAGCAATGCCATCGTTTGACGTCGTCTGCGAAGCGAACATGATCGAAGTCAAGAACGCGATCGAGCAGTCCAACAAGGAAATTTCAACGCGCTTCGACTTCAAAGGGTCGGACGCGCGCGTCGAACACAAGGAAAACGAAATCACGGCCTACGCGGACGATGATTTCAAACTCGGCCAGGTAAAAGACGTGCTGCTGTCGAAAATGGCCAAGCGCAACGTGGACGTGCGCTTCCTCGACTACGGCAAGATCGAGAAGATCGGCGGCGACAAGGTCAAACAGGTCATCAAGATCAAGAAAGGCGTGTCGGGCGATCTGTCGAAGAAAATCGTGCGCCTCGTGAAGGACAGCAAGATCAAGGTCCAGGCGAGCATTCAGGGCGACGCGGTGCGCATCACCGGCGGCAAGCGCGACGATCTGCAAAGCGTGATCGCCATGCTGCGCAAGGACGTGACGGACACGCCGCTCGACTTCAATAACTTCCGCGACTGATGCGTCGGCGCGCGAACGCCGCGCGCCAATGCATCAACCCGTCAGACGTCGCTCCCCGCCGCCGGCTTTGCCGCCGCATCCGCCTTCTTCTTGTCGCCAATGCGGCTCTCCTGCCCGCGCATCAGCTTGGCGATGTTGCCGCGATGGCGCCACACCAGCAGCGAACTCATCACGACGATCGCCAGCGCGATGATATGCGGCCCGAACAGGAAGCCGTCGAAGATCGGCGCAAATACCGCCGCGGCCAGCGCCGCCAGCGACGAATAGCGCGTGAAGAACGCCACGATCAGCCAGGTCAGCAAGGTCGCCACGCCGAGGATCGGATTGATCGCGAGCAGCACGCCCGCCGCGGTCGCCACGCCCTTGCCGCCTTTGAAGCGGAAGAAAACCGGGTACAGGTGACCGAGAAACACGGCAACCGACGCAATCGCCACCGAAGTCTCGTCGAGCCCATAGCGCGCGCCGAAATGCACGACGAACCACACCGGCAGCCAGCCCTTGAACGCGTCGCCGATCAGCGTGAGAATCGCGGCCTTCTTGCTGCCGCTGCGCAGCACGTTGGTGGCGCCCGGGTTGCCCGAGCCATAGGAGCGGGGGTCGTCGAGGCCCATCGCGGCGCTCACGATCACGGCAAACGACACCGAACCGATCAGGTAGGCAACGACAGCAACGATCAGGTTTTGCATCTGGGACTCTTAAAAGGATCGGCGGTCTGAAACTCGATACCCCAACCGCAACAGGGCGCGCAACTCGGAACAAAGCGGCGCACATTCTACCGAACGCGCGCGCCCGGAAAACATTCAGGCAAACGTCAATCGACGCTCGCGCACTGAACCGCCTTTGCCGCCAGCAACGCCGTCAACACCTTCGGCTCGATGCTGACCAGGAAACCGCGCCGCCCGCCGTTCAACCAGATCTTGTCCATCTCGAGAATGCTCGACTCGACATACACCGGCATCTGCTTCTTCGTGCCGAACGGCGAGGTGCCGCCGATCAGGTAGCCGGAATGCCGGTTCGCCACTTCAGGCTTGCACGGCTCGACGCGCTTCGCGCCAATCTGCCGCGCGAGGTTCTTGGTGCTGACGGTGCGGTCGCCGTGCATCAGCACGATCAGCGGCTTGGCGTGCTCGTCTTCCATGACCAGCGTCTTCACGACGTGATGTTCGTCCACGCCGAGCTGACGTGCCGATTCTCCGGTGCCGCCATGCTCGACATAATCATAAGGATGTTCGCCGAAAGTGACGCCGTGGCGGCGCAGAAACTGCGTGGCTGGCGTTTCGGAGACGTGTCGGGATTTGCTCATCGGCGCATTGTAATGGCGACTTTCCGCAACGGCTATTTGCTGAATGGTCAATTGTGCGGGACCGGCGATTATGGCACGATCGTTCGAAAATATTCCGGCGCACCGCACGCCGGGCAACGAGCCGTTCCAAGGAGACAGCGTTGAACCCAGATTCGTCCACCCGTTCCACGATCGACATTCCCGCGCTGCTGGCCGCCCTGCCCGCGCGTATCGCCGACATTCCGGCGCTCGCCGCCGCGCGCGATCCGCAGCATATCGCCTTGATCGAGGATGCGCGCCGTTTGAGCAGCGCGCAACTGCTGCAAGCCGTCGACGCCGCTACCGCGCTCCTTCGCGAATGGGGCTTGCGTGGCGGCGATCGCGTGATGATCGTCGCGGAGAACAGCATCGCGCAGATCGTCCTGCTGTTCGCAGCCGCGAGGCTCGACGCGTGGGCGCTGGTGTCGAACGCGCGCCTGTCGGCGGGCGAACTCGATTCGATCCGCGCTCATGCGCAGCCTCGCGTGGTCGCCTACGCCACCGAAAGCTCGACCGATGCCCAGCAGCACGCGCAGCGGCATCAAGCCAACGCGGCGCCGGCTATCACGCCGGACATCGGCGCGTGGTCATACAGCGTGGACAACGCGGCGATAGCCGAACCGGTCGAAGCTGAAAACCACCGCCAATGCGCCGCGCTGATTTACACCACCGGCACGACCGGCGCACCGAAGGGCGTGATGCTCTCGCATCGCAATCTGCTCTTCATTGCCGCAATCTCGAGCCGCCTGCGCAAAGTCGGCCCGGACGATGTCGTTTATGCCGTGCTGCCGATTTCGCATGTCTATGGCTTCGCGTCGGTGTGCCTGGGCAGCCTGCACGCAGGCGCGACTTTGCGGCTCGTGCCGCGCTTCGCGCCGGATGCCGTGCGCCGCGCCCTCGCCGAAGAACGCGTATCGATCTTCCAGGGTGTGCCGGCCATGCACGCCAAATTGCTCGAGCATCTGCACACGCACGGCCACACGTGGTCCGCGCCGCGATTGCGCTTCGCGTATTCCGGCGGCTCGCCGCTCGACGCCGCACTGAAAGCGCAGGTGGAAAGCGTCTACGGTCTGCCACTGCACAACGGCTACGGCATGACCGAGAGCAGCCCGACCGTGTCGCACACCATGCTCGACGCGCCGCGCAGCGACTGCTCGGTCGGCGAGGTCATTCCGGGCGTCGAGGTGCGTTTCGTGGGACTCGACGGTGTCGATGCCGCGAAAGGCGAGATCGGCGAGCTATGGGTGCGCGGTCCGAACGTGATGCTCGGCTACTACCGCAGCCCCGAGCAGACGCGTGCGGTCGTGACCGAAGACGGCTGGCTCAAAACCGGCGATCTCGCGCGCCAGGACGCGGACGGCGCCTTGCATATCGTCGGGCGCAGCAAGGAGTTGATCATCCGCTCGGGGTTCAATGTGTATCCGGCCGAGGTCGAGCATGTGTTGAACGCGCATCCGCAGGTCGTGCAGTCGGCGGTGGTCGGGCGCGCGGTGGAAGGCAACGAGGAAGTGGTGGCGTTCGTCGAGTTGATGGCCGGCGCGGACGTCACGCCCGCCGAATTGATCGACTGGTGCGGCGAGCGTCTCGCGCCGTACAAGCGGCCAGCCGAAGTCAAGGTACTCGCCGCGTTGCCGGCTGCATCGACCGGCAAGATTCTGAAGCATCGGCTGCGCGAGTTTCTCTGAACGAGAGCCAAGCCAGAAGAAACGCAAATCACCCTCGCGGATGATGCTGCGCATGCAGTGACTTCAACCGTTCGCGGGCCACGTGCGTGTAGATCTGCGTGGTCGAAATATCCGTGTGGCCGAGCAGCAGTTGCACGACACGCAAATCGGCGCCGTGATTGAGCAGATGCGTGGCGAACGCGTGCCGCAACGTATGCGGCGACAAAGGTGCATTCACACCGGCCGCCAACGCATGGCGTTTGATGATGTTCCAGAACTGCTGGCGCGTCATGCCCTCCGCGCGGTTCGTCACGAACAGTGCATCCGTTGCGCGTGCGCCGAGCAACACGGGCCGCGCCTCGCGCAGATAGCGTTCGATCCAGCCGTGCGCCTCTTCGCCGAACGGAATCAGGCGCTCCTTCGAGCCCTTGCCCATCACACGCACCACGCCCTCGTTCAGTCCCACTTCCACGGTTTTCAGCGTGACCAGTTCGGTCACGCGCAAACCGCTCGCATACATCAGTTCAAGCATCGTGCGATCACGCAGGCCCAAAGGCGTATCGACGTCGGGCGCGCCGAGCAGTGCTTCGACTTGCGCTTCGGTGAGCGTCGACGGAAAACGCGGCGGCTGTTTCGCCGAGCGGATGCGCACCGTCGGGTCGACCTTCGTGCGATGCTCGCGCACGGCCCAACCGTAGTAGCGGCGAAACACCGAAAGCCGCCGGTTCGCCGAAGTCGATTTGTCCTTCTGGCGTGCAGCGCTATACGCGTTCAGATCGGCTTCGCTCGCGGTGTCGAGTGAAGCGTCGCGGCTCTGCGCGAGCCATTCGCAAAAGAGACGCAGATCGCGGCGGTATGCGTCGAGCGTGTTGCGCGACAGGCCATGTTCGAGCCACAGTGCGTCGCAGAACGCATCGATCGATGCCGAGCTTGCGACAAAGAGAGGGGACGCGGCGGGCGCGTCGTCGATCAAGGTATCGCTCATGCGTAGGGAATGCCTTCATGCGCCAGCAGCCAGCGCTTGACGTTGCGGAAGAAACCATCTTCGGCGTGATTCGCAAAACCGCCGATGCCGCTCGAACTTACCACCCGATGGCAGGGAATCACGATCGGAAAGTAATTCGCGCCGCACGCCTGACCGACCGCGCGCGGCGCGCTGCCGAGTTGCCTCGCCAATTGCCCATAGGTCAGCACGACGCCCGGCGCAATGTCGCTGATGGCCTGCCAGACGCGCTTCTGAAATGCGGTGCCGACCGGGGCAAGCGGCAACTCGAATTTCGCCGAAGCACGTTCGAAATACCGTTCGATCTGTTCGGCCGCCAGCCGCGCCAACGGCGTGTCGGGCGCGACGCTTTGCATGGAATCCGGCAGATAGACGATCTCGCGCACGGCCTCGCCTTCGAGACGGATGCCGACCTTGCCGAACGGCGCATCGATCACTGCGTTGAACATGATTGCCTGCTCCTTGCTGGCGCGGCGCTCCGATTTGCAAGGTTGGCGCACTTGCATGTCGTGCGTCACGCTGCACACGCCGAACCCAATAGTGTGCCGCTACTTTACGCCGCTTCCAACGCCCATTCCACATGCTCGCGCACAACGGCCGAAGCGTCGCCGGCCCGCGATTTCAGCGCCTGCACGATCGCCTCGCGCGCCGGCTCGCTCAAAGTATCGCGCGACGCACGCAGCGCGTTGCCCATGCCCACCGCGAGATTGCGCAGCCAGCTCTCATAGCCGATCCGGCGAATCGCACTGCCCTGCATGCGCGTATCGAACTCGTCCGCGCTCCACGAGAAAAGCTCGACAAGCGACGCGCGATCTAGTCCATGCCGCACGTCGAAATCGGCGACCGGCGCGGCCTGTGCGAACTTGTTCCATGGGCACACGAGCTGACAATCGTCGCAACCGTACACGCGATTGCCGATCAGCGGCCGCATTTCCAGCGGAATGCTGCCCTTCAATTCGATCGTCAGATAGGAGATGCACAAACGCGCATCGACCTTGTAAGGCGCGACGATCGCGCCGGTCGGACAGGCGCCGAGGCAACGTGTGCAACTGCCGCAGTGCGAGCCCGGCGTTTCGGGCGCGACCTCGGGCGAGGTTTCGGCATCCGTCGGCAACGGCACATCGACATAGATTTCGCCGAGAAAAAACAGCGACCCGGCGTCGCGCTGCAACAGCAGCGTGTGCTTGCCGCGCCAGCCGATGCCGGCCTTCTGGGCAAGTTCTACCTCCAGCACCGGCGCCGAATCGGTAAATACGCGGTAGCCAAATGCGCCGATCTCCGCCTCGATTTTTTCGGCGAGATGTTGCAGACGGTTACGCATGACCTTGTGATAGTCGCGGCCGCGCGCATAGATCGACACCACCGCCGCCGACGGGTCCGCGAGCCGCGCATGCTCGGCTGCGCGCCAGTCCCGGCTGTCCTGCATCAGCGGGCCGTCATGCAAAGCGCTTTCGGGCGCCTTTCCGCTCAGTGTCTGAGCGGGCAAATAAGCGATGCGCGCGGTAATCACACGTCGCGTGCCGGCCACAAGCTCGAAGGGCCGCGCGCGTTTCATGCCGTGTTTCGCCATATAATCCATCTCGCCGTGGCACCCCGCTTCCAGCCAGGCTGCAAGCGGCGCTTCGGCCGCGGAGAGATCGGTGTCGCTAATGCCGATTGCTCCGAAACCCAGTTCACGGCCCCACGTTTTGATGTTCAGCGCGAGCGCATTCAGCGCCGTTTCATCGAAATGACGCTCGGCACGCGCATCGTCGTCAGACGCAGGCGGGCAGGAAACAGGGGACTCCGGACTTCGGTTCATCACGCCATTTTACGAGAATGCCTGACAATCCCGATCTCGCGATCCAACCGCCCGCCAATGTCCTGCTCGAACGCACCTTCGCGCTCGCGGACGAAGCCGCCACACTCGCGTTCGGCGAGCGCTTCGCGAAGGCGATCGAAAGCGTGCGTGAAGCGTCGCAACACGCGCCGGGCGTTCAAGACAACACGGCATTCCACGGGCTGCAAGTGCAACTCGTCGGCGATCTTGGCGCCGGCAAAACCACCCTCGTGCGCGCCACCTTGCGCGGCCTCGGCCACACCGGCCGCGTGCGCAGTCCCACCTACACACTCGTCGAACCCTACGTGCTCGAACGCCCCAGCGGGGAACTCGCGCTCTATCACTTCGATCTGTACAGATTCACCGATCCGGCCGAATGGGCCGACGCGGGCTTTCGCGAGTACTTCGACAGCGGCGCCGTCTGCCTCGTCGAATGGCCGCAACGCGCGGGGCGTCTCTTAGGCGTGCCGGATCTCGTCTTCTCGCTCGACCTCGACAATGAGAACCAAGGCGACGGCCGTGTACTCGTCGCACGGGCATACAGCGAACCAGGAAAGGCATGTCTCGAAAGATGTTGATCAAACCGTTCCGCTCGATCGAATCGGCGGCTACCGCAACGCATAACTGGCGGCGCCGGCAGATTCTGCGCGCGGGTGCGTCCACGCTCGTGCTCGGCCTCGTCGCGCCGCGTCTCGCGTGGGCCAGCTCGGTGCTCGGCGTGCGGGTCTGGCCCGCGCGCGACTACACGCGCGTCACGATCGAATCCGATCAACCTTTGCAGAACGCCCAGCAGTTGCTGCAGGGACCAGACCGGCTGGTGGTCGATCTGAGCGGCCTCGATCTGGATCAGGCGCTCAAGGACCTCGTGTCGAAGATCACGCCGAACGATCCGCAAATTCAATCGGTGCGTGTGGGGCAATATCAGCCGCATGTGGTGCGCATGGTGTTCGACCTGAAGGGCTCGGTGAAGCCGCAGGTGTTCACGCTGCCACCGGTCGGCGCATACAAATACCGGCTCGTGTTCGACCTGTATCCCGCGGTCGCGCCCGATCCGTTGATGGATCTGCTCGCGCAGACAGAACGCAAGCAGCAGACGTTGAACGACCAGAACGCCGCGCCACCGCCCGCCACCTTGAGTGGCCCGGGCACCACGCCGCCCGCCGCCGACAACAGCGAGGCATTCTTCGAGCGTTACGCGCAGAACGGCGGCAGCGGGTCCACGCCGAGCGTGCCGCGTCCGCCGGTGCATGTCACGCCAACGCCCGCTCCGCCGATCGTCGGCAAGCCCGCCACGCCGGCGGCACCGTCCACGGCCATCGCGCGCAATAAAGGCAATAGCGCTAGCACGCTGGGCGCGGACGACGCCGGCAGCGACGATACCTACGCGTTCACCACGCCAAAATCCGGCAAGAGCAACACGGTGCGTTTGCTGACTGTCGCGATCGACCCGGGTCACGGCGGCGAAGACCCGGGCGCGATCGGCGGCTCGGGCACCTACGAGAAACACGTCGCGCTCGACATCGCCAAGAAGCTGCGCGCGAAGATCGACGCGCAACCGAACATGCGCTCCATGATGACGCGCGACGCCGACTTCTTCGTGCCGCTGAACGTACGTGTGCAGAAAGCGCGCCGCGTCGGCGCGGACCTGTTCGTATCGATCCACGCCGACGCGTTCACCACGCCCGACGCCAAGGGCTCATCGGTGTTCGCGCTGTCCGAGCATGGCGCGTCGAGCGCCGCGGCGCGCTGGATGGCGAACAAGGAAAACTCGTCGGATGAGATCGGCGGAATCAACATCAAGTCCGCCGACGCCACCGTCAACCGCGCGCTGTTCGATATGTCCACTACCGCGCAGATTCGCGACTCGATGCGCTACGGCAACTTCGTGCTGAAGGAAATCGGCGGCATCAACAAGCTGCACAAGGGCTCGGTCGAACAGGCGGGGTTCGCGGTGCTGAAGGCGCCGGACATTCCGTCGATCCTCGTGGAAACCGCCTTCATCAGTAACCCGGACGAAGAGCGCCGCCTGAACGACGACGCGTATCGCGACAAGATGGCCGATGCGATCATGACCGGCATCAAGCGCTATTTCGCGGCGAATCCGCCGCTCGCGAAGAACCGCATGACGTGATGCTTTCGCTTGCAACGATGCAATGAAATACGGCCGCTCGATGCGGCCGTAGTTTCGTTGGCGGTAGTGGTTGTCGGTGCTGTGCCGTGCTCTGGTTTGCGCTCTGGTTCCCGTTTTGTCGTCCGCGCTTTTTTGTCCGCTTTTTCGTCCTCAATCGGACGCGCCGGTTGCCCGGCGCGCCGGTGAAAACCGCTGCACGACCCAGCCGCCGAACACGTTCACGGCCAACCCTGCCATCACCAGCAAAGCGCCGGCGATTTGCGCCGCGGACAGTTGCTCGTCGAGAAACAGCGACGCCGACGCGAGCCCGACAATCGGCACCAGCAGCGAAAACGGCGCGACCTGGCTTGCCGGATAGCGCGACAGCAGGCGGCTCCACAATCCGTAGCCGATCAGCGTGGCGATGAACGCGAGATACACGATGGCGAAGATCGACATCGCGCTGATGCCTGAAAGCGCCGCGACGATCCGCTGCGGCCCCTCGAACGCATACGACAGCGCGAAAAACGGCAGCGGCGGAATCAGGCTGCCCCACACCACGAGTCCGACGAGATCGACCTTGCCGACCTTCTTCGTGACGATGTTGCCGAGCGCCCACGAGCACGCGGCGCACAAGGTGAGGACAAATCCGGCCAGCGTCATGGCATGGCCGCCTTGCAGGCCGATCACGGCAAGCCCGCCCGCCGCGATCACCAAACCCACGACATTCGGCAAGCGGAACCGCTCATGCAGGAAGGTAGCCGCGAATATCAGCGTAAAAAACGCCTGCGCCTGCAACACCAGCGAAGCGAGTCCGGCCGGCATGCCGACATACATGGCCGAGAACAGAAAAGCGAACTGCCCGAATGAAATCGTCGCGCCGTACGCGAGCAGCCAGCGCCACGGCAGGTTGGGCCGTTTGATGAAAAACACCGCCGGCACCGCGGCGAGCGTGAAGCGCAGCGCGCCGAGCAGCATGGGCGGCACGCCATGCAGGCCGACCTTGATCACGACGAAGTTGACGCCCCACGCCACGACGACAACCAGCGCGAGCAGCAAATCCTTGGGCGACATCCCGGTCTCCAATTGATTGTTCGATCCGGCAGTTTAGCGGAGCCGGCAACGGCAAGCGACGGGCCGCGCTACGGATTCCCGGAGCGTCGACATGGCGCTCAGCCCTCATCATTGCGTCCTCCGCAGTAGAATCGTCCATTCAGCAAAAATTTCCTCCCACCTTCCCAGCCGAGTCTGCCCATGTCTTCCTCGATCAAAGCAGTCCTCAAGCCGCACCTGCGCGACGTCGGCAGTCTGACCGTGCGGCGCGTGCTGCCGGCCATGGCGGCGCGTCTGATCGGTCCGTTCATCTTCTTCGACCATATGGGCCCGGCCACCCTCGAACCCGGTGTCGGCCTCGACGTGCGCCCGCATCCGCATATCGGCCTCGCCACGGTGACCTATCTGTTCGAAGGCGCGATCATGCATCGCGACAGCCTCGGCTCGGCGCAGAAGATCGTCCCCGGCGACGTCAACTGGATGACGGCTGGGCGCGGCATCGTCCACTCCGAGCGCACGCCGGAAGAGGACCGCGCGAGCGGCCTGACCATGCACGGCATTCAGACGTGGGTCGCGCTGCCGCTCGAAGACGAAGAGATCGAGCCATCGTTCGCCCATCACGCGGCGGACACGCTGCCGGTGGTCGAGCGCAACGGCGTGACGCTGCGGGTGATCGCGGGCACGGCGTTCGGCGCGACCTCGCCGGTCGCGACGTTTTCGGGCACGCTGTATGTCGCCGGCGAATTCGCGCCGGGCGGCGCCTTCGCGCTCGAACCGGAGCACGAGGAACGCGGCGTCTATCTCGTGGACGGCGATCTGGAAATCGACGGCACGCCGCTCGAAGTCGGCCAGATGGCCTTGCTCGCGCTCGACGAAACGGTCACGCTGGCGAGCACCCACGGCGCGCGCGTCATGCTGCTCGGCGGCGAGAAGCTGGAGGGCGAGCGCTTTATCGAGTGGAATTTCGTCGCCAGTTCGCGCGAGAAAATCGAAGCCGCGAAGCTCGCATGGACCAATCAGGAAATGGGCAAGGTGCCGGGCGAAACCGAATGGATTCCGCTGCCCCAGCGTAAATGATCGCCAAGGCGCGCAAGTAAGCGCAACTGAGCGAGAATCGGCGCAAGCGCGCTCGGCCCGCATTGAATCCGCGGCGTTCGGCCCCAAATAATCAATAGACCGTTTTATCGACGAGGACGCAATGGACACCACTCTGGCCACCTTCGAACAGGACGTCATCACGGCGTCGACACTGGCCCCCGTGCTGGTCGATTTCTGGGCGCCCTGGTGCGGCCCGTGCAAGACCCTCGGCCCGATGCTCGAAAAGCTCGAAGCCGAAGCCGCCGGCAAATGGAAGCTGGTGAAAGTCAACGTAGACGAAAACCAGGAACTGGCCGCGCACTTCCAGGTGCGCAGCATTCCGCACGTCATGGCCTTTGCTGACGGACAGCCGGTCGATCAGTTTGTCGGTGTGCTGCCTGAAGGCCAGTTGCGCGAGTTTATCGAGCGGCTCGTGCCGCAAGGCGCTGACGCCGCGCGCCTCGAGGCGCAAACCGCACTGGCCGAAGGCCGCCGCGACGATGCCTACGACGCGCTGCAAGCCGCCCTCGCCTACGACCCGGGTTTCGACGAAGCACGCATGGACCGCATTGAAATGCTGCTCGAAGACAACCGTATCGACGAGGTCCGCAACGAAATCGATCTGCTATCGCCGAAAACCACGCAAGGTATCGACGCGCGTTTCAACGCGATCAAGACGCGCCTCGACGCCGTGGACGCCGCCGCGGACTTGCCGCCGACCGATGCGCTGGAAGCCAAGGTCGCCGCCGACCCAACCGATCTCGAAGCGCGCTTCGATCTGGCCAGCGCGTTTATCGCCCGCCTCAAATACGCGGAAGCGCTCGAACAACTGCTGGCGATCGTGCAACGCGACCGCACGTTCCGTGACGATATCGGCCGTAAGACGATGCTGTCGGTGTTCGATCTGGCCGCGCATCAGCCGGAGCTGGTGGCGCAATGGCGGCGCAAGCTGAGCGCCGCGCTGTACTGATCCGCCTGATCAGTGTTCGGGCGTGGCCGCTGTGCCGCGCCTGAATGCCCACAGGTCTCAATTCCCGAAGACGCCGCGGCATTTGCCGCGACGTGAATCACCTCAAGCCGTCGCCTGCTTCGCCAACGCCCGCAGCACATGCGCGGCCGCGGCAAAACCGAAGCTCGCCGTCACACACACGCTCGAACCAAATCCCGCGCAGTTCAAACCGACCGGTCCCGTGTGTCCCGGCGACGTGCTCACGTGCTCGGCTTCCGTGTCGATATCGCAGACGGCGGCTTCCGGATAGATCAACGGTTCGTCGGAATACACCGCGCTCACCTTGAACCTGGCCTTCGGCCCGCGCGGAAAACCGTGCTGCTTGCGCAACTGTCCGCGCACTTTCGACAGCAACGGGTCCTGGATCGTCAGCGCGAGATCGTCGATGCGAATGCGCGTCGGATCGAGTTGACCGCCCGCGCCGCCAATCGTGATCAACGGCTGTTTCCTCTCCACGCACCATGCGATCAACGCGGTCTTGGTGCGCACGCTGTCGATCGCATCGATCACGTAGTCGAAGCCGCCGCCGAGGGTGGCGTCGAAATTGTCCGGCTCGACGAAGTCTTCGATCAGGCGCACATCGCAAAACGGATTGATCGCCGCGATGCGTTCCGCCATCGCTTCGACCTTCGGTTTCCCGTAGTTGCCGTCGAGCGCGTGGATCTGCCGGTTAGTGTTGCTCTCGGCGACGTTGTCGAGGTCGATCAGTGTCAGCGTGCCGACCGCACTGCGCGCGAGCGCCTCGGCCACCCACGACCCCACGCCGCCAATGCCGATCACCGCCACGTGCGCTCCTTCGAAGGCGGCGAGCGCCGGTGCGCCGTACAGGCGGGCAATGCCGCCGAAGCGCCGCGCGCGGTCGGCGGTTTCACTCCCGTCGAGGCTGGTAGTAAGATCGGATGGCGCGGTGGTGCTGGACATGATGGCAGGGCTCGTTGGTCAGGCAAAAATACAAGGTGGCGACGCGAATGCATACGCAGCCCCGTATTTTGCCTGAACGCACCAAGTTGCATCGCCGGGTAGAGAACAACTCAAAGGCTCGCGGCGCGTCGGCATGCTCCGCTCACCACGCTAGACCTTGACTTGGCTGCGCGCAAAAAATTAGCGCCTTGGCTATACTGGTTAAACTGTAGCGTTCGCATAAGAACATGACCTCACTCGCCGAACTTCGAAAAAACTATTCGCTGGGTTCTCTGGACGTCGGCGATGTCGACCGCAACCCGTTTCGTCAATTCGATACGTGGTTTAAACAGGCCGTGGACGCTCAACTGCCCGAACCGAACACCATGACGGTGGCCACGGTCGACTCGCGCGGCCGGCCCTCGGCGCGCATCGTGTTGATCAAAGGCGTCGACGAGCGTGGCTTTGTGTTCTTCACCAATTACGAAAGCCGTAAAGGCCGCGAACTGGCGGCCAATCCTTACGCAAGCCTGCTGTTCTACTGGATCGAACTGGAGCGTCAGGTACGCGTTGAGGGGCGCATCGTCAAAACCAGCGCGGAAGAAAGCGACGGGTATTTCGCGTCGCGTCCGCTCGGTTCGCGTATCGGCGCGTGGGCATCGAATCAAAGTCAGCCAATTGAAAGCCGTTCGCAGCTCGAAACGCGCGAACGCGAATTCAGCCTGCAATACGGCGACCAACCGCCGCGTCCGCCACATTGGGGCGGCTATCGTTTGGTGCCCGAAGCAATCGAGTTCTGGCAGGGCCGGCCGTCACGTCTTCACGACCGTTTGCTCTACACTCGTTCGAACGAACATAGCGACTGGCAAATCTCCCGCCTGTCGCCCTGAATCGGAATACAACGCCGGCAAGTGCGCTGCCAACGCAGCAGCGCGCGCCGGCCGGATGGCATCTCGCGGCATGGGAGCTGCGCCGCATCGAGCTGCAATCCACACAAGCTTTGCTTTAATTCAACGGACACGGAGAGATCACATGTTCTGGGAGAAGAAGCTGGCGCAGTGGGTGGAAGATGTAAAAACCAAAGCTAACGTTCCGGCGCGCCTCGTGCTCTGGGACGGTCAGCAACACGACTTCGGGCAGTTCGCCGCGCCTCAGGTCACGCTACATGTCAAAAGCGCCACGGCGCTGCCCTATCTGCTCGAACCGAGCCTCGACAATCTCGGCGAGGCGTACGTGAAAGGCAAGATCGACATCGAGGGCAAGCTGTCGGACATCATCAATGTCAGCTACGAATTGGCGCGCAATACCGTCACGACCGCGGGCAAGCTGGCGCGCGTGCGGCGCTACTTCAATCATTCGAAGGCGTCGGACAAGAAGGCGATCGAGTATCACTACGACGTCTCGAACGAGTTCTACAGACTCTGGCTCGACGAGAACATGGTGTACTCGTGCGCGTACTTCGAGAACGGCGACGAAGATCTCGCCACCGCGCAGATCAAGAAGATCGACCACATCCTCACCAAGATCCAGTTGCAACCGGGGCAGCGCCTGCTCGATATCGGCTGCGGCTGGGGCGCGCTCGTTTTGCGCGCGGCGCAGAAGTTCGGCGCGAAGTGTGTGGGCGTGACGCTCTCGCAGAACCAGTTCGACCTTGCCACCGCCCGCGTGAAAGCCGCGGGCCTGGAAAGCCAGATCGAGATTCGTCTGCAGGATTACCGCGACGTGCAGGGGCAGTTCGATCGCATTACGAGCGTCGGCATGTTCGAGCACGTGGGCCGCAAGAATCTGCCGGGCTACTTCGAGAAAATCCGCGATCTGCTGGTCGACGACGGCGTCGCCATGAATCACGGCATTACCTCGAGCGATTCGGACAGCGGCGAGACCGCGCTCGGCGGCGGCGAATTTATCGACCGCTATGTGTTCCCCGACGGCGAGCTGCCGCATATCAGCCTCGCACTCGAAGCGATGCAGCGCGGCGGGCTCGAAGCGGTTGACGTCGAAAGCCTGCGCCGTCACTATGCGCACACGCTGAACATCTGGGCGGAAAATTTCGAAACGCATGCGGAAGAAGCCCGCAAGCTGGTCGACGACGAGAAATTCCGTATCTGGCGCGTGTATCTGGCGGGTTGCGCCTACGCGTTCGAAAACGACGACGTCTCGATCTACCAGGTGGTGTGCCGCAAAGCCGGCCGCAGCGCGAAAACCCTGCCGTGGTCGCGCCGCTATATGTACGACAAACCGCTGTAATCCGGTTGCGCCGCGGCGCCGTGCATGAGCGGGCGACGCGGCGCAACCTTTGAACAGCAGGTCGAACACCGATGGACCAGAGCGGGACAAGCGAAGTTGAACAGCCGGTTGAAGGCGAATCGGGCGCCGCAGGCGAAGCCGTGCAGTTCGATCTGTTCGGAATGCCGGTGGAGCCAGCGCCGCAGAAGGCCGATGCCCGAGTCAAGCAGGCGCGCGGCAGCGCTGGGGCCGCCGCCGTATCGCAGCCAGACGAAGGCGACGCCCCGCCTGAAGCCGACACCGCGAACGTCCCTACCGACACCCCGAAAAAGCGCCGCACCCGCGAAATCCTCGCCGCCCCACCCTCGCCCGAGTTGCTCGCGCTCGCGGCCCAACTCCCTGCGCAGATCCACCTCGGCACGTCCACATGGTCGTTTCCTGGCTGGAACGGCATCGTCTACGGCGACGAATACAGCAACAGCAAGCTCTCCCGCGAGGGTCTCACGGCCTACGGCGCGCATCCGCTGCTGAAAACGGTCAGCATCGACCGGTCGTTTTATCAGGCGCTCACGGTCACCGAATACTTGCGCTACGCGCAGCAGGTGCCCGAGCACTTCCGCTTTATCGTCAAAGCGCCGATGACGATCACCGACGCCACGGTGCGCGCCGAACGCGGCGAGCCGGTCTCGATAAACCCGTGTTTTCTGAACGCGCAAATGGCGATCGACGACTTCGTTACACCTTGTCTCGAAGGCCTCGGCGCCAAGGCCGGCGCACTGGTGTTTCAGCTTTCGCCACTGCCGGACCAGATACTGGCGCAGCCGGCGGCGTTCATCGAACGGCTGGCCGAATTCCTGACAGCCTTGCCGAAGCTGCCGGAAGGCACCTGCTACGCAATCGAGATCCGTGACGCGAGCCTGCTCACGCCGCGTTTCATCCGTACGCTCAAGACCGCGGGCGTGCGCTATTGCGTGGGCATTCACGCGAGTATGCCCGATCCACTGCGCCAGGCTGCAGCGCTCGCACTGCTGGACGGCGAACCGGCCGGACCGCTGATCGTGCGCTGGAGCCTGCACGGTGGCTTCAAATACGAACAGGCGAAGGCCAAGTACGAGCCGTTCAACCAGTTGGTCGACCCGGATCCCGCAACCCGCGAGTCACTCGCCGAACTGGCCGCGCGCTATGCGCTGGCCGGCCAGCCGGTGGTAATCGCGATCAACAACAAGGCGGAAGGCTCGGCGCCTCTGAGCTGCCTGGAGTTGGCGCGGGCCATTATCGAGGCGTATGCGCGGCTGGCTCATGAACACGAGCATGAACCTTCGCACGACAATGCGTCCGCGCCGCCCAACGAAAACGACTGCCCGCCACACTCGGAAACTTAACAAGCAGCGTGTGACCGGCGGCTCAGCTCGTTAACCCACCCTGACCCGGTGAGCAAACTTCTGACGAAACTTCGCCACTTTCGGCGCCACCACGAAGGAGCAATACCCTTGATTCGGGTGGTGCGCGAAATAGTTCTGGTGATAGGCCTCGGCAGGCCAGTAGTTGCCGTCGAGCGGCAGGACCTGGGTGACGATCTGCCCGTCGTAAATCTGCTGTTCGCCAATCTCGCGGATCGCCTGCAGCGCGATTTCCCGTTGCGCTTCGGAGTGCGTGAAGATCACCGAGCGGTATTGCGTGCCGACGTCGTTGCCCTGCCGGTTCAACTGCGTCGGATCATGGATCGCGAAGAAGATGTCGAGAATCTCGCGGTAACTGATTTTGGCCGGATCGAAGTCGACCTTCACGACTTCGGCGTGGCCGGTCTCGCCGTCGCACACCTGCTCATACGTCGGTTGCCGGGTCTGGCCGCCCGCATAGCCCGACTCCACCGCGTTCACGCCTTCGACGCCCAGGTACACCGCTTCGAGGCACCAGAAACAACCGCCGCCAAGAGTGGCGACTTCGCCTGTCTGACTCATGCTGCCCGCTCCTTGAACTCACAATCGCACAATCGGCCGATGCCGGTCCACGCTTCGCCGCAACACTCGTTCCACCCACGAGCTTTCCAGCTTAGCGGTTTTTTCATACAACGGATGGGGTCGCGGCCAATCCGCCGCGATTGCAGTTAAAATTGGGACAAATCGACGATTTTCACTATGACTTTCGAATCATTTGTTTTCGGCCGCGCGCGCGACAGCTTCATCCCGGGCTTCAGCCGGTTTGCGCCAGAGGCCTGCGCCCAATGAAGCGCGCCAGCCCGCCCAACTTCGACCAGAACGCCTTTAAACAGGCGCTCAGCCAATTCGCCACCGGTGTCACCGTCATTACAACGCGCGCGGCATCCGGCCAATTGATCGGCATCACGGCCAGTTCGTTCAACTCGGTTTCGCTCAATCCGCCGCTGGTGTTGTGGAGTCTCGCCACGCGCTCGGCGTCGATGCCCGTCTTCCGCGCCAATAGTCACTACGTGGTCAACGTGCTGGCCGCGTCGCAGCTCGATCTGTGCAAACGCTTTGCGACCGTGAAGGGCGACCGCTTCGAAGGCGTGTCGCATGCGGAAGGCGACACCGGCATGCCGGTGCTGGACGGCGCGCTCGCCTGGTTCGAATGCCATAACCGCAGCCGCTACGAGGAAGGCGACCACGTGATTTTCGTCGGCGAAGTGGAGCGCTGCGGCGTGCATGAGAATGCCGCCGAGATCTCGCCGCTCGTCTTTCAGAACGGCCAGTTTCACGGTCTCGAGCCGCTTTGACCGCGCGGCCGCCCTCGCACTCAGCGATCGTTATGCGTGGCGCCGTGCCCACTGCTTTTCTTCACTAACGAGACGGGCACGCCCGAATCTTCCTTGAGTGTCTGCAGCACGATATTCGAACGAATATCCATCACGCCCGGCGCCTTGTAGAGCCGCTGCAGCACGAAATCCGAATAATGCTTGAGGTTGTGCGCGAGAACTCGCAGCAGATAATGCGTCTCGCCGGTCACCACGAACGCGCCGACCACTTCCGGCCAGTCGCGCACCGCTTCCGCAAACCGCTCGTGCCAGTTCTCCTGGTCGTTGCGCATGGACACCTGCACGAACGCTTCCAGTTCAAAACCCAGCACTTCGCGGTTCAGACACGCGCGGTAATGTTCGATGACGCCCTGCTCTTCGAGCAGCCGCAGGCGTCGCAGGCACGCTGACGGCGAGAGCGAGATGCGCTCCGCGAGGTCGAGATTGCTGATCCGTCCTTCTTGCTGAAGCACCGTCAAGATACGGCAATCGGTGGCGTCGAGCGAGATCGCGTTCATATTCGGTCTCCCTTTCCCATTTATATCAAATTATGTTCCAAGACACGGCGTAGAAGGAGATTTTTTCGCAATCACATTTCGCGGCAAGCCACCTATCATTCCCTGATAGACACAAACCGCCGATGCGACTATGCCAACACTCTGGGACATCACCCCCGCCGTCGATACCGCCACGCCCGTGTGGCCGGGCGATACGCCGGTGGGTATCGAGCGCGTGTGGCGCATGGAGGCGGGCTCGCCCGTCAACGTCGCGCGGCTGACGCTGTCGCCTCACACCGGCGCGCACACCGACGCCCCGCTGCACTACGACGCCGCAGGCGCCGCGATCGGCGAAGTCCCGCTCGATGCGTACCTCGGCCGATGCCGCGTGATTCATTGCATCGGCGCCGCGCCTGTTGTGACGCCACAACACCTGAATGGCTCGCTCGACGACCTGCCGCCGCGAGTCTTACTGCGCACTTACAGAAACGCGCCGACTACGGCCTGGGACAGCGCGTTCTGTGCAGTCGCGCCGGACACGATCGACCTGCTGGCTTCGCGCGGCGTAAAGCTGATCGGCATCGACACGCCGTCGCTCGACCCGCAGGAGTCGAAGACGATGGACGCTCACCACCGGATATGCGCGCATCGCATGGCGATTCTCGAAGGCATCGTGCTCGACGACGTCGCCCCCGGCGACTACGAACTGATCGCGCTGCCGCTCAAGCTGACCACGCTCGACGCAAGCCCGGTGCGCGCAATATTGCGCGCGCTGCCCGAGTCTCACTGACTACCTCTGATCTGACTGACGGAATCACCATGAACCACCGTGAAGAAGCATTGGCGCTCGATAGTGCCGACCCGCTGGCGGCGTTGCGCGATCAATTCGCGCTGTCGTCGACGACCATCTATCTCGACGGCAACTCCCTCGGCGTGCCGCCGGCCGCCGCCGCGCAGCGCGCGCAGACCGTGATCGCCGCCGAATGGGGCGAAGGCCTGATTCGCAGCTGGAACACCGCGGGCTGGTTCGCGCTGCCGCGCCGCCTCGGCAACAAGCTCGCGCCGCTGATCGGCGCGGCGGAAGACGAAGTAGTCGTCACCGATACGATTTCGATCAACCTGTTCAAGCTGCTGTCCGCCGCGGTGCGGGTGGCGAATGCGCGAGATCCGAAGCGTCGCGTGATCGTTTCTGAGCGCTCGAATTTCCCGACCGACCTGTACATTGCGCAGGGGCTGATCGAACAGCTCGACCGAGGCTACGAATTGCGTCTGGTCGACGATCCTTCCGAATTGCCTGCCGCGATCGGCGACGACACCGCGATTGCGATGATCACGCACGTGAACTACCGCACCGGCTACATGCACGACATGGCCGCACTCACCCAACTGATCCACGACAAAGGCGCGCTCGCGCTGTGGGACCTCGCGCATTCAGCGGGTGCGGTGCCGGTCGATCTGAACGGCGTTGGCGCGGATTACGCGGTCGGCTGCACGTACAAGTATCTGAACGGTGGCCCCGGTTCGCCCGCGTTCGTCTGGGTGCCCAAGCGCCATCAAAACGAATTTTCGCAACCGCTGTCCGGCTGGTGGGGACATCGCGCGCCGTTCAAGATGGATCCGGCGTATCAGCCCGACGAGGGCATCGGCCGCTTTTTGTGCGGCACGCAGCCGATGGTGTCGATGTCGCTCGTCGAATGCGGACTCGACGTGTTCCTGCAGACCGACATGCAGACGATCCGCCAGAAGTCGCTGGCATTGACCGATCTGTTCATCGAACTCGTTGAAACGCGTTGCGGCGAGTTTCCGCTGAAGCTCGTGACCCCACGCGAGCATGCGCAGCGCGGCTCGCATGCGAGCTTCGAACATCCGCATGGTTATGAGGTGATGCAGGCGTTGATTGCACGCGGGGTGATCGGCGATTATCGCGAACCGCATGTGCTGCGGTTTGGTTTTACGCCGCTGTATACGCGCTTTGTCGACGTGTGGGACGCCGTGGAAACCTTGCGCGATGTCCTGACGCAAGAGACCTGGCGTGCGCCTGAATTTGCCGCACGCGGCGCTGTGACCTGAGGAGCGCGCGATGACCGATCACATGCAAACACCGGGGTTGCCGGAAGAGAAACCGGCACAGGGATGTCCGTTCGGGCATGGGAGTGTGGCTTCACATTCGGCCGCCCCGGCCGTTTCCGCCGCTAAGTCGGGCGATGGCTGGCACGACGCGCAGCTCGATTTTTCGGAGTCGATGAGTTACGGCGATTATCTGTCGCTCGGGACGGTGCTCGATGCGCAGCATCCGTTGTCGCCGGATCATAACGAGATGCTGTTCATCATTCAGCATCAGACGAGCGAGTTGTGGATGAAGCTCGCGTTGTATGAGTTGCGCGCGGCGTTGCAGGCCGTGCATCGCGATGAGTTGCCGCCCGCGTTCAAGATGCTCGCGCGTGTGTCGCGGATCATGGAGCAGCTCGTGCAGGCATGGAGTGTTCTCGCGACGATGACGCCGTCCGAGTACACGGCGATGCGGCCTTATTTGGGGAGTTCTTCCGGGTTTCAGTCGTATCAGTATCGGCAGATCGAGTTTTTGCTCGGCAATAAGAATGAGCTGATGCTGAAGCCGCATGCGCATCGGGCTGATGTGCTGGCTGAGGTGACAGCTTCGCTGGAGGCGCCTTCTTTTTATGATGAAGTGGTGCGGTTGCTGGCGCGGCGTGGGTTTGCGATTTCGCCTTCCCGGCTTGAGAGGGACTGGACACAGCCTACTGTGCACGATGCTTCTGTTGAAGCAGCCTGGCTGGAGGTTTATCGGAATCCTTCGCAGTATTGGGAACTGTATGAGATGGCTGAGGAGCTTGTCGATCTCGAGGATGCGTTTCGGCAGTGGCGATTCAGGCATGTCACTACCGTTGAGCGGATTATTGGGTTTAAGCAGGGCACCGGTGGGACTAGTGGGGCTACTTATCTGCGCAAGATGCTCGATGTGGTTTTGTTTCCTGAGCTTTGGCATGTTAGGACTATGCTGTAGTTAGGGCATTTGCCTCGGCGGCTGGCCTTTTTTTGGGGTGTGCTCTTTGGGGGTTGGCCTTTTCTTGATTTGTTTGTGGTCTATTCGCGTTGCCCCTGTGCGGGGCGGCACCTACTTTCTTTGCCGCGGCAAAGAAAGTAGGCAAAGAAAGCCGCTTTGAACCGCCAGCCCTTAAGCGGGTCCCCCGCGCAGCCACGGTAGTGGTCCATCTGGAATTCGTGTTCTCGCACACTCGGCGTGAGTGACAAGGCTGTCATTCTTCCCGCCTCGCACTGCGCGCTCGCCGGAAGGGTCTGTTCAAAACCAAGGGTTCTATCGGTGCGCGGTGGGAGCCCTCGGCTTCGCCTCGGCGATGCCACGCAATGGCCTCGGGCCAACGGTGTCGCATGCAATCGAATCGTTCGGTTCGAGCCTTAAAAGCTCAAGGGTCGTGACGCTGATAGCCGCGATGGAATGATCTCGCGCACGAGAATGACCGTCACATGCCCCAAACAGCGGCTCGCTATTTCACAATCAGTGCGTTTCTGTGCTGACGCTTCTCGGGCGCTGTAGTCTTTTATTCGCGCACTCCTCCAGGAAATTTCAGAAATCGACGTGGTGCGCGCGTTTTAGCCTATTCAGGTGATCACGTGCGAAGCGATGTGATTAAACTCATTCTTGTCGTGTGCTTCACGACAGCAGGTATAGCAGCCTGTTATGCGTAGTATCCCGTGCGTTTGTGCAAGCAAATGTGCGGCTGCCTTTGCACGCCTTTCTTCGATGGGCGGGCCGTGGTGGGGGAGCCTCGCGGCTCGCCGGTTTCTGGTACTACGCACCGGTCTGCTAAACCCATCAATGTGCCCGCTCACCACCGCGCAAGCGACTGTCGGGCGATCCAGTCAAGTTTCAGGGAGATCGCGCCATGAGTAAATCAGCCAAGCATTCACGAACCACATCGCGCCCACCTGTTGACGCACTTCAATACGAGAAACTCGCGCTGTCCGCATTCGGACTGATTGAACGTCAACTGACTCAACTGGACAAGTTAGTCACGCTTTTGTCTTCAATAGTTAGGAGTCCGGCTGTGACGAGAGAGGAGAGGCAGCAACAGCGAGAGTTGCTGGAGTTGCTGCTCGACACTGGCGAGGATTACCAGCGCGAGGTTGAGATTGACCGTGAACTGTACCAGGTGATCGCGCTGGACGCGAAGGGAATCCCTCAAAGCCGGATTACGGCACGCCATGCGGCAAACCTGTTGATGAAGGCGACGCGAAGGGCGCCAGAGGGCCGCGAACGTACTGGCGCAACGAAGCAGATGGAGAACGGGCGAGTGCGATTCAAGACGCTCGCGTGTCGAACAGCAGCGGCACATTGAGAGCGGCCCACTCCTCGCAGACCGGAAGGCATTAACGGCCTTTTCGCCGAGGCGAAGCCGACGGCCCCCACCTCTCCCCGACAATCGTGCAGGTTTTGAGCCACCCGTTCCGGCGAGCGCGGAGCGCGAGGCGGGAAGTATGACGGCCTGAACCTGTCCGTATTTTTGTGGGCGAGGCGGTTAGCGGAATTAACCGCGTGCCTGAGTAAAACGCTCACCAAACAGAATAGCGAACTGATTCATGGCGCTCGACCAGTCGAATGCCGTTCGCACGGACTTGTTAAGCACATTGCGCAGCGCCAGCCAGAGCAACTTGATGGCGGCCTCGTCGTTGGGGAAGTGGCCGCGGGTCTTGATGATCTTGCGTAGTTGCATGTTCAGACTCTCAATGGCGTTCGTGGTGTACACCACCCGGCGTATGTCGGGCGGAAACACGAAGAACGGCGTGACGTTCTCCCACGCCCGTCGCCACGACTGCACGATGGTCGGGTACTTCGCGCCCCATGGCCCTTCGGCAAAGGCCTCCAGGGCCTGCTGCGCGGCCTGTTCGTTCGCGGCGGCGTAGACCGGACGCAGCGCTGCGGCGACGCTTTTGCGATCCTTGTAGCTGGCGTATTCCAGACTGTTGCGGATCAGGTGCACGATGCAGGTCTGCACGGCCGTGCGCGGGTACGCCGTGCCGATCGCCTCGGCCAGCCCCTTCAGGCCGTCGACCACCGCGATCAGGATGTCCTGGCAGCCCCGGGTCTTCAGTTCGTTGAACACCTTGAGCCAGAACTTCGCACCTTCGGTCTGCTCGATCCACAGGCCGAGCACGTCGCGCTGACCGTCGGCCTGGATGCCCAGCGCCAGATACACTGCCTTGTTGCTCACCACGCCGTCGCCACGGATCTTCACGCGCAGCGCGTCGAAGAACACCACCGGATACATCGGCTCGAGCGGACGGCTCTGCCAGGCGAGCGTTTCGGCCATGACTTCGTCGGTGACCGAGCTGATGAAGTCGGGGGAGACCTCGGTGCTGTAGCTTTCGGCCAGAAACGCCTGAATCTCGCGCACGCTCATGCCCCGGGCGTACATCGCGATAATGCGCTCGTCGAAGCCCGTGAATCGGCGCTCGTGTTTGGGAATCAGGATCGGCTCGAAGCTGCCATCGCGGTCGCGCGGCAGATCGACCCTGACCGGGCCGCGCTCGGTGATCACCGTCTTGCCGCTGGCGCCGTTGCGCTCGTTGGTCTGCTCAGAGGGCCTGGGCTGGCCGGGCCGGTAGCCCAGATGCATGCTCATCTCGGCGCCCATCGCCCGCTCGATCAGTGCCTTGTTGAACGCCAGCATCAGGTCCTGAACCTCGGCGGGCGTCATCGGGCCCTTCACCAGTTCATCGAGCAGCGCTTCTGGGCAGTGCAGGCAGCGGCCCGCGGGCCGCTGCCTGCGAGGCGACAGTGCGTCTCTTCTTCATGATTGGCACATCCATGATCTTCATCCTTCATGATATGCCTCGCCCACGAAATTACGGATAGGCCCGCAGCGGCACATTGAGAGCAGCCACTGCCCGCAGACCAGAAGCCTTTACCGGCCTTTCGCCGAGGCGAAGCCGACGGCCCCACCTCCCCCAGCCAATCCCACTGGTCTTAAGCCGACCGTTCCGGCGAGCGCGCAGCGCGAGGCGGGAAGAATGACGGCCTTGTCACACGCGTCGAATGTGCGAGAACACGGATTCCAGATGCACCACTACCGTGGCTGCGCGGGGGACCCGCTTATGGGCTAGCGGTTCAAAGCGGCTTTCTTTGCCTACTTTCTTTGCCGCGGCAAAGAAAGTAGGTGCCGCCCCGCACAGGGGCAACGCTAATAGACCACTAAGAAAGCAAGGAAAGGCCAACACCCTAAAACCAGAAACCCGAAACCAGCAGTCATCAAACATCCCCTGCCGCATGCCCCCCACCTCAAACAACCATCGACCGCCCCACCCCTCCTTCTGAACCATCACGACTACCCCCATTCAACTGCTGATAACGCCGAAACTTCGAAGGCGCCATCCCCTTCACCGCCAGAAACTGCCGGTTGAAATTCGACAAATTATTAAACCCCGCCTTGAAACAAATATCAGTGACGCTCAACTCATCTTCGGTGAGCAACTGACAAGCCAGATTGATCCGCATCCGATTCACATACTGCACAAACGGCAACCCAGTATGCCGCCGAAAATACCGCGAAAACGCGCTGACACTTTGCCCCGCGAGCTGCGCGAGATCCGACTCCCGCAACTCATTAGCGAGATTCCCCCCGATATAAGTGAGCACATGATTGATCCGAGTCGAAGCAAACCCACCAGGATCGGCCTGATAAGCAGGACTCGCCAGCATCTCACGATCTTCAGCGTTCACCAGAATGTCGAGCATCGACATGAACAGCACGAGCCGACGCAACCCACGCGCCGCCAGCAACTCAAGAAACAGCGGCTGGATCGCCGCGCTCGTCTGCGCACCGAACGACACGCCACGCCGTGAATCCGCGAGCAGTGCCTCGACCTGACGCCACTCCGGAAAACTCTCAACGCAGCTCGACACGAACTCCTGCCCGAACTGCACGACCAGATTGCGCTGCGCAATGCTTTCCCCTTGCGGCACTTCACTCACCCAGTTGTGCGGCAAGTTCGGTCCGATCAGCACCAGATTGCCAGGCGTGAAGCTGCTGATGTGATCGCCGACGAACATCTTGCCGGTCGTCGCCACGATCAGATGAATCTCGTATTCGGGATGAAAGTGCCAACGCACGGTGCGATACGGATAACCGTGCGACCACACTTTGAACGATTCGTCGCGGCGCACGGCCACGAGTTCGAGATCGGGTTGCACTGTCTGCCTCCATGAAGCGGCCTGCCAACGGCGCCGCCGGTCTTTGTCTTATATAGCGAACCGTAACCCTCTAACGCGCTCTTCACCACTAAAAATGAAACCGCGGATCGATACTTTTTTGCATTCGGGTTAGTCCTGGCGCATCGCCTGTCAAATTTGATGCAACGCAATACATGCGGCAACGCACTTCCACCACACAACGGCGTCCCGCGAGCCACGTCGAAAAGCCCCGCTGCGCCGCGCTGCGCCACAAAAAAGCCTGTGGCTCCGCCTTGACTTTCGTTTCAGCCGGTACGATCATTCGCTCACACACAGAGCAAATGCTCCATACCGAGACAACGCCAGGCCTTCCAGGTTTCTTCGCTACCCGGGGCGCGGACGCGATGCGTCTGGTTGGAGGCACTCACGAAAAAAACGCACGCTTCGAATCGTGCGAGCAAGGACATTCAGGAGACGCACATGAACAGCGGGCAAGGCAGCGGCGCTGCCGCACACGTGATCCTGCACATCGGCGCGGGATCGTTTCATCGCGCGCATCAGGCGTGGTATCTGCATCGGTTGAACGAGGCCAAGGTGCCCGGCGAGCCGCACTGGTCGCTGACGGTCGGCAACATCCGCAGCGATATGAATGCGGTGCTCGAAGCGCTCGCCGCGCAAAACGGCGTCTACACACTCGAGACCGTCACGCCCCAAGGTGAGCGCGCGTACGAAACCATTCGCTCGATCGAGCGCGTCGTGCCGTGGACCGAAAGCCTCGACGCGCTGATCGAAGCGGGCGCCGACCCGGCCTGCAAGATCATCGCGTTCACCGTCACCGAAGGCGGCTATTACCTCGACGAAGATGACGAACTCGACACCGCCAACGCCGATCTCGCCGCCGACCTCGAGGGCGGCCACACCACCATTTACGGCGCGCTCGCAGCGATTCTCGACGCGCGCATGAAACGCGGCGCGGGCCCCGTCACGCTGCAGACCTGCGACAACCTGCGCAGCAACGGCGAACGCTTCCACGCGGGCATGAGCGAGTTTCTCGAACGACGCGGCGCGGAGGAACTCGCGCAATGGTTCGACGACAACACGGCCTGTCCGAGTTCGATGGTCGATCGCATCACGCCGCGTCCCACGCCGGATGTGCGCGAACGCGTCAAGGCCGCCACCGGCGTCGACGACGCCTGCCCGGTAATGGGCGAAGCGTTCATTCAGTGGGTGATCGAGGACCGGTTTATCGCGGGCCGCCCGGCATGGGAAAAGGTCGGCGCGGAACTGGTCGACTCGGTGATGCCGTACGAGGAAGCGAAGATCCGCATTCTCAATGCGCCGCACAGCTGCATCGCATGGGCGGGTACGCTGGTCGGGCTGAACTACATTCACGAAGGCACGCTCGACCCGGACATCAATCGATTCGCCTTCGACTACGTCACGGAAGACGTGATTCCGTGTCTCACACCGAGTCCGCTCGATCTCGAACGCTATCGCGATGTGGTGCTGGAGCGCTTCAGCAATCCGTATATCCAGGACACGAACCAGCGCGTGGCGGCGGACGGCTTTTCGAAGCTGCCGGGCTTTATCGCGCCGACGTTGACGGAGTGCTTCGAGCGCGGCGCCACACCGGCGGCGACGGCAATGCTGCCCGCGCTGTTCTTCCGCTTTCTCGAACGCTGGAACGCCGGCAAGCTGCCGTACACGTATCAGGATGGCGTGATGGACGAGCGCGTGGCGCGCGGCTTTTTCGCGGCGCCCGATCCGTTGAAAGCGTTCGCCGCCGACCGGCTGCTATGGGGCAGCATGGCGCAGACGCCGGAACTGGAATCGGCGCTGGAGGGCGCACTGGCGCGTGTCGATGTATGGCTGGCCAAACGCGGCGCGATTTGAGCGCCGACCGCGCCGGCCTCATCCATTGAGCTCAACAAGCGCCGCGCGTCGCGCGGCATCGAAACACGCGCTGCCAGGCTTAATGCGCATGGCACCGCGTGCCATGTGCGGCTAAAGTAGCGCATCTCTAACGACGAAGGTTCCGCGCCCATGTATCTCGGCATCGACCTCGGCACGTCCGAAGTGAAAGTTCTGCTGCTCGCCTCCAACGGACGCGTGATCGGCACCGCAGGCTCGCCGTTTACCGTTTCGCGCCCTCATCAGCGCTGGGCCGAGCAGAATCCCGAAGACTGGTGGGCGGGCACGCGCAGCGCGCTCGCCGCCCTGCGCGCCAAACATCCCGACGAGTTCGCGCAGATTCGCGGCATCGGCCTGTCCGGTCAGATGCACGGCGCCGTGCTGCTGGACGCGCAGGACCGCGTGTTGCGGCCCGCGATCCTATGGAACGACATGCGCAGCGACAAAGAATGCGCGGAATTGACCGAACGCGCGCCGGAGTTGCACAGCGTGGCCGGCAATCTCGCCATGCCTGGTTTCACCGCGCCGAAGCTGCTGTGGGTCGCGCGCCATGAGCCGGACATTTTTGCGCGGACCGCCTGCGTGCTGCTGCCGAAGGATTACTTGCGCCTGCAATTGACCGGCGGCAAGGTGTCCGATCCATCGGACGCGGCCGGCACGCTGTGGCTCGACGTCGCCAAACGCGACTGGTCCGATTCGCTGCTCGCGGCCTGCAACATGTCACGCGCGCAGATGCCGAGCCTGTGCGAAGGCAGCGAGCCGTCCGGCACGCTGCTGCCCGAGGTGGCGCGCGAATTCGGCCTGAGCGACGGCGTGATCGTCGCGGCCGGCGGTGGCGACAACGCCACCAGCGCGATCGGCATCGGCGCGACGCAACCCGGCGACGGCTTCGTTTCGCTCGGCACGTCGGGCGTGTTGTGCGTGGTCGGCGACAGCTTCCGGCCGAATCCGGCTTCGGCGGTGCATGCGTTCTGTCACGCGATTCCGGATCGCTGGCATCAGATGAGCGTGGTGCTGTCCGCCGCGAGCTGCCTGCGCTGGGTCTGCAAGCTCACCTCCACCGACGAGCCGACCCTGCTTGCCGAAATCGAGGCGCTCCCGGCCGACGCGTTGAACACCGCGCCGCTCTTTTTGCCCTATCTGTCCGGCGAACGCACGCCGCACAACGACCCGTATGCGCAAGGCGTGTTCTTCGGCATGAATCACGCAACTGATCGCGCGCTGCTCGGCTACGCGGTACTCGAAGGCGTCACGCTCGCGCTCACCGACGGCCTCGACGCGCTGCGCGCGGCCGGCACCGAAGCGAAGGCGCTATCCCTGCTCGGCGGCGGCGCCCGCAGCGACTACTGGGCGCAATTGCTGGCCGACTCGCTCGATACGGCGACGCGCAAGCACGGCGGCGGCGAAACCGGCGCGGCGCTCGGCGCGGCACGTCTCGGCTGGCTGGCGGCCGGCGGCGATCCGGCCACGGTGCTGACCAAGCCGCCGATCGAAAAGGAGTTCACACCGAACCCGCGCCGCCACGCCGAATTGCGCACGCGGCTCGAAGCGTTTCGCGCACTCTATCGCCATGTGCGGCCGCTGTTCGACCCCGCGCGGCAGCCGCTTGCCTGACCGGCAATCCGCAGCCGGTTTGCGCGCCAGGTGTAGTTAAAGCGCGCAGACCGGCTGCTATCATCGGCGCACTTCAAGCGAACCGTCACCGTGCCCAAGTCCACAGAAAAATTAGATCTTGCTACCCGCGCCGCGTGGCTCTACTACGTCGCCGGCAATACCCAGAACGAGATCGCCGAAAAGCTCCAGGTGTCGCGTCCGGTCGCGCAGCGGCTGGTCGCCTTCGCAGTGGAAAAGAATCTGATTCGCGTGCGTGTCGATCATCAACTGGCCGATTGCCTCGCGCTCGCCGATCAACTGTCGAAGCGCTACGGTTTGAGCATGTGCGAAGTGGTGCCGGTCGACAGCGATACGTCGGAGGAAGTCGACCGCAAGCTGGCGGTGGCCGGCGCGCAGGTGATGGAACGCTATCTCGGCGAAGAAAAACCGATGGTGGTCGCGGTGAGCAGCGGCCGGACGCTGAAGGCCGCGGTCGATCAGATCGCGCAACTGGACCGTCCGCAACACCGGTTGGTATCCATGGTCGGGGCGATCGCCCAGGACGGCTCCTCGAACCGCTACGACGTCGCGCTGCACATTTCGGAGAAGACCGGCGGCAAGCATTTTCTGCTGCCCGCGCCGCTGCTCGCCGATAGCGAAGCGGAGCGCGCGCAGTGGTGCAATCACCGGCTGTACCGGATCGTCGAATCGCTGTCGGCGCAGGCCGACGTGGCGTTCGTCGGCATCGGCAATATCGGGCCGAATTGTCCGTTGCACGAAGACGGCTTCATTACGTCGGCGGAAGTGAAGGAATTGATGCAGAACGGCGCGGTGGCCGAAATGCTCGGACTGCCGATCGATTCGGCCGGCGCGCACGTCGAATCGCCGATCGGCCGGCGCGTGACGAGCATCGCACTGGATTCGCCGCCACGGCGTCCCACCATCGGCTTCGCCGGCGGCGAGCGCAAGCGCGAGGCGCTGATTGCGGTGCTCAAAGGCGGCTGGCTCTCCGGACTGGTCACTGACGAGTCGTGCGCGCGAGCCGCGCTCGAAGCCTGAGCGGACGTTCGCACACCGTCGGACGCAGCGCCGAAAGCGGTCCACGTTCGTCTTACATGACCGGCAAGCCTTCGGTGATGATGATGCGATAGTCGGCGCCTTGCAGGCGCGTGTCGCTGACGGCCTGATACTCCGGGCTGTGATACCAGGCGAGCGCTTCATCGTAGCTGGTGAATTCGAGGATCAGAATGTCTTCGATCGCCGGACCTTCCACCACTTCCCTGCGCCCATGGCTCGCCAGCATCATCACCGGATGCTGCTCGAAGGTTGCAGGCGCAACCTGTTTGTACTCTTCCAGTTTGGCGGGATCGAGCGTTTTCTCGCGCGTAATGACGACATAGGCGGGCATGAGCGTTCCCAGAGCGTGATTGAAAAGGAAAGCGGCGCGCCCGCCGCTTTCCCAATCGTCACGCGGCTAGCACTTCAACGATCTTACGCTGGAATGCTTTGCCTGCGCTGTCGAACAAATGGCAATGCTCCGGCGTCGCGCCGTTTTTTTGGGGCTTGCCGGTTCGGCAGCGAAACATCACACCATCGGACGTGACCGACTGCGCATGCCGAAAAATCAGGCCCGCGCCGCAGACGTGCCGGCGGGCAACCACTCGTGCTCGAAGTGGTAGTTCGGCGAGCCGGTACCGCCTAGCGCCCGACCAATGCCGGCGACCGCCTTGGAAACGGCATAACCGGCGAGATCGGGTAAGACGTGACAAAGCCGCCCGCAGGGGCCGGCCAGGTTGAACAGCTGGCCGACCGAGGAAATGAGCGGCGTATTCAGAAAGTCGTTGCTCCTGGACACGCAGTCGATCATCGCTGAGCCGATCAAACTCATCGCGCTCTTCGTGTTCGAGTCCGCAGATTGGTCAGGCTTGCCGCATTTGGAAGGATATGAAGCCGTCGACATCTCGTTCCGGCTGGTGACCATCGAGGTTGCGCTCATGACATCTGAGTCGCGTACCCGTTCGCGAGTGGCGCTGGAGCCAGCGCAGTGGCGTTCCGTATTGCCGAAGGTGGCGTTAAACCCGGACATCCGCTGCTCACGCTCGTGACCGCCGCACGTGGACATGGCAGATGGCACGTCCGAAGCATTCGAATTGCTGAATCGCGCACTGGAAAAATACGTGTCGATTTTCGTCGACGTGAGTCGTTGCATGCTGATTTCCTCTGTTGATTTTGCGTGCCAGATAACCCGTCTGGCCGGGTATTGGTCAGCGGCTCGCGACGAGTCACCGTTCAATGCTGGAGCCGGTTGAAAGCGGGTCCGCTGCCGATCGCGCGGACGCGCTCGCCGCCTGCGTTAAGGGAGCAGACAGTCAAGCAGCGTGGAAGAAAAGATGCGGTGCGGATCGTGGCGGTTAAGCGTATTGCGCGCCGTGTTCCAACTGGCCCCTGACGGCTGTCCCTCGGAATACAGATTCGGAATCGTGCTGCCAATCATCACGCTGTCCTGCCACGCGGCGGCATTTGTATAGGCCCAGCCTTTCGACCATTCGGGGCGCACGGTCGCATATGAGCCTGCGTAGTTCGACATCATCCACTGCTCGATTTCCCGATAGAAACCGTTCGCCGCCGGCGTGCCGGGCATCGTCAAAATATCGAAGTAGACGGCGATGTTCCACTCCGGATGGTCTGGGCGCGGCTTGAGTGCGGCAAGCGACGGCGTGGCGGCACCCGGCCCGGCATCGGCCGGTTGGTCGAGCCCGGTCACGCGGATTTCGACCGGGCCATTCATTGGGTATTCGCCGCGTTGCCTGTAGGCCTCGACCCGGTTCTGATAGAACTGCACGAACTCGTGGATGATGCGTTGCACGTCAGCACGCCGGGCAAGCACGGCGTAGCCGTTTGCGGTCACGCGCAGCGTCGAAGGACGGACGTATTGCAGAACGTTGCGCGACCAGCCCCAGATGTCGCCACTGAACGTGACGCCCAGCCCCGCCATGACGATACCCATCTGCAGCTGCCCAAAAGCCGGCGTCAGGTGGCGTTCGCCCCCGATCACGATGCGTTTGATCAGCTCCGCCAGCGGCTGCGGGATGGAATCGGAAAATGAATAGTTATAGGGCTTCGTTACCTCCCGCGAGAAGAGCGGCTTGCGGGATTGCACCGTCCACACCTTGAGCCACGGGCAACTCGTGAACGGAAACCAGATCGCCTCCATCCGGCCTGTGCGGTCGAGGAACGAGTCGATCGTACGTCCCCCGGACTTCGCCGGGGCGAACAGTTCGGATGCCGGAATATCCACGAAACTCTGGCAGCGCAGCCGCTGGTTGACGCCCGCTTCGAGCGTCGCCTCGACGATCAACGCGCGGCCGAGATGAACGAGGAACGCGCCGATGTCCGGATCGGATCGCTTGAACGTGCGCAGCGCATACTGCTGTTTCTGGGCATCGAACACGACCGCCGTAAGCGACAGGATCAGATTGCTCAGCGAGCCGTAGGTATGCCCCTTCAAAGCGGTTTCGCCGGAAGCGGGTATGGCTGTTCCGTGCGCACCGATCGCAAGAGCGCCGCCTAGCGTAATGTCACCTGGAGCCGGCGAGGCCGTCACGCCCAGACCGAATTTTTCCAGCGTGGCGAGTAACGCTTCCATCGAAATGCCGGTTTGCGCCGTGACGCGTGCGGGCTGAGATGACGTGTCCACGGTTACTGCGTTGAGCGACCTCGTCATGTCGAGCAGGACGACTTGTGACGCCCCGCTGGTCCGGTCGATCGTCAGCGGGGACCAGTTGTGCATATAGCCGCGCGGCCTGATGCGATATCCGTTCGCGCGCGCCCAATTGACAATCGTGACCACAGCGGCGGGCGTGTCGGGCGACGCTGTCCAGACGTCCGCTATCGCGATTTCACCGCTCCAATTCTGGAATGCCTGCTTATACAGCGGAATACCGGTGGGAAAATTGGCCGGAACTGGCGCGGCACCTTGCGCGTGCGCGGCGATCTGATAAACCGGCGTCCATCCGGTCACGACTCCAGCCACCGAGAGCCGGGCGATATCAGCAATGAATTTACGTCGTGGCGGTGGTGTAAGAACATCTTGAAGAGAGTGGGTCACGTTCGCTCGAATGCCTGTTGATGGGAAGAAGATTTCAGTCCCCATGCTATTTTCTTTAGGCGTTCGCGAGGCGATGACTATTCATGACATGACCGTGACGATCACGATAAACGCGGTTGACCGGATGCGGCGAGCTGTTGCGGTGAGCCGATGGGATAGGCGGGACGTTAGCGTTTGCGCGCCACTCGATTGATCAGGATGGATCTGTCGAGCAACGCAGCCACGCATTACTGATGAAAAAAATGCCGCGCTCGAAGGGCGCGGCATAGAGTCGTTGCAGAGTTCGGAAGTCAGGGCCGCAAGAAGGCGGCCCTTGGAAAACTTACGCGGCCAGCACTTCGACGATCTTGCGCTGGAATGCTTTCCCCGCGCTGTCGAACAAATGGCAATGCTCCGGCGTCGCGCCGAGTTTTTGGGTCTCGCCCTTGGTATGCCGCTCGAGCGGCGGAATCCGCGCGATCAGCCCGTCCGGCGCAACGCTCGACTCTGCATACAGATACGCCGCGTCGCCGAGCGATTCGACCGCCATGGTGCGGGCCGAAACGCCGTCCTCGGCCATGCCGACATGCAGATGTTCGGGGCGAATGCCGACCGTCACCTTGTCGCCCTGTTTGACCGCGGCCGGTTCCACCGCGACGCGCTGGGTTTCGCCGGTTTCATAGCGCACCGTGACACCATCATGCGTGACCGACTGCACGACACCTTCCATGAAATTCATCTTCGGCGAACCGATGAATCCCGCGACAAAACGGTTGGCCGGCGCGTGATACAGCATGGTCGGGCTGCCGACCTGTTCCAGATTGCCCGCCGACAGCACGACGATCTTGTCCGCCAGCGTCATGGCTTCGACCTGATCGTGCGTCACGTAGATCATCGTGGTCTTCAGTTCGTCATGAAGACGCGCGAATTCGAGGCGCATTTTCACGCGCAACGCGGCGTCGAGATTCGACAGCGGCTCGTCGAACAGAAATACTTTCGGCTTGCGCGTAATCGCGCGGCCGATCGCCACGCGCTGACGCTGTCCGCCGGACAACTGCTTCGGCTTGCGGTCGAGCAGATGGTCGATGTGCAGGATCTTCGCCGCGTTGCGCACGGCCGCGTCGATTTCCGGCTTCTTGGTGCCGGCGAGTTTCAGGCCGAACGCCATGTTGTCGTACAGCGTCATGTGCGGATATAGCGCGTACGACTGGAACACCATCGCAATGCCGCGCTTGGCGGGTGCGACGTCGTTCACGCGCATGCCGTCGATGGTCAGATCGCCGCCGCTGATATCTTCGAGGCCGGCGATCATCCGCATCAGCGTTGATTTACCGCAACCGCTCGGGCCCACGAACACGACGAACTCGCCGTCGGCGATATCGAGGTTGATGTCGCGCATCACTTCGTTGTCGTCGTACGCCTTCCGGATGTTGCGCAGAGTTACGCTTGCCATGATGTGTCTCCGTGTAATGCTATGTGTTGCTTGTCCGTTGCTTCGGTTGCCTGAATTTCCCCAGGCTGCCGCGTTGATTCGTATCCCGGTGCCTCGCTTTCCCGTGCCACGTATGCCGTCTACGGCGCGGCGGCCGTCACGCTCAGCGTCCATTGCGCGACCAGTTCCGGCAGCTGCTGCATGTCGTCGAATACGTGACGCGCGCCCGCCGCATGGAGCTTGTCGATCTGCGCATCGCTCGCATGACCGCCGCCTATGAAACCGAGCACCGTCATACCCGCCGCGCTCGCCGCCGTCACGCCCGTGACGCTGTCCTCCACCACGAGGCACCACGAGGGCGCGAGGCCGAGCCCCCTCGCCGCCGCCAGATAAACATCGGGCGCGGGCTTCGGATTCGGCACCGTATCGGCGCAGAACAGGCGGTCGCCGAAAAACCTCTCGAGGCCCGTGCGCGCCAGCACCGATTCCACATACGGGCGGAAGCTGTTGCTCGCGCAACCTTTGGTGAGCGGCACCTGAGCCAATGCGGCCTCGATGCCGTCGACTGTCGGTGCCTGCATCGCCGCCGCTTCCACCGCGCGGCGAATCGCATCGATATCCTCGAGCGTGAGGCTTCTGCCGAGCTGCGCGGCGGTGCCTTGCAGCACTTTCTCGATGCGCAGTCCGAGCAACGGCAGCACCACCGGTTCGACATCGGTGCCGGGCCAGAGCGTTTCGAGTTCGCGCACCAGCATGCGCGCCGCCACGGCTTCACTGTCGATCAACACGCCGTCGCAATCGCAGATCAGCGCGAAATTGCCTACCGCCGTGCTTCCACTCGTGCCTGACATCATTTGACCGCCCCGAACGTGAGGCCGCGCACCAGTTGCTTCTGCGACAGCCAGCCGACAATCAGAATCGGCGCGACCGCCAGCAACGAAGCGGCGGACAGCTTGGCCCAGAACAAGCCCTCAGGACTCGAATACGAGGCGATGAACACAGTCAGCGGCGCGGCGTTCGAACTCGACAGGTTGATGCTCCAGAACGCTTCGTTCCACGACAGGATCACGAGGAGCAGCGCAGTGGAAGCCAGTCCCGGCAGCGACATGGGCATCAGCAGATACACGATTTCCTGCCACGTCGCGGCGCCGTCGATCCGCCCGGCTTCGAGAATGTCGCGCGGAATTTCGGCGAAGTACGTGAACGACATCCACACCGCGATCGGCAGGTTGATGAGCGTGTAGACGATCACGAGACCGGATACCGTATCGAGCATGCCGCTGTTTTTCCACAGCAGATAGATCGGCACCAGCACGCCGACCGACGGCATCATCTTGGTCGAGAGCATCCACAGCAACACTTTCTGCGTGCGGCGAGTCGGGAAAAACGCCATCGCATACGCGGCCGGCACGGCGAGTATCAGGCACAGAATCGTCACGCCCGCCGAGATCAGCACCGAATTCAACGCGAACGAAAAATAATTGCTGCGCGCGAACACCTCGCGGAAGCTATCGAGCGTCGGGATGAAAAACAGCGACGACGAATAGGCCTGCTGCTCCGTTTTGAACGCGGTGATCGTCATCCAGAAGATCGGAAAGAACAGCAGCAACGCGACGAGCCAAGCGATCACGCCGGGGATGCCGCGGCGAATCGCGGCGAACGGCGACTTGGCCGGCACGGTCATGGGTGTCGTGCTCGACACCGGGGTAGAGGCAACCTGGCTCATTTTTCGTACTCCCCTTTCAGGTTCTTCGCGAGCATCCGCACAAGGAAGAACGACACGATATTGGCCAGCACGACAGCGAGAATGCCGCCCGCCGAGGCGAGACCGACGTCGAACTGTTGCAGGCCCAGCGAATAGATCAGGTACGACAGGTTGGTGGTCGCGGTGCCCGGACCGCCGCCCGTGGTCGTATAGATTTCGGCGAAGATCGACAGCAGGAAAATGGTTTCCATCATCACCACCACCGCAATCGCCCGTTTCAGGTGTGGCAGCGTGATATAGAAGAACATCGAGAACGGACCCGCTCCGTCGATCCGCGCCGCTTCCTTCTGCTCCTGATCGAGCGACTGGATCGCCGTGAACAGAATCAGGAACGCAAACGGCAGCCACTGCCACGCAACGATCATGATCACCGCCGTCAGTGGATATTCAGCGAACCAGTCGATCGGCTGCATGCCCATGGCGCGCATGCCCTGAGCGATCAGGCCATACACCGGATGCAGGATCATGTTCTTCCAGATCAGCGCGCTCACGGTCGGCATCACGAAGAACGGCGCGATGGCGAGCAGCCGCGCGATCCCTTGCCCGTAAAACTTGCGGTCGAACAGAATCGCCATCAGCACGCCGCCGACCACCGTGATCACGAGGACCGAGATGATCAGTTCGAGCGTGTGTCCGATCGAAGGTCCGAACGACGGATCGCTGGCAAGATACTTATAGTTGTCGAAACCCGCGAAGCCTTTGAGGTCCGGGTTCAACAGGTTGTAGCGCGAGAACGAAAACCAGATCGTCATCGCGAGCGGAATCGCCATCCACAGCACCAGCACGGCAACCGAAGGCGAGACTAGCCAGCGGGCGGAATTGGCTTTGCGAGTTTCGCGTTCTTTTTCTGTCTGGGGTTGGGCATGCATGAGAGGTAGGCGCAAAGGACGCATGATTGACCACCTGTTCGGTAATGCGCGGGCCGCCGCCTGAAGCCGCATGAAAACCGCAGCGACACCCTGCGATGTCGCGGCGCCCGCGCGGCGGAAACGGCCCGCTGTGCTGCGTGGGCCGGCTGACGGGCGTCAGCCGGCGCGTGCCACGTAACGCTCGTGGCTTACTTCTGGTAGCCGGCCTGCTTCACGGCGCGATCCGCCGTGGCGTTGCCCGCTGCCAGCGCCTGGTCGACCGTCATCTGACCGGCAATCGCGCCGGAGATGCTCTGACCGACCACGGTGCCGAACGACTGGAACTCAGGAATCCCGACGAACTGCACACCGGTGTACGGCACCGGCTTGAGGGTCGGATGCTCCGGATCCGCCGTTTCGATCGCCTTCAGCACGAAGTCGCCGAACGGTGCTGCCTGCTTGTACTCGGGGCGAGCGTAGGTGGATTGACGCGTTCCCGGCGGCACCGAGGCCCAGCCCTCGTCCTTCGCAACCAGTTCGATGTACTCCTTCGACGTGGCCCACGTGATGAACTTCTTCGCCGCGTCAGCCTGCTTCGACGACTTCGGAATCGCCAGCGCCCAGGCCCACAGCCAGTGCGAGCCCTTTGGCGTGACCGCGATCGGCGCCGCGGCGAACCCGACCTTGTCGGCGATCTGCGACTGCTGCTTGTTATAGAGCATGCCGGCAGCGACCGTCGCGTCGATCCACATTGCACACTTGCCGGAAGACATCAGCGTGAGGTTCTCGTTGAAGCCGTTCGAGCTCGCTCCCGGAGGGCCGTCTTTCTTCAGCAGATCGACATAGAACGTGATCGCCTTCTTCCATTCCGGCGAGGTGAGCTGCGCGTTCCACTTCTCGTCGAACCAGCGGCCGCCGAACGTGTTCACCACCGTCGTGCCGTAGGCCATGTTCTCGCCCCAGCCCGCCTTGCCGCGCAGACAGATGCCGTACATGCCGTTGGCCTTGTCGGTGAGCTTGTCGGCGAATTGCGCGATCTGGTCGTAGGTGGGCTGATCGGGCATCTTCAGGCCCTTGGCCGCGAACAGGTCCTTGCGGTAATACGTCATCGAGCTTTCGACGTAGAACGGCAGCGCATACAACTGGCCGCCGCTCGAGAGGCCGTCGCGGGCCGTCTTCACGACGTCGTTCAGATCGTAATCGGCGGGCAGATTGGTGAGCGGCGTGAGCCAGCCGCGCTTGCCCCATTGCGGCGTTTCGTACGCGCCGATCGTCATCACGTCGAACTGGCCGCTGCCGGTCGTGATGTCGGTGGTGGCGCGCTGACGCAGCACGTTTTCTTCGAGAATCACCCAGTTCAGCTTGATGTCCGGATTCGCCTTTTCGAATGCGGGCGAGAGCTTCTTCAGCTCGATCATGTCCGGATTGTTCAGCGTGGCGATCGTCACCGTGGCCGCCGACGCGCTCAATGCAAAGCATGCGACAGCGCCGGCACTGACCGCCTTTAGCGTGGATTTGAGAGCTGGCTTCATGTGTTGTCTCCTTTCTCGTACGTTATGTAGTGCAGCGTTTGTTCTACGAAAATGACGATGAACGGCGCGGACTCAGCTCATCCAGTTGCCGCCGTCCACGTTCAGGGTTTGCGCGGTGATGTAGTCGGCATCCGCCGACGCGAGAAACAGGGCGGCGCCGGTCAGATCGTCCGGCACGCCCATGCGGCCGAGCGGCACCGCTTCGCCGACAAGGCGTTTCTTCTCGCCGAGCGGCCGGTTTTCATAGCGTGCGAAAAGTGCGTCGACTTCGTTCCACATCGGCGTATCGACGACGCCCGGCGCGATACCGTTCACATTGATCTTGTGCGGCGCGAGCGCCAATGCCGCAGACTGCGTGTAGCTGAGGACGGCTGCCTTAGTCGCGCAGTAGTGCGAGACGAGCGCCTCGCCACGCCGGCCGGCTTGCGACGACATATTGATGATCTTGCCGCCACGGCCCTGCTCGACCATCTTCTGTGCGACGGCTTGCATCAGGAAGAACATGCCCTTCACATTGACCGCGAAGAGTCGGTCGAACACGTCCCAGGATTCGTCGAGGATCGGGCGCATGTCGAAGAGCGCCGCGTTGTTGAACAGAATGTCGACCTGGCCGAAGCGCTCCAGCGTGCTCGCCACGATGCGCTGGATATCCTCGCGGCGCGTGACGTCGGCGCTCACGCTCAGCACGCGTTCGCCGTAAGCGGCACGCAGCGCGTCGCCGAAACTGTCCGCCGGCTTCACGTCGACCAGCACGCAGCGCGCGCCTTCGTCCAGATATCGGCGGGCTACGGCTTCACCGATTCCGCTTGCCGCGCCCGTCAGAATGGCCACCTTGTCTTGCAATCGTGCCGCCACTGCTTGTCTCCGGTTCGTTTCGCTTCTTGAGGCGCGGTGAGCGAACGCTCGTTGCGCGAACAATTGCTCTGTTTGTGATCGAATGATCGGACACGCACCGGGTCATGTCAAGGCGCCCGAGCAGATTTCGATGGTGCAGCGCGGCAGGACATCAGGTGGCCTTCCCTGCTTCGAACCACACTAATACGAGAAATCGAAGACAGCCAATCTCCATTCCACTCAACCCGCTGACAAAGATTCGAGATACGTTATATCATTGCGAACTCGCTTCGCTTCGAAGCCTTCGCCGCTTGATCGCCTTTTCGTCAGGAGCTCCTCGCTGATGGCCACATCGATTGCAGAACGCCATGCCGTGCGGCTCGCGCATGCCGAAGCGCATGCTACGTTGCACGGTCTCGCGCTGACGCCGCTGCGTCGTCAGGTGTATGAGGCGATCGTCGCCAACGAGCGGCCGATCGGCGCTTACGAGTTGCTTGACGCGCTCGAACCGCAGCGCGGCCGCGTGCCGCCCACGACCGTGTACCGCGCGCTGGACTTTCTGCTCGCGCATGGCTTCGTCCATCGGATCGAATCGAAGAATGCATTCGTGGCCTGCTGCGAAGTCGGCGTGCCGCATCGCAGCCAGTTCCTGATGTGCGACGGCTGCGGTGCGACCGTCGAGATTCCCGGCGACGATCTCGCCGAACAGTTGTCGCATAGCGCGCCGGCACATGGCTTCGAAGTGCACCGCCAGGTCGTCGAACTCAGCGGGCTGTGCGCACTGTGTGCCCGCGCGGCGCGGCCCGCGGGTGCTTCGGCATGAAACGAGGCTTCAAGCCGGCATAAAACCGGCACACCCTTCCCAACGTTTGTGGTTCTTTCAACTCTCACGCAGCAGGACAGAACAATGAAGAAATTCGGCTCGATGTTGAACGGGGCGCAGCGAGCGCTGAAGCTGTCGAAGTACCTCGCCGCGAGTGCCGCGGTGTTCGCGTTCGGCCACGTCGCAATGGCCGCGGATGCAAAAATTCCGGTGGTCGCCGCGGAAAATTTTTACGGCGACGTGGTGCAGCAACTGGGCGGCGATCGCGTCGACGTGACGAGCATTCTCAGCAATCCGGACCAGGATCCGCATCTGTTCGAAGCCAGCCCCAAGACGGCGCGCGCGTTGCAGCATGCAAGCCTTGTGGTCTACAACGGCGCCGACTACGATCCGTGGATGGCAAAATTGCTGGCTGCGTCGAAGGGCACGAAGCGCGTCACGATCGTCGCCGCCGATCTCACCGGCAAGAAGAGCGGCGATAATCCGCATCTCTGGTACGACCCGGCCACCATGCCGAAAGTGGCGCGCGCGGTGAGCGAAGCGTTCGTCGCGGCTGACCCGGCGCACAAGTCGGCGTACGATGCGAACCTCGCGAAGTTTCTCGATTCGCTGAAACCGGTCGACGCCAAGGTCGCCGAGCTGCACGGCCGCTACGCGGGCGTGCCGGTCACGGCGACCGAGCCGGTGTTCGGCTATATGTCCGACGCGGTGGGCCTGACCATGCGCAATCTGCGCTTCCAGCTCGCCACCATGAACGACACTGAAGCCAGCGCGGCGGATATCGCTGCGTTCGAAGGCGATCTGCGCGAAAAGCGCGTCCGTGTTCTGATCTATAACAGCCAGGCAACCGAGGCCCTGACCAAACGCATGTTGAAGCTCGCGCAGCAATCGAAGGTGCCGACCATGAGCGTCACCGAGACCGAACCGGCCGGCAAGACCTACCAGACGTGGATGCTCACGCAGCTCGACGCGCTGGGCACGGCGTTGGCCACGGGCGATGCCAATGCGGCTGCGTCGGGCGCGAAAGGAAAAACTCAATGACTCAGACTGGCCGCAGCGCGCCAGCGCCTGCCCCCACCACCACACCCGTGCTCGAACTCGAGCACGTGACGCTCGAACTCGGCGACCGCACGATTCTGCGCGACACCGGCTTCGTGGTGAATCAGGGCGAATTCATCGGCGTGCTCGGGCCGAACGGCGCGGGCAAGACCACGCTGATGCGCGCCGTGCTCGGTCTCGTGCCCGCCGCCCACGGCGTGATCCGCGTGCTGGGTCAACCCGTCGAGCGCGGCCACGCGTCGATTGGCTATATGCCACAGACGCGCAGTGCGCTCGCCGGACGCCGCGTGCGCGGCCGCGATTTCGTCGCGATGGCCGCCGACGGTCATCGCTGGGGCTTGCCGCATGCGGACGCCGCCACTCGCGCCGACGTCGAGCGTGTGCTGGATCTGGTCGGCGGGCGCAAGCTCGCCGAGCGGCCGCTGTCCGAGCTGTCGGGCGGCGAGCGTCAACGGCTGCTGCTCGCGCAATGTCTGCTCGGCAATCCGAAACTGCTGTTGCTCGACGAACCGCTGATCAGCCTCGACCCGCATCATCAGAAAAGCGTGGTCGAACTGGTGCGGCGCGTGCAGCAGGAACTCGGCATCGCCGTGCTGTTTTCGGCGCATGAACTGAATCCGCTGCTGAACTCGATCGATCGCGTGCTGTATCTCGGCAGCGGCGTGGCCGCGCTCGGCACCGTCGACGAAGTGATTACGCGGCCGGTGCTGTCGCGTCTGTATGGTTCGCCGATCGACGTGATGCGCGTGAATGGCCGCATCTTCGTGATGTCGGGCGATGTCGAAGTCGAAAAACACGACCACGAGCACGAACACGACGAAGACGGCGGCCACAGCCACTCGCACGCGCATTCACATTCGCATGGCCGCTCGCACGGCCACTCACACCAGCACGACTCAAGCGACGGACACACGCACGATGTTTGAATACGATTTCATGGTGAACGCATTCGCGGCGTCGGGGATCGTCGCGGTGCTGGCCGGCGTGGTCGGATATTTTCTCGTGCTGCGCGGGCAGACCTTCGCGGGCCACGCGCTCTCGCACGTCGGCTTCACCGGCGCGACCGGCGCGGTCCTGATCGGCATCTCGCCGATCTGGGGGATGATCGGCTTCACGCTCGCGGCGGGCGTCGGCATGGGCGCGCTCGGCGAGCGCCTCGCCGGACGCGATGTGGCGATCGGCGTGATCCTTTCGCTGTCGCTCGGCTTCGGCTTGCTGTTTCTGCACTTTTTCACCGCGTATGCGACCCAGGTCACCGCGCTGCTGTTCGGCAACGTGCTCGGCGTGAATGCGTCGACGCTCGTGGTGCTGGCGGCCCTGGGCGTGGTGAGTCTGCTGGCGCTCGCGGCGATCATGCGACCGCTGCTGTTCGCTTCGTTGCAGCCGGAACTAGCCGAGGCCAAGGGCGTGTCGTTGCGCCTCGTGTCCGTGCTGTTTCTCGCGATTGCCGCGCTCGCCGTGGCGGCATGTACGCAGATCGTCGGCGTGCTGTTGGTGTTCACGCTGATGGTCGGCCCGGCCGCCGCCGCGCAAAACATGACGACGCGCTTATCGGCTGGCCTCGTGCTCGCCGCTGTGTTTGCGTTGTTGCAGGCGTGGCTCGGCTTGACGCTCGCGTTCTACACCGATTGGCCCACGAGCTTCTGGATCACCGTGTTGTCGGCGCTGGTGTATGGCGGGAGTTTGTTGCGACGGCGTTGAGCGAGGACGAGGACGATGGCGGTGACGCACCGGCACACCGCCGCCATCGTCCTGCGAGAGACTTCAGCCGAGCAGCACCTTCGCGTGATGTGCGAGATGATCCTCGATGAACGTCGAGATGAAGTAGTAGCCGTGGTCATACCCCGCGTGACGGCGCAATGTCAGCGGCTGACCGGCTGCCTGGCAAGCGGCTTCGAACACGTCCGGATTCAGCTGCTCCGCGAGGAACTGATCCGCGAGGCCCTGATCGACCAGAATCCCCGCCGAAAACTTGCGTGACGCCTGCGCCACCAGCTCGCTCGCGTCGTACTGTTTCCACGCTTCGCGGTCGTCGCCCAGATAGCCGCTGAACGCTTTCTCGCCCCACGGGCAGCGCGTCGGCGCGGCGATCGGCGCGAACGCCGACACCGATCGATAGATCTCAGGGTTGCGCAACGCGAGCATCAACGCGCCGTGACCGCCCATCGAATGCCCGAAGACGCCGAGCCGCGCGCCGTCCACCGGCAGATTCGCGAGCACCGTTTCGCGCAGCTCGTCGCGCACGTACGAGTACATTCGATAGTGCTGCGCCCACGGCTGCTGCGTGGCGTCGACGTAAAAGCCCGCGCCCACGCCGAAGTCCCACGCCGCGCTTTCGCCCGGCACGCCCGCGCCGCGCGGACTGGTGTCCGGCGCGATGAGCGCAATGCCGTGCTGCGCCGCGAAGCGCTGCGCGCCGGCTTTGACCGCAAAGGTCTCTTCCGTGCACGTGAGTCCCGCGAGGTAGAACAGCGCGGGCACGTTCGCGTTGGCTTGCAAAGCCTGCGGCGGCAGATAGATGGAGAAGCGCATCGGCAGGCCGATGGTCTGCGAGTCGTGTTTATAGATGCGCTGCTCACCGCCATGACAGGCGTGCGACGACAGAAGTTCAAGCATGCCGATGCTCCTCGTTACGCCGCGTTAGTACAGCACGACCGAGCGGATCGACTCGCCCTTCTTCATCAGATCGAAGCCCTCGTTGATGCGTTCGAGCGGCAGACGGTGCGTGATCAGATCGTCGATATTGATCTTGCCTTCCATGTACCAGTCGACGATCTTCGGCACGTCCGTGCGGCCACGTGCGCCGCCGAACGCCGAGCCCTTCCACTCGCGGCCCGTCACCAGCTGGAACGGACGCGTGCTGATCTCCTCGCCCGCCGCCGCGACGCCGATGATGAACGACTGGCCCCAGCCCTTGTGCGTGCACTCCAACGCCTGGCGCATCACCTTGGTGTTGCCGATGCATTCGAACGAATAGTCCGCGCCGCCATCGGTGAGTTGCACGATGTGATCGACCACGTTCTCGACTTCGTTCGGGTTGATGAAGTGCGTCATGCCGAACTTCTTCGCGAGTTCGACGCGGCCCGGATTGATGTCGACGCCAATGATCTTGTCCGCACCGACCATCTTTGCGCCCTGGATCACGTTCAACCCGATGCCGCCGAGGCCGAACACCACCACGTTCGCACCCGCCTCGACCTTCGCCGAATACACGACCGCGCCCACACCCGTCGTCACGCCGCAGCCGATGTAGCAGATCTTGTCGAACGGTGCGTCTTCACGCACCTTCGCGACCGCGATTTCCGGCACGACGATGTAGTTCGAAAACGTGGACGTGCCCATGTAGTGAAACAAAGGCTTGCCGTCGAGAGAAAAACGCGAGGTGGCATCCGGCATCAAGCCCTTGCCTTGCGTCGAACGGATGGCCTGACAGAGGTTGGTCTTGCGCGACAGACAGAACTTGCATTGCCGGCACTCCGGCGTGTAAAGCGGAATGACGTGATCGCCCTTTTTCAAGGTGCCGACGCCCGGACCCGTATCGACGATCACGCCCGCGCCTTCGTGGCCGAGAATCGCCGGGAAGATGCCTTCCGGATCCGCGCCGGAGAGCGTGTAGTAATCGGTATGGCAGATGCCCGTGGCCTTCACTTCGATCAGGACTTCACCGGCGCGCGGACCTTCCAGATCGACTTCCTCGATCGTCAACGGCGCGCCAGCTTTCCATGCGATTGCTGCTTTGGTCTTCATCGTGAATGCTCCTGTGAGTCTGTCAATGCAAGGCGCGTCGCGCGCCGACATCATTGCGGCGCACACGTGCTGCGATTCGGTACTGCGGTTGATGCGTGTGTCAGGCTCAGGGCGCACAGCGGCGCCGCCACCCGGCGCAGTGCGCCGAGCGACACCTTAGCGTGCGAAACACGTCATGGTATTGCAAAGTGCGTCACGGCATTGTCTGAACTCGACATGGTTTCGCTCAGCGCTGAGGTTTGTCGGCGAACCATGTCTCGACACGTCCGTAGAGATCGAGAAAGCGGGTGTAGCGTTCTGCAAGCGCTGCATCGCCTTGCGGACCGGCGACACGAGTCGCGCCAGGCGCGAGCGCGGCGAGATCGCTCGCGTGCCAGTGCCCGCTTGCGAGACCGCCGAGCATGGCCGCGCCGCGCGGCGCCGCGTTCGGACAATCGACCGCGTGCAGCTCGACATTCAACGCATCGGCCAGCAACTGGCGCCAGCGCGCGTCGATGGAACCGCCGCCCGCCAGCTTCAATTCCGTCACCGTCGCGCCGCTCGCGCGAATCGCGTCGAGGCCGGCGCGCAGCGAGAACGCGACGCCTTCGAACGCGGCGCGCATCATCGTGCCGCGCGTGTGATCGAGCGCGAGGCCGAGCCAGCCGCCGCGCGCCATCGGATTGAGCCAAGGCGTGCGTTCGCCCGTGAGGTAAGGCAGGAACGTGAGGCCGGATGCGGCCGTTGGGCTCGCAACCGCTGCGTCGCCGAACGCATCACGATACGCATCGGCCCACTCATAGGAGAGCCAACCGCGTACACGTTCGAGCGCGATGCCGACGTTCTGCATCGCCGCCATTCGATACCAGTGATCGCTCGCTGCCCGATAGCGGTGCAAGCCCCTGACCGCAGCGGGCGCGTGTTCGGCCAGCACGACGATTTGTCCGCCGGTGCCGGTGGTGAGCAAGGCGTCGCCGTCGCGAGCGAGTCCGCTGCCGAGAGCGGCGCAAGGCGTATCGGCAGCCCCGGTTGCGAGCACGATGCCGGCGCGCAGACCCAGCGCCTGCGCCGCCTGCTCCGATAGCACGCCCCCAGCGGCATAAGACGGCGCGAGCGGCGCGAACCACTCATGCGGAATTCCGAGCCGGGCGAGCAGCGCCGCGTCCCACGCGCCGGCGGGATCGGCGAGCGCGGTGGCGCAGGCATCGGACGGATCGGTCGCGATCGCGCCGCCCAGCGCGACGCGCAGCCAGTCTTTCGGTTGCAGCGCCCAACGAGTGCGGCTCGCGGATTGCGGTTCGTGCAACACGATCCAGCGCAGCAGCGGGCCGGCCATGCCGGGCGCAACCGGATTCGGCTGCGGCTCGGGCCACTCGCCGAGCAAGGCCAGCGCGCGCGTGTCGGGCCACAACATGGCGGGCCGCACGGCTTCGCCCGCTGCGTCGATCAGCACGACGCCGTGCATCTGCCCGGAAAAGCCGATGGCCCGCACATCGCGGCGCAATCCGTCAGGCAAACGCGCGGCGGCTTCGCATAGCGCGCGCCACCACGTTTGCACCGACGCCTCGGCCCAACCCGCATGCGGCGTTTCGATTGCATAGGCGACGCTCGCCACCGCCTGCTCGCGACCGTTTTCGTCGACGATCGCTACTTTGAGAGAGCCGGTGCCGAGGTCGATGCCGAGAAAACTCATGGATGATTGTGCGTGAAATTGTGGACCGAGATGGGCACGCGAAAGCGTGCTCAAAAAGCGTATTTTCTCTGCCCGGCGCACCGCTTCGGAAACGCGCCCGAATGCACGCAAACAATCCCGAATCGCGGGTTAACCCGTCCACGCTGCGAGCCGCGTCAAAACAGGACTATGCGCTCAGTGAGATACACCTCATTGATTCTCACACATATCGCGTCAAGCCGGGTTCGTGCTGCGCGCGGCCTCGCATCGCTGCTGCAAGGGGCTGACCGCCGATGGGCGACGTTCACACCTTTATATTGGCTTTCAAAAGGCGCGCTCGCATATCGTCACCGGGAATGCCGGAATAGGCCCCAGTGGTCTTGTTGCACCTTTTCGTCCCCGATACCTTGGAGCCATCCCAAAAACCAGATGGTGGAGACAGACGATATGCAATCGAACACGGTTCACCCGTGCGACGAGAGACTGCCCGCAGGCCAGTTGCTCACCCTCGGCATTCAGCACGTTCTGGTGATGTACGCCGGCGCGGTCGCGGTCCCGCTGATCATCGGCGCGGCGCTCAAGTTGCCGAAAGATCAGATCGCGTTCCTGATTAGCGCCGACCTGTTTTCCTGCGGCATCGCCACGCTGATTCAGACACTCGGTCTGTGGATTTTCGGCATCCGTCTGCCGGTCATCATGGGCTGCACGTTCGCGGCCGTCGGTCCGATGGTCGCGATCGGCACCAATCCTTCGCTCGGCATTCTCGACATCTTCGGCTCGACCATCGCGGCCGGTGTGGTCGGCATCCTGCTCGCGCCCGCGGTCGGCAAATTGCTGCGCTTCTTCCCGCCGGTCGTGATCGGCGTGGTGATCTCGGTGATCGGTCTGTCGCTGATGGAAGTCGGCATCAACTGGGCGGCCGGCGGCGTAGGCAATCCCGATTACGGCAATCCGGTCTATCTCGGTCTCTCGTTGATCGTGCTGATGCTGATTCTGTTGATCAACAAGTTCGCCAAGGGTTTCCTCGCCAATATCTCGGTGCTGCTCGGCATCGTCGCAGGCTTCGTGATCGCGCTGGTGCTCGGCCGAGTGAACATGGAAGGCGTCACGCATGCGCCGTGGGTCGGCTTCGTCATGCCGTTCCACTTCGGCCTGCCGCACTTCGACCCGCTGTCGATCGCGACGATGGTCACCGTCATGTTCGTCACCTTCATCGAATCGACCGGTATGTTTCTCGCGGTCGGCGACATGGTGGATCGTCCGGTCGATCAGAAGACGCTGGTGCGCGGTCTGCGTGTCGACGGTCTGGGCACGTTGATCGGTGGCATCTTCAACTCGTTCCCGCATACCTCGTTCTCGCAGAACGTCGGCCTGATTGGCGTGACTGGCGTGAAGAGCCGTTTTGTGTGCGCCATGGGCGGCGTGATCCTGGTGCTGCTGGGTCTGTTCCCGAAGATGGCGCAAGTGGTCGCATCGGTGCCGCCGTTCGTGCTCGGCGGCGCGGGCATCGTCATGTTCGGCATGGTCGCGGCGAACGGCATCAAGGTGCTCTCGAAGGTCGACTTCGTGAAGAACCATCACAACCTGTTCATCGTCGCGGTCAGTATCGGGCTGGGTCTCGTGCCGGTGGTGTCGCCGCACTTCTTCTCGAAGCTGCCGCCGGCGCTCTCGCCGCTGCTGCATAGCGGGATTCTGCTGGCTTCGGTGTCGGCGGTCGTGCTGAACCTGATCTTCAACGGCGTGAAGAGCGAGAAGAAGGCACGCTGCGAAATTCGCAGCGCCGGTCACGATTTCGACGGACGCGGCGGCAATGAACCGCGAAGCGACGAGATGCTGCGCGCCGCGGACCTGCACTGAGCGGCACGCAATCAGGCGCCGCGCGAGCCACTTCGCGCGAGCGCCGCGGATAAAAAAAGCCACGGCATGCCGTGGCTTTTTTTATGACCGGCTGCGCACGACGGTTTCGCTGAAACAGAGAACCGCCGTACGCGCCTCAAACTACAAGACTTAACCCGCCGTAGCCGCCGAAGCCGCCACCGGCGCACTCGCTGCGCCGTAGTCAACCGGTGCGTCGGCCGGACGCGGCTGATCGCCGTTATGCTCGACCCAGCCGCCACCAAGCGCCTGATACAACGTCACGAGGTTCTGCAGACGTTCCATCCGGGCAGTGACCAGCAACTGCTGCGACGAATACAGATCCGTCTGCGCGGTCAGCACCGACAGATAACTGTCGACGCCGTTCGTATAGCGCAGATTCGACAGATCCAGCCGGCGTTGTTCCGCAAAGGTATTGCGCTCCAGCGCCTGGATCTGCTGATCGTAGGTGCCGCGCGCCGCCAAGGCATCCGCCACTTCGCGGAAGGCCGTCTGGATCGCCTTCTCATACGTGGCGATCTGGACTTTCTTCTGGATGTTGGCGAGATCGAGGTTGGCGAGATTCTGTCCGCCCTCGAAAATCGGCAGCGTGATCGACGGCGCGAAGCTCCACGCGGCCGAACCCGGCTTGAACAGACCGCCGAGCGACGGACTCAGCGTGCCGAAGCTGCCCGTCAGCGACACCTTCGGGAAGAACGCGGCACGCGCTGCGCCAATGTTCGCGTTGGCGGCCAGCAGATTCTCTTCGGCCTCCATGATGTCGGGACGACGCGTCAACAGATCGGACGGCAGACCCGCCGGAATGTCCGTGAGCAGATTCTGGTTGTCCAACGTCATGCCCGGCGGCAGATCCTCCGGCAACGGCTCGCCGAGCAACAGCACGAGCGCGTTATCCGCCTGAGCCCGCAGACGCTGCTGCTGCTGCAGGTTGGCCAAAGCCTGCTCGACCACCGTTTGCGACTGACGCAGATCCAGTTCCGAACCCGTACCGTTGTCGAATTGCAGCTTGGCGATCCGATACGATTCCTGCGAAGTCTTCAGCGTGTTCTGCGTGACCTTCAACAGATCGTCGAGTTCGAGCACCGTCATGTACTGGTTCGCGACCTGCGAGACCAGCGAGATTTCCGCCGCCTTGCGGGCTTGAGCCGTGGCCAGGTACTGCGCCAACGCCTGATCCTTCAGGCTTTGAATCCGCCCGAAGAAGTCGATTTCCCACGACGCATTCAGACCCACCGAGTACGAGTTGGAAATCGTCTGGCCGAAGGTCGACAGGTCCTTCGGTGTTCGCGATTTGCTTTGCGAAGCCGCAGCGTCGAGCGTCGGCAGCAATTCGGCGCGAACGATCCGGAACTGCGCCGCCGACGCCTGCATGTTCAGCACCGACACGCGCAGATCGCGGTTGTTCTTCAGCGCGATCTCGATCAACCGCTGCATGCGCGGATCGACGAAGAAATCGCGCCAGCCGATATCCGCCGCGGCCTGGCCGTTGGCGGTGCGCGCGGCGCCGGTCGCGCCGGGCTGTTGCTGGACCGGCTGGGTCGCGCCCGGCTGCGTGTCGTACACGCCGCCGGTCGGGAAGGTGCTCGTCGTGGGCACGGCGGGGCGCTCGTACTTCGGCGCCATCGTGCACCCAGCGGCGAACAGCGCGACCGCCACTGCAATCAGAGAGTGTTTTTGCATCTCAATGTCCGTCCTTGCCCGAGCCTTCACCAGTTGAACCGCCACCTTGCGGGTCATGCGGATGGTGCTGGTTGTAGTGTGCGAGCGCCTCATCCGGGTCTTCCTTCTCACCGCCGAATTTCGCGCGGATCACCACGAAGAACATCGGGATCATGAAAATCGCGAGGAAGGTCGCCGTCAACATCCCGCCGATCACGCCGGTACCGATCGCGTGCTGGCTGGCCGAACCCGCGCCGTTACTGATGGCGAGCGGCATCACGCCGAGAATGAACGCGAGCGAGGTCATCAGAATCGGACGCAACCGCAGACGCGCTGCTTCCAGCGCGGCCTCGATCGGCCCCATGCCTTCACCCTGCTGCAACTCGCGGGCGAATTCCACGATCAGAATCGCGTTCTTCGCCGACAGACCCACCGTGGTCAACAGACCCACCTGGAAGAACACGTCGTTCTCGAGCCCACGCAGCGTCGCGGCCAGCAGTGCACCGATCACGCCGAGCGGCACCACCATGATCACCGAGAACGGGATCGACCAGCTTTCATACAGCGCCGCGAGACACAGGAACACGACGAGAATCGAGATGCCGTACAGAATCGGCGCCTGCGAACCGGACTGGCGTTCCTGCAACGACAGACCCGTCCATTCGTAGCCGACACCCGCCGGCAGCTTCGCCACCAGCGCTTCCATCGCCGTCATGGCCTGACCGGTCGACTTGCCCGGTGCCGCCGCGCCCTGGATTTCCACTGCGGAAATACCGTTGTAGCGCTCCAGCTTCGGCGAACCGTAGGTCCACGTGCCGCTGGCGAACGACGAGAACGGCACCATGCCACCCGCGGTATTGCGTACGTACCACGCGTTCAGGTCTTCCGGTTTCATACGGAACGGCGCATCGCCTTGCAGATACACCTTCTTGATCCGGCCATCGGTATCGAGGAAGTTGTTCACGTACTGCGACGCCCATGCGATCGAGAACGTCTGGTCGATCGCGGACAGCGACACGCCGAGGGCCGAAGCTTTCTCGTGGTCGATGTTCACCTTGAACTGCGGCGTGTCATTCAGGCCGTTCGGACGCACCTGAGCCAGCGTCGGATCTTTCGCCGCCATGCCCAGCAACATATTGCGTGCTTCCATCAGCTTTTCGTGACCGACGCCCGCGCGATCCTGCAATTCGAAGTCGAAGCCCGCGGCGGTGCCGAGTTCAGGAATCGACGGCGGATTCACCGGATACACCAGCGCGTTCTTGTAGCTGCCGAAGTGCATGAAGAGACGGCCCACCAGCGCCTGCACCTTCTGGTCCGAGTGCTGACGCACGGCGTAGTCCTTCATCCGCACGAACACGAGACCCGCGTTCTGGCCGCGACCGGCGAAGCTGAAACCGTTCACGGTGAAGGTCGATTCGACGATGCCCTTCTCGGTATTGAGCAGGTAGTCGGACACGTCCTTCAGCGCGCGCGCCGTGGTTTCCTGCGTCGAACCCGACGGCGTTTGCACCAGCACGAACATCGTGCCCTGGTCTTCGTCAGGCAGGAACGACTTCGGCAACTTCACGAACAGCAGGCCAACCGCGAAGATCACCACCATATAGATGATCAGCCAACGGCCCGAGCGCTTGATCACGTGGTGCACGCCCGAGTGATACTTGTCGCGGCTCCGGTTGAAGGTGCGGTTGAACCAGCCGAAGAAGCTGGTGGTCTTTTCCTGGTGACCCTTTTCGATCGGCTTGAGGATCGTCGCGCACAATGCCGGCGTCAGAATCAACGCGACGAGCACGGACAGCACCATCGCCGCCACGATCGTCAACGAGAACTGCCGGTAAATGGCGCCGACCGAACCGCCCGAGAACGCCACCGGCACGAACACCGCCGACAGCACGAGCGCCACGCCCACCAGCGCGCCGGTAATCTGATCCATTGCCTTGCGGGTGGCGTCACGAGGCGATAAGCCCTCCTCCTGCATCACCCGCTCGACGTTTTCCACCACCACGATCGCATCGTCCACCAGCAAGCCGATTGCCAGCACGAGCCCGAACATGGACAGCGTGTTGATCGAGAAGCCCACCAGACCCATGATCGCGAACGTGCCCAACAGCACCACCGGCACGGCGATCGTCGGGATCAGCGTGGCGCGCAGGTTCTGCAGGAACAGGTACATGACCAGGAACACCAGCACGATACCTTCGAGCAGCGTCTTGACCACTTCCTCGATCGACAGGCGCACGAACGGCGTGGTGTCGTACGGATACTGCACGACCAGACCGTGCGGGAAGTACTTCGACAGTTCGGCGACCTTCGCGCGCACCGCCTTGGCGGTGGCCAGCGCGTTCGCGCCGGTTGCGAGCTGAATACCGAAGCCTGCCGTCGGCTGACCGTTGTACTTGGTGTCGAAGTTGTAGTTTTCGCCACCCAGCTCGATGCGCGCGACGTCCTTGATACGAACTTGCGAACCGTCCGTGTTCACCTTCAGCAGCACGTTGCCAAACTGCTCAGGCGTATTCAGCAGCGTGGCTTCCGTGATAGTGGCCTGCAGCACCTGGCCCGGCACCGACGGCGTGCCGCCGAGCGAACCGCCCGCGACCTGCACGTTCTGCGCCGTCAACGCGGTTTCCACGTCCACCGGCGTGAGGCCGAAGTTGGTCAGCTTGTTCGCGTCGAGCCAGATCCGCATCGCGTACTGCGAGCCGAACAGCGTCACCGTGCCCACGCCGTCGATACGGCTGACCGGATCCTGAATGTTCGACGCGACGTAGTTCGCCAGGTCGTACTTGTTCATGCTGCCGTCTTCGGACACGAACGCCATGACCAGCAAGAAGCTGCTGCTCGACTTCGTGACCTTGGTGCCCAGCTGCTGCACGGCTTGCGGCAAGAGCGGCGTGGCGAGTTGCAGCTTGTTCTGCACCTGCACCTGCGCAATGTCAGGATTGGTGCCGGCCGCGAACGTCAGCGTAATGGTTGCCGTACCCGAATCGTCCGAGGTGGACGACAGGTACAGCAAGTGGTCGAGACCACTCATCTGCTGCTCGATCACCTGCGTGACGGTGTTTTCCACCGTTTTCGCCGAGGCGCCCGGGTACGTCGCGCTGATCTGCACAGCCGGCGGCGCGATGGTCGGGTACTGCGCGATCGGCAACGTGAAGACCGACGCGATACCCGCGAGCATCAGAATGATGGCGATCACCCATGCAAAAATCGGGCGATCAATGAAGAACTTTGCCATGAGGCGGGCTCCCTGTTATTACGCGCCCGATGCGGCGGAGGCAGGTTGTGCCGTCTGCGCAGCACCGCTGGCGGCCGGCGCGCCCTGAGCGGAGGCGTCGGAAGCGGGTGTGGCGGGAAGTTGCGCGGCGACGGTCTTGACCTGCATGCCGGGCTTCGCCTTGTCGGTGCCCTGCACGATCACGCGGTCACCCGGATTCAGGCCGCTTTCGACCACCCAGTTCGAACCGTAAGTGCCCGCCGTAGTCAACTGCCGCAACACGACCTTGTTGTCGTTACCGACGACCAGCGCGGTCGGCTGACCCTTCTGGTCGTGCGTCACGCCGACTTGCGGCACGACGAGCGCGTGGTCGTTGACACCTTCTTCGATGCGCGCGCGCACGAACATGCCCGGCAGCAGCACCTTGTCGGCGTTCTTGAAGATCGCGCGCACCGTGACCGAACCGGTTCCCTGGTCGACGGTCACGTCGGTGAACTGCAGCTTGCCCTTTTCCGAATAGGTGCGGCCGTCTTCGAGAATCAGCGACACCTTGGCGGCGTCCGGACCGCTCGTCTTCAGACGGCCTTCCTGCATCTCGCGGCGCAGCTTCAGGCCGTCGAGGCTCGATTGGGTCAGATCCACGTACACCGGGTCGAGTGTCTGCACGGTGGCCAGCAGCGTGGCGGCGCTCGCTTGCACGTAAGCGCCCGGCGTGACTTGCGAGATGCCGACCTGGCCGCTCACCGGCGACACGACGTCCGTGTAGCCCAGATTGATCTGCGCCGTGTCGACCGCCGCCTTGCCCGCGGCCACGTCTGCCGCGGCCTGGCCTTCCGAGGCCACCGCGTTGTCGTAGTCCTGCTTGCTGACCGCGTTGGCGGCAACCAGCACCTTGTAGCGATTGGCCTGCGCGGTGGTGGACACGAGGTTGGCCTGCGCCTTCGCGAGCGTTGCCTTGGCGTTGTTCAGCGTGGCGATGTACGGCGCCGGATCGATCTTGTACAGACGCTGCCCCGCTTTGACCTGGCTGCCTTCGGTGAACTCGCGGCGCAGCACGATGCCGTCGACTCGTGCGCGCACTTGCGCGACGAGGAAGGCGCTCGTGCGGCCAGGCAACTCGGTGACGACGGGCACGGCCGTCGGCTGGACAGTGACAACGCCGACTTCGGGCGTTTGTGGCGGCGGCGCAGATTGTTTTGGCCCGCACGCTGCCAGCAATACGGCAGCCGTCGCGGCACTGATTAAGCGGAATGGAACCCGTTCGACGCGCATGGAGCGACCTCTGTCTAAGACTGAGAGAATGAAAAAGTGCGTGCATCCCTACGCCGGGGACGGTTGCGCACACATGCGTCTCGCGACGCTGACCGGATGCCCCATGCACGCAAACCGAACCTGCTGGGCATCCTCAACGAAATGCGCCATACCGGGGAAATGCCGCACGGCGCCGCCCATTCCGGCACGGCGCAAAGAGCGTTTTGAAAGGCAACAGTGACGGATATTAACGTGTCGTCACGGCTTGGGCTATCCGATCGTGGGATGCTATTATATATACATTCACGAATGCATGTAAAAGTGCGTTTACATCTCTTGCAGGCGGGGGGCTTGCAAGATCGCATCACAATTCGCTCAGGCGTAGACAGATTGTCATCGGGCGCACTTAAAAGTGCCCGGGAAAACCCCACAGTCAGGGCAGGTCATTCCAACATGGTCCGAAGAACCAAAGAAGAGGCGCTGGAGACGCGCAATAGCATTCTCGACGCCGCCGAGCGCGTTTTTTTCGAGAAGGGTGTTTCGCGTACGTCGCTCGCCGACATCGCGCAGGCTGCCGGCGTTACGCGCGGCGCGATTTACTGGCACTTCGCCCACAAGAGCGATCTGTTTACGGAGATGTTCGACCGCGTGCTGCTGCCGCTGGACGAACTCAAAGCCGCCTCGCTCGACCCCAACGAGCCCGATCCGCTCGGGCGCCTGATGGAAATCTGCAAGGTCTGCCTGCGCGACACGGCTAACGATCCGCGTCGCCGGCGCGTGTTCGACATCCTGTTTCTGAAATGCGAGCTGGTCGAGGAAATGGGCCCGGTAATGGTCCGCTATCAGACCAATATGCGCGAAGGGCTCACGAAAATCGAAGGCGGTCTGCGCAACGCCATCTCCAAGGGGCAAATGCCCGCGGATCTGGATACGAAGCTGGCGGCGGCCATGGTGCACGCGTTTGTCAGCGGTTCACTGCGCGACATGCTGTTCCTGCCCGACGCCACGGATTTCGGCGCCCACGCCGTACAGATGGTTGAAGGCATGTTCGACGCGCTGAAGCTGAGCCCGGCGTTGCGCAACGGGCATGCGCGGCGAACAGCCGGCGCTTAGTTACGCCGCGGCCCGCCTGGCCCGGGCCTGCTGATTCGAGGCATAGATATTGCCGCGCGGGAGCGCTGCCCCGCCTTCCACTGCCCCGATCCACTCGTCCGTGCTCGCCACCGCCGCGAAGCGCGACTGCAGCACCACGCTGAATACCCGGTGAATCTCCTGCGCGCTGGCGAAACCCGCGCTGTTTTCATACGGCACCGAGCCCGTCGCGTCGTGCAGAAACTCGACGGCGAGCCCGGCGTGAACCGCGTGGTTGATGGTCGACGCGTCGCAGTTGTGCGTCATATAGCCCGTGACCGTCAGCGTGTCGATTTGACGCGCGGCGAGCCAGTCGGCCAGATCGGTGCCGGTAAAGGCGCTCGGCAGGGACTTCTCCACGTAATGATCGCGAGCCCGCTCGCCCACCACCGGATGCAGTTCCGCCCCACTGCTGCCACGCGCGAATAACGGCGAGCTGGCCGGCGCCAGATTCTGCACGACCACCACCGCCACGCCCGCGGCGCGCGCCGCATCCATTGCACGGCCAATGTTGGCGAGCGAGCTTTGCACGTCCGGGTATTCGATCGGCAGATCGCCGCTCACGTATTCGTTCTGCACATCGATGACGATCAGCGCGCGGCGCGGTGTGGCGGTCATGGCAAGACTCCTCGGTCGGGTAAAGGGATGGTTGGCGCCGCGCAGACTGATCCGGTCGGGGTTGGCCTGAGAACGAGCCGCGGCGATAACTGCATTGTTCCCCCGCCGCCCACGTCGCGACAGCGACCCGAATGACAAGATTCGCTAGAATCGGGCCATCGTCGGATTTCACGAGGTGACTGATGGCCACGCCCGTTTCTTCTGCCGCGACGCACGGCGCAGCGCCCCGGCACGTCGTCGCGGTGGTCGCCTTCGACCGCATCAGTCCGTTCCACCTCTCGGTGCCGTGCGTAGTGTTCGGCGAGGACCGCAGCGGCGGCGGCGTGCCGGAGTTCGACTTCCGCGTCTGCGCCGCCGAAACGGGCGCGCTGACCACCACGGCCGGCTTTTCGATCGGCGTCACGCATGGACTCGAAGCCCTGGCCGATGCCGGCACGATCATCGTGCCGAGCTGGCGCGACCCAGCCGAAACGCCACCGGCCGCGCTGCTCGATGCGCTGCGCGCCGCCCATGCGCGCGGCGCACAACTGGTCGGGCTGTGTCTCGGCGCATTCGTGCTGGCGGCCGCCGGCATCCTCGACGAGCGGCCGGCCTCGACGCACTGGGCATGGGCCGACGACTTCGCGCGCCGCTATCCGCGCGTGCGCCTCGACCCCAACGTGCTCTATGTCGACGACGGCAACGTGCTGACCTCGGCCGGCACGGCCGCCGGCCTCGACTGCTGTCTGCACGTGATGCGCAAGATGTGCGGCGCGCAAGTGGCCAATCATGTGGCGCGCCGGCTGGTGGTGCCGCCGCATCGGCAAGGCGGCCAGGCGCAATACGTTCAGCAGCCCATGCCGCCGAATGTGCGCGGCGACCGGCTGTCGGGCCTGCTCGACTGGGTCAGCGGCAATCTGGCATTGCCGCACACGCTCGACTCGCTGGCCGGGCGCGCGCTGATGAGCCGCCGCACTTTCACGCGACGCTTCCGGCTCGCCACCGGCACGACCGTGGGCGCATGGCTGCTGGCGCAGCGGCTCGCACGCGCGCAGCAACTGCTGGAGGGGACCGACGAGTCGGTGGAAGCGATCGCGGGAATCGCGGGCTTCGGCTCGACCGCTTCGCTACGCCAACATTTCGCGGAGGCATTTCGCACGTCGCCGTCCGCATGGCGAAGAGAATTTCGCGGCGTCTAACCGCGCGAACGCGGCGCTAGTTGCGCCGACGACGTTTCGTAGCAGCCCAACGGAATTTCGTAGTCGCGCCGGCGCGACAGCAGCGATACGCGCCCCGCGCACCCGGAACGACGCCAAAGCGACGCCAGAGCGACCCAGCGACGAATATCAATGCTCGCTGATCCAGCGCGCCACATACAACAGCAGCGCCACCAGAAAGATCATCGCCGCCCAGGCCCAGTTCGGCACTGCGTGCGGACTGGGCTCGTGATGCGAGACCCCGTGCGAGTGTCCATGCGACGCACTTGCCGCGCGACCGGGCAACGCATTGCCGTGGTCCGGGCGCACGCGCCGCGCCATGCCGCCGAGTGTGATCGGCCGCAGAAACACATGCTGACGGCGCACCGCCGAGCCCCGCGCACGGTTAGGCCCTTGCCCATGCTTGGCGCGCACGACAGCGTCGAACTCGGAGAAGAAGTCGTCGGCCAGTTGATGCAGGGCGTTTTCGAGTTGACGTGTCGGCAGTTCGGCGAGCGGGCCGGACGAGGTTGCCCAGATCGTGTAGTCGATCCGCGTGCCGCGCGCCTTGTCGGCGCCATGCCCGCCTTCGTCGGCGCGCAAGCGCACTTCGATCTGACCGCGCAACGCGCCGATGCCTTCGGCGCGCGCCTTGAAGTTGATGGTGCGGCGCTGTGCGTCCGCCGGTCCGGAATCCTGCCCGGCCACGTGGGCGCGTGCTTCATAACGCGCGCGCAGTGGGCCGAGCGGCACCGTCATGATCAGCTCGTATTCGCCATGCGCAAGGCGCGTGAACGACTCGCAGTTGTCGAGGCTGGCGCGTAATAGCGCGAGGTCTTGCAACGCCTCCCAAACCTCAGACGGCGCAAGCGGAATCCGTAACGCGTCGTTCAGTTCCATGGCAGCCTCCCCGATGAACGCGCGACAGCGGGATCAGGACGTCTGATCGATGCGGTCGACGCGCGATGCGTAAAACGCGAGATACCCTTTGATCGTGGCCGCCGACTCGAGCGGCGTTTCGTAGCTCCACACGGCGTTTTCGATCAGGCCGTCTTCCGTGCGCAGATGGAAGTACGACGCCTCACCCTTGAACGGGCAGTGCGACGTATGCGCCGAGCGTTCGAGCCGCGCCATGTTCACGTCCGAACGCGGAAAATAGAACACGTCCGGCAAACCGGTTTCCGCCAGTGTCAGTCCCGCCTGCGTATCGGCCATGGTCACACCGCCGTGTATCACCCGCACCCGGTGATGGTTGCCGGTGATCACGATGGTGTGCCCGCCCGCACTCGTGCCGGGGCTTCCGTGAGGTGTCAAGGCATCGCTCATGTCTCGGCTCCGTGATGGTGTGCGGTCGTGCAAACAGTAAAGCCACGGGGCGTGCCCGTGGCTTCATTATCGGCCAAAGTCCGGCCGATTGCGCGACGTTCCTGCGCGGAATACGAAGCTAGCCGCAACTCCGCGCAAAACGGCCTCACGCTTATTGCGTGTTCCAGTAGAACGCGGCCTTGGCGGTACCCTTGGCCGGGATCGTCACCGCCTTGGACTGGTCGCGATCCTTGTATTGCGCATGCACCGTGTAGCGGCCCGGGCGCAGTTTGACCAGCATATACGGCCCGCGTGACGTAGTTGTCAGCACTTCGCCGTTGTGCGCATCGACCACGCGCACGTGGACGTCGGCGAGAAAGTCGGAACCGGGGCCGGTGAAGCGCAGCGACAGTGGCCACTGGCTTTGCGCCTGCTGTAACGCCTTAGATTCGTCGAGGCCGACGCCGCCCGACACGAACGAGACATCGCCTTGCTGCTGGATTTGCGGCAGGCCGCCACCATTGGCGTTACCCGCGCTGGTTTGATCGGTGGTCGTGCCGCCGGTCGTGTCGCTTGCCTGCTGTGCATACGCGCCACCCGCCAGACCGAGCGTGAGCGCTGCGCATACCGCAGCGGCTACGAGCCTTCGCTGATTGCGTTGGGTTTTCATCGGTTCGCTCCTTGTTGAGGTCTTATCCCTGCTTCTCCGGCACCCCGCGATGGGCCCGGACCAAGGTAGACGCAACCTGCGTGCCAAGCCGCCGGCGCGTCCTCTGGAAAACCGCTGCGCGCCACGCCGGGTAGCGCGCAACGCCCTGCTTCAATAGTTGGCACCAAATGAAAATTGCCGGTCCGCTGGCAGTAAATGCAACGGGACCGGCAAGCATTACTTCAATTCGCGGGCGAATCGGCTAGCCGTCGGTCAAACCGCCGCCCGGCCGCCGACCGGTACAGCCGCCGCGCTCACCCGATCAGCCGAGATCGACCGGAACGAAGATCTGCGCGTTATCGCGCTGGATCAGCAACGCGATGCTGTTGCCGGCACCGGCGATCATCTGCTTCAACTGATCGACGCTCGAAATGGGCCGGCCGTTGACCGCCAGAATCACGTCGCCCGGCTGGATGCCGGCGCTTTCCGCCGCGCCGCCTGACTGCTGCACGAGCAGACCGTGCGACACCGACGCACCGCTCTTTTCTTCCGGCGTCAGCGGCCGCACTGCCACGCCGAGGCGGCCTTGCAACTGGGTCGGCTGATCGGCCTTGTCTGACGCCACCTTCGCATCCGACAACGAGCCGATGGTCACCTTCAGGTCCTTGGTGGCCTTGTCGCGCCATACCTGCACGGTCGCCGAACTGCCCGGCGCGAGACCCGCAACCTGCGACGGCAGATCGGACGAGTCGCCAACGGGCTCGCCGTTCACCGACAGGATCACGTCGCCCGGCTGCAGACCGCCCTTGGCGGCCGGGCCGCCCGGATCGACCGAGCTAACCAGCGCACCTTGCGGCCTCTGCATGCCGAACGAATCGGCCAGCGTCTGGTTCATGCCCTGCACCGCCACGCCGAGGCGGCCGCGACTCACGTGACCGGTCTTGACGATGTCGTCCTTGACCTTGATCGCTTCATTGATCGGGATAGCGAACGAAAGGCCCTGGAAGCCGCCCGTCTGCGAGTAGATCATCGAATTGATGCCGATCACTTCGCCTTGCAGATTGAACAACGGGCCGCCCGAGTTGCCGGGGTTCACCGGCACGTCGGTCTGAATGAACGGTGTGTAGTTTTCGTTAGGCAGCGAGCGCGACTTGGCGCTGATGATGCCCGAGGTCACCGTGTTGTCGAAACCGTAAGGCGAACCGATCGCGACGACCCACTGGCCGACCTTGCTCTGACGCGGGTCGCCGATCTTCACGGTCGGCAGATTGCTCGCGTCGATCTTCAGCACGGCCACATCGGACTGCTTGTCGGCGCCGACCACCTTCGCGCGGAATTCGCGCTTGTCGGTCAGCTTCACCGTGACGACGTTCGCGCCGTCCACCACGTGCGCATTGGTCAGGATGTAGCCGTCATTGCTGACGATGAACCCCGAGCCCAGGCTCGCGCTCGGCTGATCGGGCGCATCGCCGCCGTCGCCGCCCTGCATGCCGGGCATGCCGCCGAAGAAGTGCTTGTAGAACTGGTAGAACGGGTCGCTCGGATCGATCGGCAACTGGTTGCCGCCGCCGTTGCCATTACCGGAATTGCCGCGCAGCGCCGTCTGCTTGACGACATGTTTCGCGCTGATGTTGACGACCGCCGGACCGTAGGTTTCGACGAGGCCCGAGAAGTCGGGAATGCCGGTTTTGGCGGCGGCTTCGGCGGGCATCATCGCGGCTTGCGCCGGTGTGATCACCTGCGGCGCGGGCACGTCGCGATGCCCCGCCACATAGCCGGCGGAGAGCGCCACGGCGACAGCCACTGCAACAGCGCTGCGGGACAAGGTTTTCGCGTTCATCGTGTACTCCTGACTGGGAGAAAGAGACTTTGGATGTCTCGAAGCGTACGTGGCGTCACTTAAAAGAGTCTTAAGCAGCGACAGATCGCTTCCATCCTGTTTTCGAGGCGCTATTGCAGCGTTGCACAAGCCTCGATCAAAGCCTCTTACGAACTGAAAGCCCGTCCTTCAAAAACGCACGCTGACCTGCAAGCCGCCCGCCGGCGATTCGTCGAGCGAGACGGCCGCATGATGCTGCACGGCGATGCGGCGCACGATCGCGAGACCCAGACCGCTACCCGCCACGTCGGTCCGCGTGCGGTTCGCACTGGCGCCCGCGCGATAGAAACGGTCGAACACGCGATCGCGTTCCGCCGGATCGATCCCCGGGCCGCTGTCGGCGATCCGCACGACCGGGTGTCCCTCTTCCACACGCAGAACGACATCCACATGTCCGCCGCGCGGCGTGTATTTGGTTGCGTTATCCACGAGATTGTTGAACATCACGCGCAGCGCGTCGGCGTCGCCGATCACGGTGGCGGACTCTGTCGCCTCGATGCCGAGATCGACGCCGCGATTCTGCGCGAGCGGCGCGTAAGCCAGCACACATTCTTCGAGCAGCGCGCGCAGATCGATCGCGTCGGTGGCGGCGAGTCCGTCCGGCTCGGAACGCGCGAGCGCCAGCAGTTGTTCGGCAAGACGCGTGGCGCGCGTCACGCCCGCTTGCAGATCGGTGAGCGCTTCGCTGCGGCCGGCTTCGTCTTTCGCGCGCGCCACGAGTTGCGCCTGAATCTGCACGGCGGCCAGCGGCGTGCGCAATTCATGCGCCGCGTCGGCGACGAATGCCTTCTGAATATCGAGCGCGGTGGCGAGCCGTTCGAGCAGCCCGTTCAGCGCGCGCACGAGCGGCTGCACTTCGAGCGGCAGACGCTGGTCCGGCAAAGGATCGAGTGCCTCGGGATGACGCGCGTCGAGTGCGCTCGTGACGCGCCGCAGCGGCCTGAGTCCGCGTCCGACGATCACCCACACCGCGAGCCCCAGCAACGGCAGCAGCACGATCAACGGCCACAGCGTGCGCAGCGCGACATTCGCGGCAAGCCGGTTACGCACGGACACCGGCTGCGCCAGTTGCACCACGTTATCGCCGACGATCGCGCCATACACGCGCCACTCGCCGCGATCCGTGTGCTCGGTCGAAAAGCCGAGCTCGGCGCGCGGCGCGAGCGGCGCACGCGGACGCGAGTAGTACATCAGCACGCCGTTGCGATTCCAGATTTGCAGCACGATGCCTTCGTCGCCGGTGTCGCGCGAACCCAGCACCTGCGAGAACGGTTCCGACGGCAGCGCCGCGGCGATCTGCTCCAACTGGTAATCGAAGAGTTCGTTGGCTTCGGCAAGCGCTTGCCGGTAGATCAGCCAACCGGCGATGCCGACACCGAGCAGCACCAGCGCCAGCAGCCAGACCAGCAATTGACGGCGGATCGAACGCATCGGCTCAGGCGTCCTTAGCGATCATGTAGCCCAGACCGCGTACGTTGCGGATCAGGTCCGCACCGAGTTTCTTGCGCAGCGCGTGAATGTAGACCTCGACGGTATTGCTGCCGATCTCCTCACCCCAGCCGTACATTTTTTCTTCGAGCTGGCTCTTCGAGAGCACGGCGCCGGGACGCGCGAGCAGCGCCTCGAGCAGCGCGAATTCACGCGCCGACAACGCCACCGGCGAGCCGTCGAGCGTGACCTGATGCGAGGCGGGATCGAGCGTCAGATTGCCGAGGCGGATGGTCGAATCGCTGCGCCCGGATTGACGGCGAATCAGCGCGCGCATGCGGGCGCCGAGTTCGTCGAGATCGAAAGGCTTGACGAGGTAGTCGTCGGCGCCGGCGTCGAGGCCCTTGACGCGATCCGCCACGGCGTCGCGCGCGGTGACGATCAGCACCGGCAGCGCATGGCCGCGCGCGCGCAGCGTGCGCAGCACGTCGAGACCGTCACGCTTGGGCAGCCCCAGGTCGAGCAGTACGAGATCGTAAGGCTGGCTGGCCGCCGCGCTGAGCGCCGCCTCCCCGTCTTCCACCCAGTCGACCGCGAAGCCTTCGCCGCGCAGCGCCTTGCGCACGCCTTCGGCGATCATCCGGTCGTCTTCGACTAGCAAGATGCGCATGGTTATCCGTTCCGAATCGTTCGATGATGCCGCATTCTAGCGCCCGCCTCAGGCATGTGCGGCGCGTGGCGCATTTTCCACCGCAGCCTCGCGGCATGTCACTACAATGGGCGCTTTGCGTCGCGCGGCCGGCGATTCGTCCGTGTATCACGCGACGCCCTGCCGCAACCCGGATTACCGCGTGCCCCACGCCCTGACATTTTGCTTTTTCGCCCGTCCATGACGCACGCTTTTCTGTCTTCTCTCGCACGCCGCGTGCGCCTTGCCGCGCGGCGTCCGGGTTTCCCGTCTGCTTCTACTGCTTCCACTGTTCCCACTGCTTGCGCATCTCGGCTGCCTCGCCGCTTCGCGCCGCGCGCGAGCGCCTGGCTACTCGCCTGCGTCGCGCTCGGCTGCAGCGCCTCGCTGCCGCTCGCCGCGCAGGCTCGCGTCAAGGCCGCGCATCCGAGCGTCAACGTCACCACGGTATTGCCGCCGCAAGTGATGGCCGGCTTGCAGCGCGCACACGTGCCGCTGTCGTCGATCAGCGTGGTGGTGGAGAAAGTCGGCGACCGCACGCCGATCGTCGCGCTGAACGCCGGCAAGCCGATGATGCCCGCCTCGACCATGAAGCTCGTCACCACCTACTCGGGGTTGTCGATCCTCGGCCCCGACTACCGCTGGCGCACGAGCGCCTATACGGACGGCACGGTCGACGCCAACGGCGTGCTGCACGGCAACCTCTACATTCAGGGCACGGGCGACCCGAAGCTCGTGCCGGAAGAACTGATCGATCTCGTCCAGAAGATTCACAAGGCGGGCATCAACGGCATAGACGGCGCGCTGGTGCTCGACAAGCGCTACTTCGATCCGTCCACGCGCGACCTGCCGCCGTTCGACGACGACGCCACCGCGCCGTACAACGTCGGCCCCGATCCGCTGCTCTACGCGTTCAAATCGCTGTCCTTCACACTGACGCCGTCGCCCGACGGCAGCGTCGCGATCGACGTGCTGCCCGCGCTCGCGCAGTTACAGATCGACAACCAGATGCACGCTGTCAACGGTCCATGCCGCGGCGACGCGGCCTCCGTGTCGCCCACCGTCACGCCGCAGCCGAACGGCACCGTCGTCGCCTCGTTCGACGGCGACTACTCGGTGCGCTGCGGCCCGCGCACGATCAACGTCGCGGTGCTCGATCACTCGGCATTTTTCGCGGGCGGTTTTCTCGCGCTATGGCAACAGACCGGCGGCACGTTCAGCGGCGCGACGCGCGAAGGCGCCGTACCCGTGGGCGCCAAACTCGTGGCGACACACCAGGGGCCGATGCTGTCCGACATCGTTCGCGACATCAACAAGTTCAGCAACAACACAATGGCGCGCAATCTGTTCCTGACGATCGGCGCGGCCGAGGAAAAGGGTCCCGCCACGCCCGCCAAGTCGGCGCGTGCAATCGAGGCGTTTCTGCGCCGCGACAGCATCAACATGGAATATCTGACGCTCGATAACGGCTCGGGCCTCTCGCGCGACGAGCACATCACTGCACTCGCGCTCGCCGATCTGCTGCAACGGGCCAACGCGAGTCCGGTCGCGCAGGTGTTCGTGGAGTCGCTGCCGATCGCGGGCGTGGACGGCACCATGCGCAACCGGCTGACCAACCAGGGCGCGGGCGGCAACGCGCATATCAAGACCGGCACGTTGCGCGACGTTCGGGCAATCGCGGGCTATGTGGCCTCGGCTGACGGCAATAGTTACGTGGTCGTCAGCCTGATCAACGATCCGCATTCGGAAGCCGCTCGAGCTGCGCATGATGCGCTGCTCGAATGGGTGTACCAGGGCCCGTCTCAAGGTTTCACCAAAGTTTCCGATCCCGTCGTCGAACCGCGCAGCAGCAAGCCCAGGAAAAACCCGCACCAGCGCGGCGCTCACTGAGTGTTCCTTCTAGCGAAGCCGCGCGCGGCAACGTCCTCTAGCGTGTACGCTGTCGGGCAGTGTTTGAGGCGCGCGTAAAACGCTGGACGTGGCGCCGGGACCGCACACCGCTGACGGTCCCACTCGAACAATAACGACAACACCGCTCGCGCACGGCGCGGCGACCAGGGACCACGGAGGAAGACACCATGCAATTCGATGCCGAATTGCTGCTGCTCGCCATGGCGCCAGTCTTTCTCGCATGCATCGGCTGGGAGGCGTGGCACCTGTTGCGCACGCGCCCTGGCGCGCAACTCTATAGCTGGCGCGACACGCTCTGCAACACGGCGCTCGCGCTGATGCACCAGGGCGCCGACAAGCTCGCGTGGCTCGCCGTCATTCCCGTCTACGCGTTCTTCTACGATCACTACCGCATCTACACGTGGCAGGCGAGTTGGGTCTCGTTCGTTGTGCTGTTCGTCGCTCAGGATCTGCTCTACTACGTGTTCCATCGCTGCAGCCATCGCGTGCGCTGGCTATGGGCCGCGCATGTCGTGCATCACTCGTCGGAGCGCATGAATTTTTCGACCGCGTTCCGCCAGAGCCTGATGTATCCGATCGCGGGCATGTGGCTGTTCTGGACACCGCTTGCCGTGCTCGGCTTTCCGCCGAAGCAGATCGTCGCGATCGTGCTGATCAACCTGGGCTTTCAGTTTTTCGTGCATACGCAGGCCATCGGCAAACTCGGCTGGCTCGAATACGTGTTCAACACGCCGTCGATCCATCGCGTGCACCACGCGCGCAACGACCGCTATATCGACCGCAACTATGCCGGCGTGCTGGTGATCTGGGATCGCCTGTTCGGCAGCTATGTCGAGGAAGACGAGCGCGATGCGCCGGTCTACGGCATCGTCGAGCCACTTCACACGTACAACCCGCTGAAGGCGACGTTTCACGAATGGGCGTCGATGGGCGCCGACTTCGCGAGCGTGCGCGGCTGGCGCAACAAGCTGCGCGCACTGTTTGCGCCGCCCTCGTGGGCGACGGATTATCACGCGCGGCGCGCCGCCGGTTCATCGGCGTCGCACGCGGATTCAAGCGGAAATTCGAGCGAAGCGATTCGCGTGAATCAAGACCATACGGCCGCGTTTCAAACCCCGCGCAGGCCGTAGAAGATTCTGTAAGCTGTCGTCACGCCGCCTAAGCGGCGGGCGCTGCCTGCAACACATGGCATAAGGGCCAAACATACGAGGAGATGTAGTCAACATGAAGCAAACAGCATCGCGGAAACAACATTGGCTGCGCGTGACGCAGATCGCCATTGCCAGCACGGCGTTCGCCCTGCTCGCGGCTTGCGGCGGGGGTAGCGACAACAACAATGCGAGCAGCACGCCTGCGGGCGGCGTCAAGTTGCAGGTCGTGTCGTTCGGCGACAGCCTCTCGGACGTCGGCACGTACGCGCCGGTGATTCAGGGGAGCTTCGGCGGCGGCCGCTTCACGACAAACCCGGGTGAAGTGTGGACCCAGAAGGTCGCGGAATACTACGGCGACACGTTGAAGCCGGCGTACCTCGGCGGCTTTGGCCAGCCGCTGGTCGCAGCGGGCGGCTACGGTTACGCGCAGGGCGGCTCGGACGTCGTGAACGCGCAAGGTCAAGGTTGGGCGCCCAATAACATGGCCGCGACTACCGTGCCGGTCGTGACGCAGGTGGCTAACTACCTGGGTGCGCATACGAGCTTCAATGCGAACCAGCTCGTGCTGATCAACGGCGGCGCGAACGACATCTTCCAGTTCGCGGGGACCACCACCAATCTGACAGCGCTCGGCGCCGCGCTCCAGACGCAATACCCGCAACTCGTGCAGGCCGGCAAACTGCCGAACTCGCAGGCGGGCCAGGTCGCGTTTATCGTCGGCTACCTGCAGCAGTTGCCCAACCCGCAGATCGCGCAGGCCGCCACCCAGCTCGCGGCGCAAGTGCAGAACATCGTCAACTCGGGCGCGACCCACGTGGTGGTGTCGACGGTGCCGGACATCGGCAATACGCCGCTCGGCGTGTCGGCCAACGCGTCCACGCCTGGCACGGCCGCGCTACTGTCCGGGATTACCGCGGCGTATAACTACCTGCTGGTGCAGAACCTGACGGCCCGCGGCCTGGTGGGTACGGGCAAGGTCATCGTGGCCGACGCCTTCACGTGGCTGGATCAGCAGTTGCCGAACTACCAGGCGCTGGGCTTCACGGTGTCCAACACCGGCACGGCGTGTAACCTGGCGTCGATGCAGAGCAACGCAACCGCTTACGCCACCGCGAACCCGAGCGCAACGAACGGACTGACCCCGGCTCAATACGGCGCACAGTTTGGTTCGTCGCTGTTCTGTTCGCCGCAGACCTACACGGTGGCTGGCGCTGACCAGACTTACATGTTCGCGGATACGGTTCACCCGAGCACGCACCTGCACGCGTTGTTCGCGCAGTACGTGCAGCAGCAGATCGCGGCAACGGGGTTGGGCAAGTAATCAGGTAACGCGGCAGGTAACGCGGCGGATCCGGCGATCCGCCGTCGCCTTTGCGGGGAAGCCTGGCCCGGCTGAGTTCAACCGGGCGCTGTCGATGCTATCCCTGCGCTTCGAACGCAGCGGCCGCCCGCCCCAACCGGTCATTCACCGCGATCCACTCGATCGTATCCGGCAGCTTCTCGATAAGAATTCGCGAGACGTTCGCGCGGTCGAGAGCCCTCAGCAAGCCATATAGTTCACGCGCGTAGACATGCGGATCTTCCGGTGCGGCGATGAAATGCACGCCCTCGGCATCGGCCCAATGTCCCGCACGGGAAGCGCGCGCAACCAATGCCACGCGTTCATCCGCTTGCCGCGCGGCAAGCAAAGTCTCCAGCGCGTTGAACGGCAATAGCGCCAACGGCGTGCTCGGCGCGTAATGCGCCTTCAACGTGCCGGAAGCGCGCGGCGCAGTCGCGTCCGAACCGTCTGGCAAGCGCGGCGCCTCGCCGAGCACTTCGGCGATATCTTGCGGCGTCACGCGCCCCGGCCTCAACAACGCCGGAAAGCCGCGCGACAAATCCAGAATGGTCGATTCGATACCGACGTCCGACGCGCCGCCGTCCAGCACATGAATCGTGTTGCCGAACTCGTCCCGCACATGTTGCGCCGTGGTTGGGCTCACATGACCGAAACGGTTCGCCGACGGCGCCGCGACACCGCCATGTCCGCCGCGCAATGCGCTGAACGCCTCGAGCAAGGCTTGCGCGACCGGATGCGACGGACAGCGCAGCCCCACCGAATCCTGGCCGCCGCTGACCGCCGCCGGAATGCGCGCGGCGCGCTTCAGGATCAACGTGAGCGGCCCGGGCCAGAACGCGTCGATGAGCCGCTGTGCCTCCGCGGGCAAGTGCTCGACCCAGTAGTTCGGATCGCCGTGCGGCGCGAGATGCACGATGACCGGATGATTCGCCGGCCTACCCTTCGCCGCGTAAATCCGCGCGACCGCGTCGGGATTCTCCGCGTCGCCGCCGAGCCCGTACACCGTCTCCGTCGGAAAAGCGACCAGCTCTCCCGCGTCGAGCAGAGCCGCCGCGTGTTCGATCTGCGTGGCGCTCACAGGCAATGCGCCTTCGGCGGGTTTCTGTTGATCCGGCATGGCGCTCGTGTCAGCCCGTGATGATATGCAGGAGACGCGCGCAATCGCGCGCAGCCGTACGAGCTTCTTCGAGCGTAGCCGCCGTGAAGTTCACGTGACCCATCTTCCGGCCACAACGCGCCTCCTCCTTGCCGTACAGATGCAAACGCGCGGCCGGCATCGCGGCGACTTCCTGCCACGGCGGCGTGACAGCCGGGCGCTTCGGGCCGTCCGGAAACCACACGTCGCCGAGAATGTTCAGCATTACGGCCGGCGAGTGCTGGCGCGTGTCGCCAAGCGGCATGCCGGTCATGGCGCGCACCTGCTGCTCGAACTGGCTGGTCGCGCAGGCGTCGACGGTGTAATGGCCGGAGTTGTGCGGACGCGGCGCCATTTCATTGGCGACTAGCGAACCGTCTTCGAGGATGAAAAACTCGACGCACAGCACGCCCACGTAGCCGAGCTTGTCGGCGATTTGCAGCGCGGCCTGTTGCGCTTGCTGGACCAGTGTCGGGCTCGCGTCCGGCGCCGGGACGATGGTGTGCGACAGCACGCCGTCGCGATGCGTGTTCTGCGCAAGCGGATAGACCACCGAGGCGCCGCTCGCCGCCCGCGCGATCAGCGCGGACACTTCGAACTTCAGCGGCAAGCGCTTTTCCAGCACGCAGGGCACGCCGGCGAGCGAAGCATGCGCCTCGCGCACTTCCTCGGCGTTGCGCACGCGAATCTGGCCTTTGCCGTCGTAGCCGAGGCGCGCGGTCTTGAGAATACCCGGCAGCACGGCTTCGAGCCTGGCGTCGTCGAGCGCGGCCAGCGCGTCCGACGATTCGATCACCACGTGCGGCGCGACCGTCACGCCCGACGAGGCGATGAAGCGCTTCTCGGCAATGCGGTCCTGGGCCACGGCGACGCAGCGGCCGGCCGGACTCACGAAGGTGGTCCGCGCGAGGAAATCGAGGCTCGCGGCCGGCACGTTCTCGAACTCGGTGGACACTGCGGCGCACAGCCGCGCGAGTTCGGTCAGCGATGCTTCGTCGGTGTATGCCGCGCGCAGATGGCGATCGGCGACGGCGCCCGCCGGACTGTTTTCGTCCGGATCGAGCACGGCGACGCGATAGCCCATGGCCTGAGCGGCAAAACAGAACATGCGGCCGAGCTGGCCGCCACCGACCATGCCAAGCCATGCGCCGGGCAGAATCGGTGAAACCGGTGTGTTGTCTGGGTTCATCTTAGTGGTCGGTCGCGGCCGGGTGCTGTGTGCAATGCGTGCTTGCAATGCGATGGCAGGCACCCGGCCGGGGGTCGGACAGGGAACGTCTTCAAGCAATCAGTCTGTGCGCTTACAGCGCCGGCAGCACCATGGCGTGGGCCGCTTCATTCTGGCGCACGCGGAATGCAGCCAGCTTCTCCGCATACTCGTTGCTCGTGCCGCTCAGGAGCGACACGGCGAACAGCGCCGCGTTCGCCGCGCCGGCTTCACCAATCGCAAACGTGGCGACCGGCACGCCCTTGGGCATCTGCACGATCGAATGCAGCGAATCGACGCCCTTCAGGTACTTGCTCGCCACCGGCACGCCGAGCACCGGCACCGTGGTCTTGGCGGCCAGCATGCCCGGCAGGTGCGCCGCGCCGCCCGCGCCCGCGATGATCGCGCGAATGCCGCGCTCGCGCGCGCTTTCAGCATAGGCGAACATTTCGTCGGGCATGCGGTGCGCGGACACGACCTTGGCTTCGTAGGGCACGCCGAATTCCTGCAGAATGGCCACGGCGTTTTTCATGACTTCCCAGTCGGAACTGGAGCCCATCAGCACGCCGACAACCGGCGCGCCATGCGTGTGGGCGGTTTGAGCTTCACTCATCTTACGGCTTCCTTGTTTCTTGAGAGCGCCCCCGACCGGTCGCTTCGCGCCGGATTCCGGGAGGGCGATCCCTCAATCCCTCAAGGCGTCTTCCTTCGGGGCGAGGGACTTTCTTTGGCGAGGGACTTCCCGCGCAGCGGCACCCCTGGGGCGGCCTTTTCTCAGGCTGCGCAAATCCAGGCGGTGCGCGTAATCAGGCGAGCTTATGTCCGGTCAGGCGCTCGAGCGCTTCCTGATACTTCTCGCCCGTCTTCGTGACCACCTCGTCCGGCAGCTTGGGCGCCGGCGGCTCTTTCTTCCACGGCTGGGTTTCGAGCCAGTCACGCACGAACTGCTTGTCGAACGACGGCGGGTTGGTGCCGACCTGGTACTGGTCCGCCGGCCAGAAACGCGACGAATCCGCGGTCAGCGCCTCGTCCATCAGGTACAGCTTGCCGTGGTTGTCCAGACCGAACTCGAACTTCGTATCCGCGATGATGATGCCGCGCGTGGCCGCGTAATCAGCGGCTTCCTTGTACAGCTTGATCGAGATGTCGCGGATCGTGGCCGACAGTTCGGTGCCGATGCGGCGCTCCATCTCGTCGTATGTGATGTTTTCGTCGTGGTGGCCCATTTCGGCCTTGGCCGCCGGCGTGAAAATCGGCTCGGGCAGCTTCTGCGCGTTCTGCAGACCCGGCGGCAGTTCGACGCCGCACACCGAACCGGTTGCCTGGTAGTCTTTCCAGCCGCTGCCGGCCAGATAGCCGCGCACCACGGCTTCGACGAGGATCGGCTCGAGGCGCTTCACCACCACCGCGCGGCCCTTGACCTGCTCGACTTCGTCTGCCGCCACCACGGATTCGGGCGCGACGCCCGTGAGGTGGTTCGGCACCACGTGCTTGAGTTTTTCGAACCAGAAGTTCGCCATTTCGTTGAGCACGCGGCCCTTATTCGGAATCGGCTCGCCCATGATGACGTCGAACGCCGACAGACGGTCGGTCGTGACGATCAGCAACTGGTCGTTGCCCACCGCATAGTTGTCGCGGACTTTACCGCGGCCGAGCAACGGCAGCGAGCGGAGCGTGGATTCGTAGAGGGTAGACATCGTCGTGGTTCGCTAAAAGTGAGGCAAAAAGTGTGACCGGAACAAAAGGGAAACGCCGTTCCCCGGATGATGCGGGAACGGCGATCTAACGACAACCTGGCCAAACGGCCAGGTGCAGCGCATGTTGATAGCTTAGCGGACGACTTGCGCGAGCTCGCCCGATTTGTACTTCTCCGCGATTTTATCAAGCGTGACCGGCTTGATCTTGCCGGCCTGGCCTTCGCAGCCGAATTGCGTGTAGCGCTCGATACAGATCTTCATCGCCGCTTCGCGCGCCGGCTTCAGGTAGTCGCGCGGATCGAACTTGCCCGGGTTGGTCGCCATGTAGCGGCGGATCGCGCCGGTGATCGCCAGACGCAGGTCGGTGTCGATATTGACCTTGCGCACGCCGTTCTTGATGCCTTCCTGGATTTCCTCGACCGGCACGCCGTAGGTTTCCTTCATGTCGCCGCCGAATTCGCGGATTTCAGCCAGCAATTCCTGCGGCACCGACGACGAACCGTGCATGACCAGGTGCGTGTTCGGAATGCGCTGGTGGATCTCCTTGATGCGCTGGATCGACAGAATGTCGCCCGTGGGCTTTTTGCTGAACTTGTACGCGCCGTGCGACGTACCAATCGCGATAGCCAGTGCGTCGCACTGGGTCAGCTTGACGAAGTCGGCAGCCTGCTCCGGATCGGTCAACAGCTGCTCGCGCGTCATCGTGCCTTCCGCGCCGTGGCCGTCTTCCTTGTCGCCCTTCATGGTTTCCAGCGAACCGAGCACGCCCAGTTCCGCTTCCACCGTGATACCGATCGAATGCGCCGCTTCCACGACCTTGCGCGACACCTCGACGTTGTACTCGTACGATGCGACCGTCTTGCCGTCGGCTTCGAGCGAACCGTCCATCATCACGCTGGTGAAGCCGCTGCGGATTGCGGCCATGCAGACCGCCGGCGACTGGCCGTGATCCTGGTGCATCACGACCGGAATATGCGGATACGATTCGACCGCGGCTTCGATCAGGTGGCGCAGGAACGCCTCGCCCGCGTACTTACGCGCGCCGGCCGATGCCTGCATGATGACCGGTGCGTTGACCTTGTCGGCCGCCGCCATGATCGCCTGCACCTGCTCCAGGTTGTTCACGTTGAATGCCGGAAGGCCGTAGCCATTTTCAGCGGCATGGTCCAGCAGTTGACGCATTGATACGAGAGGCATGCTTAACTCCTTAGATTGAAACGAATTCTTGTGCCGTCGGCATCTTTTGGGCGATTTTATCGCGAAGCAAGCCGCATACCCGTTCACACCTTCCCTAAAGCGCGGAGCGGTCCTACCCGCTGCAACGCGCGATTGGAGCCGGTGCGCCGCCTCTCGCGGGGCATGGCAGCCTGCTTCGCCCAATCAACTGCGTGCCGATCGAGCCATGTGGGTCGATCCGATCAATACGGCTCGCCCACCCGTACGATCTTCAGCGTATTCGTACCGCCGGCCTGCCCCATCGGCTCGCCGACAGTCAGCACCACCATATCGCCGCGCGACGCGTAACCCTTGCTCACCACGGTTTCCAACGCCTGCTGCAACGCCGTGTCGCGGTCGGTGTTGGTGTCCAGATGAAGCGACGTCACGTTGCGATACAGCGCCATGGCCCGTTCGCTGCCGACCCGCGGCGTGAGCGCGAAGATCGGCACGTGGGTCGAGTGACGCGACATCCACAGCGCGGTCGAACCGGATTCCGTCAACGCTACGATCGCCTTCGCGCCCAGATGGAACGCCGTGAAGAGCGCGCCCATGGCGATCGACTGGTCGATCCGCGTGAACGTGCGGTCGAGGAAATCCTTGTCCAGCTCCGACTGCTCCGACTTCTCGGCTTCGATACAGATCGCCGCCATGGTCTCGATGGTCTGCACCGGATATTTGCCCGCCGCCGATTCCGCCGACAGCATCACCGCGTCCGTGCCGTCCAGCACGGCATTCGCGACGTCCGACACTTCGGCGCGGGTCGGCACCGGCGCGTGGATCATCGACTCCATCATCTGTGTGGCGGTGATCACGAACTTGTTCGATTCGCGTGCCATACGAATCATGCGCTTTTGCAGCGCCGGAACTGCGGCATTCCCCACTTCCACGGCCAGATCGCCGCGCGCCACCATGATGCCGTCTGATGCGTCGAGAATCCCTTGCAGCGCCGGAATGGCTTCCGCACGCTCGATTTTGGCGATCATCTTCGGCTTGATGCCGAACGGCGCGCCGGCGATGTTCGCCAGCTGGCGGGCCATTTCCATGTCGGTGGCGTTCTTCGGGAACGATACCGCGACATAATCGACGCTGAGCGACATGGCGGTGCGAATGTCTTCCATGTCCTTGGCGGTCAGCGCGGGCGCCGACAGACCGCCGCCCTGGCGGTTGATGCCTTTGTTGTTCGACAGCTCACCGCCGATCTTGACGACCGTGTGGATCTCGTTGCCGATCACGCGCGAGACGTCCAGCACGATCAGGCCGTCGTTGAGCAACAGCACGTCGCCCGGTTTCAGGTCGCGCGGCAGGTCCTTGTAGTCGAGACCGGCGCGTTGCTCGTTGCCGAGTTCGCAGTCCGCGTCGAGCACGAACGGCTCGCCGGCGACCAGCATGATCTTGCCGTTTTCAAATTTGCCGACCCGGATCTTCGGGCCTTGCAGGTCCGCCATGATGGCGACTTCGCGGCCGGCCTGGCGGGCCGCCTCGCGCACGAATTCGGCGCGCTGGCGGTGGTCGTCGGCGGTGCCGTGCGAGAAATTGAGCCGCACCACGTCCAACCCTGCCTGAATCATTTGCAGCAGGATTTCCGGCGTATTGGAAGCCGGTCCGATGGTAGCGACAATCTTGGTGGCGCGATGCATGAGTCTCCTCGTCTGGGTGAGATCGCTGGAAAGAGCGCTGCGAGTCGGATGCGGAGGCTGCGCACCGAAGGATGCTGCCGGGGGCTGCGCGCCGGTTGAAACCAGCGTCGCTTTATGGGGTGAAGCGGTATTCGAGACCAGCACGGGGCGCGCTGGTGGGGGGACGAGTTCTTCGTCGGGGAGTTCTGCGGACGGCGAGGCGGTCTCTCCAGCATCTGCGCTGGACAATTCCGCTGCCTCACTGACAGTGGTCAACTCCGCGAACGCGAGGGACGCCCCGGATACTTCCTGCTGCTGGCTAGCTGAACCGACCGCGGCATCAACCGCGGACTCGAGCGCTGCCGGCGTGGCCGCGGAGCGCGCCGCGCGCTCCCCTGCCGATTCTGCCGCGAGATTGCGCGGCTTGCCGCCGCGCACTTTTGCAGACTTTGCCGTTGGGGAGCGCGTCGCCACGTTAAGCCCGCGATTCCAGAACTTCGACCGCCGGCAGCTTCTTGCCTTCGAGGAACTCGAGGAAAGCGCCGCCGCCTGTCGATATATAGCTGACCTTGTCGTGGATGCCGTACTTGGCGATCGCAGCGAGCGTATCGCCGCCGCCGGCAATCGAAAACGCCGCCGATTTGGCGATGGCGTCCGCCAGCGTCTTCGTGCCGTTGCCGAACTGGTCGAATTCGAACACGCCGACCGGACCGTTCCACACGATCGTGCCGGCCTTTTCCAGCTGCGCGGCGAGCACCTTGGCCGTTTCCGGCCCGATGTCGAGGATCAGGTCGTCGTCTTGAACATCGGCGACGGCCTTGACTTCGGCCTTGGCGGTCGGCGAAAACTCCTTGGCCGTGACCACGTCGGTCGGGATCGGCACGGAAGCGCCGCGGGCTTTCGCGGCGTCGATGATGGCTTTGGCTTCGTTCACCAGATCGGCTTCGGCGAGCGACTTGCCGATTTTCAGGCCCGCGGCCAGCATAAACGTGTTGGCGATGCCGCCGCCCACGATCAGCTGATCGACCTTGTCGGCGAGCGACTTCAGAATGGTCAGCTTGGTCGACACTTTCGAGCCGGCCACGATCGCCACCAGCGGACGCTTCGGCGCGCCGAGCGCCTTGCCGAGCGCTTCGAGTTCGGCGGCGAGCAGCGGGCCGGCACATGCGACGGGCGCGTACTTGGCGATTCCATGGGTGGTGGCTTCGGCGCGGTGCGCGGTGCCGAATGCGTCGTTCACGTAGATATCGCAGAGCTTCGCCATTTTTTGCGCGAGCTCGTCGGAATCTTTCTTTTCGCCCTTGTTGACGCGGCAGTTTTCCAGCAGCACGACCGAGCCCGGCGCGACGTTCACGCCGTTTTCCACCCAGTTCGCCACCAGCGGCACGTCACGGCCGAGCAGTTCGGCCAGACGCCTGGCGACCGGCGCGAGCGAATCTTCCGGCTTGAAGTCGCCTTCGGTCGGGCGGCCCAGGTGCGACGTGACCATCACGGCGGCGCCTGCGTCGAGCGCTGCCTTGATCGCCGGCACGGAGGCGCGGATACGGGTGTCTTCGGTGATGTTGCCTTGATCGTCCTGCGGCACGTTCAGATCGGCGCGGATGAACACGCGTTTGCCGGATAGCTTGCCTTCGGCGATCAGATCGGAGAGACGCAATACCTTGTTCATGGGCGTGTGTGTGCGAGTTGATGGAAAGGCGTTGGCGGACGGCGCGCGGCACTCGAACGCGGCGAACTCCAGCGCTCAGGCACGGTAGCGGCTCCACTGAATCGGGTGCCGGCGGCTGGGCCGCGGCTTCGCGCGCCTTGCAGCGGCGCGGTTATCCCGGAAATGGCCATTTTAACTGATCCACACTGCCTTCTGACCCGCGACTCGGCGAATGTCCCGTATTTGAAGGATGCGACGCGCATGCCGCGTTGCAACATTTCCTGCCTCGCCAGCTACATGAAGAGGCGCAATAAGGTGAACACGACCATTCCGACGACAATCGTGCCGAGCATGGTGCGCCGCCACAAAAACCACGCGAGACCCGCCAGCGTGGCGTAGAACTCATGGTTCGACAGCGCGAAAGACAGGCCGTCGGGCGTTGCCAGCACATCCGGCAACACCACGGCGGCCAATGCCGCCGCCGGCGCATAGCGCAGCATGCGCTGAACCCGCGCCGGCAAAACGGTGCGCTCGCCGCCGATTAGAAACATCGCGCGTGTCACGGCGGTGACGAAGGTCATGCCGAAAATGGCCAGCCAGATCTGCGTGGACGTCATTGGGAACCTCCGGCGTTGTTGCGGATGCGGCGCAGGTCCGCGCGCTCGACCATCAGGTCGGCGGCGCTGCCCGCGACGATCGCCGCGATCACCGCGAGCGGCAGCGCGAGCCGGTACGGCAGGTCGAACGCGAGCAGCGACACCACGCCGGCAATCGTGACCGCGACCAGCGTGGAGCGCGTCGCGATCGCCGACACCATGATGGGCAGCAAAGCCAGCGTGCCCGCCAGCGCGAGGCCCCAGTTGTCCGGAATCAGGCTTGCCAGCAGAATCCCGGCGATCGACGACACCTGCCACGACAGCCAGCTGCACAGCGCCATGCCCCAGTAGTACGCCTCCTTGCCGGGCACATAGCCGGTCGGAAAGCTTTTCTTCTGGAACAGCAGGTAGATCACGTCACCGTTGAAATAGCCCAGCACGATGCGCCGCCACATCGACAGATAGGAAAAATGCGGCGCCAAACCGACGCTGAAGATCACGAAACGCGTATTCACCATCGCGGCGGTGAGCAGCACGGTCCAGACCGGCAGCTTGGCGGCGAGCAGCGGCAGCACCGCCAGTTGCGACGAGCCGGCATAGCACAGCAGCGACATGGTGAGCGCCTGCGGCAGCGTCAGCACCGACTTGCTCATGGCAATGCCGGTGACGAGACCCCAGGAGAAAATCGCCATCAGCGTGGGCGAATAGTCGCGCGCGCCCTGGCGGAAGGCACGGCGATCTGTTTCTGACAGGCGAGCGAGCATGAAGCGAAACGCGGGCGCCAAAGGCGTCGCAATGAAGGGAAGTCGGCGCCAGGTCGTCAAGCACCCGCTGGCGCATCCGGATTTGATTTATGCGTGCGCTGGATTATAGCGTCCGGAATGCGCCCAAATGCCCGTTCCGTGTGCAAAAGACGCTAAAATGCTCGTCTTGGCGATACCTGCCATAGCTACGCCTAACAACGCACCTGCTGGAGAATCGTATGTCAATGGCCGACCGTGACGGCAAGATCTGGATGGATGGCAAGCTCATCGACTGGCGCGATGCCAAGATCCACGTGCTCACCCATACGCTGCATTACGGCATGGGCGTCTTCGAGGGCGTACGCGCCTACAAAACGGTAGACGGCAGCACCGCGATTTTCCGGCTGCAGGAACACACCAAGCGTCTGCTGAACTCGGCCAAGATCTTCCAGATGGACGTGCCGTTCGACCACGCAACGCTCGCCGCCGCGCAATGCGAAGTGGTTCGCGAAAACAAGCTCGAGTCCTGCTATCTGCGCCCGATCATCTGGGTCGGTTCGGAAAAGCTCGGCGTGTCGGCCAAGGGCAACACCATCCACGTGGCGATCGCGGCCTGGCCGTGGGGCGCGTACCTCGGTGAAGAAGGCATCACCAAGGGCATCCGCGTGAAGACCTCGTCGTTCACGCGCCATCACGTGAACGTGTCGATGGTCCGCGCCAAGGCGTCGGGCTGGTACGTGAACTCGATCCTCGCCAACCAGGAAGCCATCGCCGACGGTTACGACGAAGCGCTGCTGCTCGACGTGGACGGCTACGTGTCGGAAGGCTCAGGCGAGAACTTCTTCCTCGTGAACAACGGCAAGCTGTACACGCCCGACCTGGCGTCGTGCCTCGACGGCATCACGCGCGACACGGTCATTACGCTGGCGCGCGACGCGGGCATTCAGGTGATCGAAAAGCGCATCACGCGCGACGAAGTCTATACCTGCGACGAAGCGTTCTTCACCGGCACCGCCGCCGAAGTCACGCCGATCCGCGAACTCGACAACCGCACGATCGGCTCGGGCGCACGCGGGCCGATCACCGAAAAGCTGCAATCGGGCTTCTTCGACATCGTGAACGGCAAGAGCGACAAGTACGCGCACTGGCTCACCAAGATTTAACGCGCGCGGCGCCGGTGTGAACCGGCGCAACGCACGCCCCCTGCATACAACGAGAATCCCTCATGAGCGAAATCAAGGAAATGCCGCTGGTCGAACTGTCGGCAAAAGACCTGCCGGCTTACTGCCCGAACCCGGCCATGCCGCGCTGGAGCGCCCATCCGCGCGTCTTTATCGACGTCACGCACGGCGAAGCCAAGTGCCCGTACTGCAGCACGCGTTACAAGCTGCGCGACGGCGAAGTGGTCAGGGGTCATTGAACACGGCGCACTGAGCATTGATTGCTCGTGGCGCCGCTTGCCGGGCCGGGCGCCCGCTTTATTGCGGGCGAGGTGGCAGGCGGTGTGGCGCGATTGCGCTGCGGGGTTCGCTTCGTAACCGGCTGCACGTGTCACGGTCTGGTTCGTGGTTCGACGGGCCAGTGCCGGTCATGCAACCGGCGGTGACCACGCCGGCGCGAACGCGTGGCCCGGGCCGAAAGCAGACACGCCACAGCAGGGCCGCCGCCGCGGTGCGTCCGGGCATGCCGGACGCGCGCCACGCGGGTCGCGGCCTTTCCCTTTTTACCTATCCGAATGCCACGCGCACAATTCGCGCGGGGCTTCGTTTCGACACCGGACACTCATTCTGATGCGTCGCGCGTTGGTTATCGCACCGAACTGGATCGGTGACGCATTGATGGCGCAGCCGCTGTTTGCGCGCCTCGTTAAATTGCATCCGCGCATCGTCATCGACGCGGTCGCGCCCTCGTGGGTCGCGCCCGTACTTGAACGCATGCCGGAAATCCGCGACGTCTACGCCACCGATCTCGCGCACGGCAAGCTGCAAATGCTGCGCCGCTGGCAGTTGGCGAGCGACCTGCGCGACGTGGGCTACGACGCCGCCTACGTGCTGCCGAACTCGCTCAAGTCGGCGCTGATTCCGTGGATGGCGGGGATCAGGCTGCGCATCGGCTACACCGGCGAAAGCCGCTATGGCCTGTTGAACGTGCGCCACGCGAATCCGCGCAAGGACGAGCGCCCGCCCATGGTGGGCCAGTACGCCGCCCTCGCCTACGCGCCCGGCGCCAAGTTGCCCGACGACCTGCCGATGCCCCGCCTCGACGCGGACCTGAACGAAGCGTCGCGCGTCTCGGCGCGCTTCAATCTGGATACGCGCGTGCCGCTGCTGGTGTTCTGTCCGGGCGCCGAATACGGCCCCGCCAAGCGCTGGCCGCCCGAGCACTTCGCGGCGCTTGCGCAGATGGTGGGTCAGTCGTTCCCCTACACGCAGATCGTCGCGCTCGGTTCGCCGAAAGATGCGCCGCTCGCGCAGGCTATCGCCGAGAAAGCGCCTAACGTGCGCAACCTGTGCGGCCAGACCGCGCTGGGCGAAGCATGCGCGCTGATTTCGCGCGCCAATGCGGTCGTCACGAACGACTCCGGGCTGATGCACGTGGCCGCCGCGCTGCGCCGGCCGCTGGTAGCCGTGTACGGTTCGACCGATCCGCGCCACACGCCGCCCTTGTCCGAGCTTGCGAAGGTACAATGGCTTCATCTCGAATGCAGCCCCTGTTTTGAGCGCGAGTGTCCGCTCGGTCATCTGAACTGCCTGAAGCAGTTGAGCGCCGAGCAGGTATTTGGCGATTTGCGCGGCATGTTGCTGGCGCAACGCTAAACGCCGCTGATACTTGCACGCAACACCGCACGCCCCTGAGCGCGTCGCGTCATGTTCGCGCCTTGCGGCGCGGGCATTCTGGCGCTCGGGTGCGATTGTCCGGTTCCGGGCTGTCCCGCTGACCGCTGCCTTGCAACCGCGCGCCGCGCACAAGAGACTGACGAGCCATGCCACGTTTTGCCCATATCTTCGAAGCCGCCGCCGATACGCTGAACGCCTATTACCAGGCCGTCGCCGAGGTGAATATCGACAGCTTGATGGGTCTGTGGATCGATGAAGAGTTCGTCAGTTGCATCTGCGCCGACGGTTCCCACCTGCACGGCCTCGACAGCATTCGCGCCGGCTTGCAGGTCCAGCTCGAAGCCGCGCCCGTTTCCATCGAACCGCTCGACATCCGCGTCTACGACAGCCTCGGCACCGTGGTCTACGCGATTGCCGAAGCGCACCGCCCGGCCGATCCGAAGGCCACGCCGGCCATGGTGTTCACCACTTACGTGATGGTCCACGAACGCGGCGAATGGCGCATCGCGCATATTCACGCGAGTCCTATGCCCAATGAGGCCGCCAGCCAGTTCGCCACGAAAATGCGGCATGGCCAGGGGTCGCTGCACTGACGCGCGCCGCGCGTTTTACTTTTTGCGTTTTGAAGCAGGTATGAGCACGCCCCGCAGGCAGTCCCCGGCACCGACGGAAGTCCCCTCGCGCAATTCGGGAACGGCGCACGACAAATCCGCTTCTTCCGGCACCGCGCGCGCCGCGGCCGCGGTCGAGGCTGCCGTTGACGCCGCGGTCGAGGCCACCGTCGAACTGCTCTACCGTGCGCCGCTCTGGCTGCCGAACCGGCACGCGCAGACTATCGTCCCGTCCTTGTTCGCACGCCGCCCCGCGGTCTCGTTTCGACGCGAGCGCTGGGACACGCCCGACGGCGACTTCATCGATCTCGACTGGGTGGAGCACGACGCGCAGGCCCGATCAGCGCTCGCGCCCGGTGCTGCGCGTCGGGTTCCCGCCGACACCGCCCCGCTCTTCGTGCTGTTTCACGGTCTGGAAGGCAGTTCGGGTTCGCACTACGCCGCCTCGTTGATGGCGGCCGCGCGCGAGTGCGGCTGGCACGGCGTCGTGCCGCACTTTCGCAGTTGCAGCGGACCGCTGAACCGGATGCCGCGCTTCTACCATCTCGCCGACAGCAACGAAGTCGACTGGATTCTGCGGCGTTTGCGCGCCGCGCATCGCGGGCCGGTCGTTGCGGCCGGCGTGTCGCTTGGCGGCAATGTGCTGCTGCGCTGGCTCGGTGAGCGGCGCGAAGACGCGGCGTCGGTGATCTCGGCCGCGGCGGCGATTTCGACGCCCATCGACGTGCATGCCGGCGGCCGCGCGTTGTCACAGGGCTTCGGTCTCGTCTACACGCGCAGCTTCCTGAAAACGCTCAAGCAGAAGGCCGAGCAGAAGCTGATCCAGTTTCCGGGCCTGTTCGACCGTGACGCGATGCTGGCGAGCCGCACCATGTACGAGTTCGACAACGTGGTGACCGCGCCGCTGCACGGCTTTCGCAATACCGATGAGTACTGGAGCACGGCGACCACGCGCCCGTTGCTGCCGCATATTCAGGTGCCGACGCTGGTGCTGAACGCGCGCAACGACCCGTTCCTGCCGGCTGAAGCATTGCCGTCGCGGCATGAAGTGTCGGCGGCGGTGGAACTCGACCAACCCAGGCACGGCGGCCACGCCGGCTTTATGACCGGGCCGTTCCCGGGCCGCATCGACTGGCTGTCGCGGCGCGTGTTCGGCTATCTGGAGCGGCACCTCGATCATGGATGACATCGTCAAGCAGGCCTTGGCCAAGTGGCCAAACGTACCGAGTTGCACCGGGTGGCTGATGCTGGATAGGCGCGGCAACTGGCGCATGCGCGACGAGGCCGCCCAGGCAAGCGGAACGCCCGGCACGCCGATTCGCCACGAAGCGTTGCTCGGGTTCATCAACCGCAATTACGACGCCGACGAGCAAGGGCAGTGGTTCTTCCAGAATGGCCCGCAGCGCGTATATGTCGAACTGGGCTATACGCCGTGGGTGGTGAGGTTGTCGGCCGATGCCGGCGGTGCGCTCGCATTGCAGGATCAGGCCGGCGGCGCTTTCGAGCCCGCAGCCGTGTTCGTGGATGAAGAAGGCGGGATTCTGTTCACCGACGGCTCAGCGCCACCGAAAGTCGCGGTCTTGCACGATCATGATCTGGAGGTGTTCTCCGATCATGCGACGTTGGCGGACGACTCGATGAGCGGCGAGTTTCGCTGGAACAATCAGGTCGTGTTGCCGTTGCAGGCTGTAAGGCGGGGCGATGTCGCCGGGCGCTTCGGGTTCGTGCCGAGTCCGGCCACCTCAGCCGCTTAAGCACCCTACCGGCTCGCGCCGCAGCTGATTCCTGCGAGCGAGGCCGGATCAACGCGGCGAAGCTCAAGCAAGATCTAACTCTTTTCGTCCAGCCGCTCCTCCTTATAGCGGCTCTCCATCTCATGCAGCCTCGCGTCGACGGTTGCGAGGTCGTAGTAGCCAATCGTCTTCAGATCGCGAGCGTCCTTCAGTTGGCGGATCGCCGAAGGCCACGCGCCTTCGAGCGCGAACTTCTCAGCCATCGCGCGATGCCGCGTCAACGCATCGCCCGTGCCGGCACTGGCCTGCGCGAGATACAGCCACCAGGCAGGCTGATCGGGCTGGGCCCGCGTCTCTCTCTGCGCGAGCGCCTGGGCATCGGCAAAGCGGTGCAACGTCAGCAAGGTGCGGATATGCATGTCGATTGCGGCGTTCGACTGCGGCCAGCGTTTCTGCGCGAACTCGGCCAGACGAGCGGCCTCGTCGTCGCGCCCTGCACGCCGCGCGATGTCGGCGGCCAACACGTCGAGGCTCGGCGAACTCCGCGCAACTCCGCCCTCGGCCCGCTCGCCTGCCGCGAAAGTGGCGCGACACGACGCCAATGACGCCAGCGCGTCGTCGTAACGCTCGAGCAGCATCTGCCCATACGCAATGCCGTACCAGTTCGCCGCCACGTTGACCGCCGTGCGGTCCTCGATCTCGGAGCGCAAGCGCGAAATTTCATCCCCGTACTCGCTGCGCGACTGGTCTTGCAGCAAACGCGAGCGAGCGCGCACAAAACCGTACTCGGCCGATTGATGCGGTTGCCGGTAAGGCGCGCGGCGCGCACGGTCTTCCATGTCGGCGATCCGTTCGCCGGTCAGCGGATGAGTCCGCGCATAGGCCGGCACGCCGGTGTCGCTCATTGCGGCGCGATCGAGGCGGCCGAAGAAGGTCGTCATCGCGTAGGGATCGTAGCCGGCGCCGGCGAGCAGCAGAAAACCCACGCGATCCGCCTCGTGTTCGGCGGAACGCGAGAAACGCAACTGGTTGTCGACCGCATACGCCTGGCCGCCGATCGCGATCGCGCTGCCCAGATCGCCACTATGCGCGAGCACGCCGGCGAGCACGCCGAACAAGAGGCCGGCGAGCGCCGCGTAGGTGCTGCGTTCGCCGGCCGTGATCATGCGCGAAATATGGCGCTGCAAGACGTGTCCCATTTCGTGGCCCAACACCGACGCGAGTTCGGATTCGGTCTGCGTCGCCACAATGAGGCCGGTGTTCACGCCGATAAATCCGCCCGGCAGCGAGAACGCGTTGATCTGCGTGTCGCGCACCGCGAACAGATCGAAGTCTGGACGATACCCGCCGATGTAGAGCGCGCTCGCCGCCGCGGCAAGTTTCGCGGCGACTGAGTTCAGGTAGTCGCGCACCAGCCAGTCGTCGAGATAGTCGGGGTCGCGGCGCAGTTCACGCATCACGCGCTCGCCGAGCTTGCGTTCAGCCTGCGGCGTGAGCGAGCCTGAACCACCGTTGCCGAGATCGGGCAATTGCTGCGTGACGATCGGCGCCCGCCAGTTGGTGTTCGCACCGGAATTGCCGGACAAGCGGCTCTGCGCCCCGCCGTACACGCCGAACACGCCTTGCGCGATATCGGACGGAATGAGCGGATCGCCGTAGACATCGGCCGGGCCGCTGACCAGCGGCGGCTCGGCGGATAGAGTGCTGGGCGCCAAGCCCGAAACACCCTGAGATTGCGCAAACGCGCCCGGCGCCGTCGCCAGCGCGACAGACAGCAACGCAGCAAGGAACCGTTTCGGACGCATCACGAGGTCGATATGACGAGGTCGAAAAACGAAGCCCGCCGCTCGGACTAAGTTAGCGGGCATAGAACGATTGTAATCAGTCGCCACGCGAGTTCGGGTGATTCACGTCATGGTGACTCGCGTGGACCTGGCGCTCCCAACCGCTCGCTGCGCGGCATAATCCACATGAGTGTCGCCGATGACGCCCTTGCGCATCGGCCCGCACAAACGCGCTGCTGCCGCCGCCGGGCTGCGCCGCTGCTATGATAGGCGCCCTCTGAAGGAGCCCAACCATGCCTGAACTCACTCATTTCGACGCCGCCGGCCACGCGCATATGGTGGACGTCGGCGGCAAGCACGAGACCAAGCGCATTGCGGTTGCGCGCGGCTCGATTCGCATGCTGCCGGAGACGTTCGCCCTGATTCGCGACGGCAACGCCAAGAAAGGCGACGTGATCGGTATCGCGCGAATCGCCGCGATTCAAGGTTCGAAGCGCACCGCCGATCTGATCCCGCTCTGTCATCCGCTCGCGCTGACGCGCGTGAAGGTGGATTTCGAACTCGATGAAACGCTGCCGGGCGTGCATTGCACGGTTCAGGCCGAAACGCTTGGGCGAACGGGCGTGGAGATGGAAGCGCTGACTGCCGTGCAGGTCGGGCTGCTGACGGTGTACGACATGTGCAAGGCGGTGGATCGTGGGATGACGATTACTGACGTGAAAGTGCTGGAGAAGCACGGCGGGAAGTCGGGGGATTGGGTGGCGGGGAGTTAACGGGTATTGTCGGCGCGTGGTCGATTCGGGAGTGAGGCGAAGCAACAGCGTATTCTGAAGATGCACCGGATTGTACGTGTGCAATCGGACCCAATCTTCATTGAGCGACCATTGCAGCGTCGAACGCTACCTGATCGCGCCTCCGGTCCGAATCGGCTACACCGGCGAAGGCGCGCCCCTGAAAATAGAGCACTCAATATTTAGGAATATCCATAAACCGCTGAAAGCTTTTCTCGTAGCAAGCGGCGATTGCTTCTAGAGTTGCAGACGCAATACGGAGATTCTTTCTCGCAGGACGGGTTGATGGCGACCACATTTCGTCATGTTTTATATACACAGCCGCAAGTCCCAGTTTGTCGTCATCGCAATTGGCGCGAAGCCGGCCAAAACATCGGTCAATCAGATTAGCGGGTAACAGATCGACTGAAGTCTCCCATGGGTCTTCTACGGTGCCAGCATCGGCATCGATCACTCTCGCAACTAGAATTTTGCGCCAGTTATCTTCGGGGCTGGCGTCGGATGTTATAAGGTGAACGACTGCGGAATAAGGGAATCCGTGAGACAGCAACGCCTTGGCTTGAGAAAAACCATATTCATTTGGGGACTTTCCTTGCTTAGCAAATTTGGCACGAACAGCCTTCAGTTCAATTGCCAAGGTTTCGGACACAACCAGTTCATCATTCTCGTAAGGGACGACTAGTAAATCTATGTCGCCCGGAAAGGACATCGCTGGGAGAACACTGTTTGAGCGAACAAACCTACTGACCATCACACCGCCGTCTCGCCCTATCGAATCATAGAAGTTCGGCACTATCCCTCTGTAGCAAGCCCCAAAGAGACGGCGATTGCAGACAAGGCGAGCACCCAAAGCGATTTCGTCGTCTTTTTCGACCAATCGTTTAGGCAACACAATCGCCACTTCCCCGTCGCGAATTCGACGCGGTCGATTCTTTAAGGAAATTCGTAGGCTGTCCATTTGGTTTTGCGAAGTGCGGCCGATAACAAGTATCCGAGAAAATATCCGTCTCCGTAGACCTCTCAGAGAAAGGAAGCCGCGAACCGGCCCGAGCGACGACGTTCGCAGTGATCAGAAGTCACTTTGACGGATCGACGGTTCCTTGCTTCCCAGTGTAGGGATTCACACTCCCTTTCGACGACCAATTGTCGTACTTTGTCCCGTTCGGGTTGGTTTGGTGATGTCCGGCAACGTAAGTGCCATTGCTACGTATGTATCCGCGAACGTAGTGTTCTCCGCCGCTACTTGAATGGTAACTACTGTGCCCGCCACCCAAGCCGCTGCCTCGTGCAAACGCAGTGGTGGAGATCAGGTATAAACAACAAACGGCCATGGATTTTATTTTCATGGTGGGTGCCCGAAGCTGGTTCGAATTGCAGTCAGGTTTCGTTCTGACTGTTATTGACGCCATGCAATTTCATAACCTCTTCTTCATCCACCCTGCTAAAACCAGCAGTGAAAATGCCACATGCGATGCAAATCATTTTTTACCCAATCATTGAATGCAAGGCGCATATCGTTGAAAGAGCAATCTGCTACCACTGATTTGTCAGTTAAAATCAGCTGATCAATCGAGCGGGTTTCGAACATGACGGTTTCTTGCCCTAGCTTCAAAGACGCGTTTCAGAAGAACATGGCAACACTGAACCTGCCCGCTCCCGACAGTCTGTTCTCGACGTACACCACAGCAATGACTAACTTGTCGGCGATGCTGAATGCACTGGCCAAACTTGGTCCTGGTGCAACGGCTGCGGAAATGATTGGTGCAACGACAGGACTGGAAATTGTCGCCGCAATAGCCGGGATCACGGCAGCGGCTTATACAGGTGCGGTGATTGGCAGCCTGATCGTTGCCGCAAACTCATCATCGGTCTGCGCAACAAGCGCCCAAGTCTCACCGACCGTAAGTCGATGGGCGGGTAGCAACGGCATGCGCATTTCCCCAGTTATGCTGACATTCTTGCAACGCCACCCAGAAGTCATGATCGCCGGTTCTCCGGCGCGGATGAGCTACGCTTTCCGCAATCGCGTGACAACACCGCAGCAAAAGGCGGCGACAGTATGAACTGGATTCTCGACCGCATAGCATTGCTGCTGGCTGCTGTCGCCTGTGCACTCGGTGCATGGACGTTCTACCGGTACACCGGAGAATGGTCGGGTGCGATCATCATGACGGTGGTGATTATCGGGCTGTTTGTCGAGAACCATCGTCTTCGCAAGCTACTGACGGAACATGGCATTGAATCTCGCCCGCGTCGGCGTCGGAACACGTAACAAGGCCGTCACGCGAGGCGACGACTGAGGATTCAGACATGTGCGAGCCGGTGGATCGCGGGATGACGATCACTGACGTGCGCGTCATCGCCCCGCTCGACCTCTAATGCTGTGAAGCTGTGAAGCTTTGAAACGAACGCAGTGGCTCAATCCTCGTCGCTATCGTCGTCTTCATTCACGTCGCCCGGGGGCATACCGTAGCGCTTGACCAGTTCCGCCTTGAAACCAGTCAGCGTTTTCTGCTCGTCGCAGAGCTGGTAGAGATAGCCCAGTTGCGACGGCCAGTCCTTCAGTTCCATCGCAAAGATCTTCAGGCGTTCGACGGTGTCGAACGCTGCCGCCTGATCGCCGCTCAACGCCTGCAGCACCGCATAGCGGCGCAACACCGTTTCGCCCGGTAGCAGCGCGATCGCCTGCCTATGCATGGCGAGCTTGTGTTGCAAATCCATCGAATTCATCGGCAAAAGCGTCGCCATGCCATAGCCGCCCCATGCCTGGAACAGGAACGACGGGTCGGCTCGATACTGGTCGGCGGGACGCGAGCCGTAGTACAGCACCTCGGCGCGCGCGTAATCGCGATACACCGGATACAGCGCCGCCAGTCCGCCAAACACCACCACGGCAAACGCGCCGAACGACACGCGTGCCGGCACGAGGCGCAGCGACCGGGTTTCCAGCAGGCCAAACACGAACATGGCCGGCAACAGGAAGAACATGTATTGCTGCGGATATTCGACCAGCGCGTGCATGACCAGCACACCGATCAGCGCAATGCCAAACACGCGCGCTGAGCTTTGCGGAGCGCGCACCACCCGCACGAGCCATGTGATCAGACCGGACAGCACGATTGCCAGACCGATCAGGCCGGTTTTCGCGAGCAGGTCGATGAAGATGTCGTGTGAATTGTTGGCGATCTCGACAGCGCCCAGCGATTTCACGAACTCATACTGGTAGCTCGGAAATTCACCCCAGCCGACACCCAGCAACGGATGCGTCTTGAACATCGTCCAGCCGTACTTCCACAACGCGAGACGCGGCGCGATCTGGCCGGCGTCCTTGAAGCGTTCTGCCGCGGACTGCCCAAGCTCCAGGTGATAGCGAACGTTGGCCCAGCGAATCAGCGCATTGACCACGAAAAACAGCACGGCCAGCGCGATCGGAATGATCCACTCGCGATTGCTGCGGCGCAGTTGCAGCTGATTGCGGGTCTGCGCGAACGCCATCCAGAAACCCGCCACCACGATCACGCCCATCTGCAGCCACGGACCCCGCGAGACTGTCAGGGCAAGGCCAACCGCGAAAATCGTCGACACGAGAAACCAGATGCTGACGGCAATTCGCCGCGTCTGCACGAGGAACAACGCGCCCGCCATCGCAAATGCGATATAGGTGGCGAGGTGATTGGCCTGAGCCATATTGCCGAACGGCCGGCGCTCGACCGTCACGTTATAGGCAACGACGAGCGGCGAGACGCGCGTTTCGAGGTGAAACAGCTGGATGACCTGGCAGAACACCGCAAACAGCCCGCCGACGATCAACGCGCCGGCTGCCCAGCGCAGCGCGGTCTCGTTGAGCTTGACCCGCGTGAACCCATAACCGGCATGCGTCGCCATGAAGGCCGCCAGCAGATAGCCGCCGCCGAGCCAGTTCATCGACGGCTGCGAGACCGGCAACAGCACCGATTGCGCCACTAGCAACAGCCCGAACAGCAACGGCACCAGCGCGACTACCGGCGACGCGAACGTCACGCGCGGCCTCGCGCTCGCGATCAGCAGCACGACACCCGCGCCGGTCAGCAGATACAACGCGAGTGCGGTGAATTCAGCGTAAAAGGTCGGAATCGGATACGTATGGTTGACAACTGCATAAGGCAGCACCAACGCGAGAGCCAACAGAATGAAAGACAGGTAGCGCGCGAAAGGGGTGGGCATCGAGTAACCGGTGGGCGTCAGCAACCGGCGCACTATACAAAAAAATTCTCCTGCTGTGCGCCGGCCGGGCTGAAATATCCCGGAAATCAGCCTTTTACGTGCGAGCGAATACGATTTGGCCCGCGCTGCCCATCATCTCGCCGTTACTCAAGAACGGCACTCCGGCGGGGCGAGATTCGACGCCAGGCTAGGCGCATCGGTGGGTGCCGGTCCGCCACCCGGCGCCGGCAGTGAGGATACCGTTTTACCGCCCGCGAAACATTCCCACGTGAGCGCTCCCGCCTGCACCGCGCCCTTGCTCAGCGCCACGCGCGCAGTCGGCGCGTCCGCATTGTCAGGAACCGACGGCACGAGCGTGAGCGTGTTCGAACCCGCGGGCGCGACTCGCGTCGTGAAGGCGACGGTAATCTGGCCGGTGTCGTCGTCGACCCGGATCGACTCGACATTGCGAGTGGCAGGCGGCGAGGCGTAACCGCCACTGAACGCATTGCCGCTCGCAGCGTTTTCAGCCACGGCCAGCCGCGCGGACGCCGCCAGCGAAAGCCCTTCGCCGACGCGGCTGCGCGCCAGATAGTCCTGATACGCGGGAATCGCATAGGCGGCGATCACGCCGACGATTGCCAGCACGATCATCAGTTCGATCAGCGTGAAGCCGGAACCGAGGCGTCGGCAGGCACGCGCCAGCCGCGCAGGCCAGCCCGCCCGGTCGAATCGCGCGCGCGGGGACAGCAAGGACTGGGAGTAAGGGGAATACGGCAAAGTAACGATCATCGGCAGGCTCCTGAAACGAAAAACGCCTGCTCCGCGGATTGGGAACAGGCGTTTCAATCGTAGCCAGCAGCGCTCTCGTCACACAGTCAGCCGAACGGCTAACGTTGCGGCGTGGTTCGGTTCAGCTTCGCAGCGGCGCATGAGACGCGCTCGCATCGGCGCCGAAGGCTCACGCCGCCGCGCGATTGGCATTGCGACGCTTGAGCAGATAACCGAGGATCACCACGAACAACGCACCCGCGATGCTCATGCCGTATTCGGCCCACGGCGTATCGAGGATCGGCCAACGGTCGCCGGCCGGGTCGTTGACGATCAGGCCGCCCGCAATCCAACCCAGCAGCGCGGCGCCGAGTGTGATGACAATCGGGAAGCGATCGAGCAGTTTGAGAACCAGCTGACTGCCCCACACGATCAACGGAATGCTCACCACCAGGCCGAAAATCACCAGCGCGAGACGGTGTTCGGGATCAGCGGACTCGGCCGCGCCCGCAATCGCGATCACGTTGTCGAGGCTCATCACCGCGTCCGCGACAATGATGGTCTTGATCGCCGACATCAGCTTGTCAGCCGGCTTGACGTTCTCATGCGCGTCGTGCGCCGGCGCCATCAGGCGCACACCGATCCACAGCAGCAACAGGCCGCCGGCGAACTTCAGCAACGGCACATCGAGCAGCACGACCGCGAACGCGATCAACGCCACGCGCAGCACGATAGCGCCAGCCGTCCCCCACAACACGCCCTTCGTGCGCTGCGACGGCGGCAAATTACGGCAGGCCAGCGCGATCACGACGGCATTATCGCCACCCAGCAGGATGTCGATGACGATGATCTGAATGACAGCGCCCCAATGGAGCGTGGCGAAGAACTCGAGCATGGTTGAAAGAATAAGAAAAAGTCCGGCGCGCGGCCAATAAAAAAGCGGAGGAGTCTACACTCCCCCGCTTTTTGAACCGCACGCTCACGAAAGGGTTTCGTAAGCGTATCAAAAAACACGCCGTGACTGCGCGTGAATTTCGACTTACAGCATTGCCTTCAGAAGACGCGCCATTTCCGACGGGTTCTTCGTGACCTTGATGCCGCACGCGTCCATGATTTCCAGCTTCGCTTCAGCCGTATCCGCACCGCCCGAGATCAGCGCGCCAGCGTGGCCCATGCGCTTGCCCGGAGGCGCCGTAACACCAGCGATGAAGCCGACCACCGGCTTCTTCATGTTGTCCTTGATCCACTCAGCAGCATTGGCTTCGTCCGGACCACCGATCTCGCCGATCATGATGACGGCGTCCGTTTCCGGATCGTCGTTGAACATCTTCATCACGTCGATGTGCTTCAGACCGTTGATCGGGTCGCCGCCGATACCGACTGCCGACGATTGGCCGAGGCCGATCGCCGTCAATTGGCCGACTGCTTCGTACGTCAGCGTGCCCGAACGCGACACGACGCCGATGCGGCCCTTGCGGTGGATGTGACCCGGCATGATGCCGATCTTCAGTTCGTCCGGCGTGATCGTACCCGGGCAGTTCGGACCGAGCAGCAGCGTCTTGCGGTTTTCAGCGCGCATACGAGCCTTCAGCTCGATCATGTCACGGACAGGAATGCCTTCCGTGATACAGATCGCCAGATCCAGATCGGCTTCGACCGCTTCCCAGATCGCGGCAGCAGCGCCTGCCGGCGGAACGTAAATCACCGACACGGTTGCGCCCGTTTCAGCCTTGGCTTCAGCGACGCTAGCGTAGATAGGAATGCCTTCGAAGTCTTCGCCTGCGCGCTTCGGGTTCACGCCTGCAACGTACGCTTCGCGGCCGTTTGCATATTCACGGCAAGCACGCGTGTGGAACTGGCCGGTCTTGCCGGTGATGCCCTGCGTGATGACCTTGGTGTCTTTGTTAATCAGAATCGACATGTATTGACCTCTGTTCGTTTGGCGTCGCGCGATTGCGCCGTGCGGCGGGATGTTCTTCGCCCGCGCCGCTCATGCGCCATTCACGCGCCGCCATTCGTAATCCTGGTAAACGCGCTCGGGACGAGGCTTACGCCTTGCCCGCAGCGGCCGCGACGACCTTCTGAGCCGCTTCTTCCATGCTGTCTGCCGCGATGATCGGCAGACCGGATTCAGCGAGCATCTTCTTGCCGAGGTCTTCGTTCGTGCCCTTCATGCGGACCACGAGCGGCACCTTCAGCGAGACGGCCTTCGACGCCGCGATCACGCCTTCCGCGATCACGTCGCAGCGCATGATGCCGCCGAAAATGTTGACCAGAATCGCGGTCAGGTTCGGGTTCTTCAGCATGATCTTGAACGCTTCCGTGACCTTCTCGGTCGTGGCGCCACCGCCCACGTCCAGGAAGTTCGCCGGTTCGCCGCCGAACAGCTTGATGGTGTCCATCGTTGCCATTGCGAGGCCGGCGCCGTTCACGAGGCAGCCAATGTTGCCGTCGAGCGAGATGTACGCAAGGTCGAACTTCGAGGCTTCGACTTCAGCCGGATCTTCTTCGTCCAGATCGCGATACGCGACGATTTCCGGGTGACGGAACAGTGCGTTCGAATCGAAGTTGAACTTGGCGTCCAACGCGATGACCTTGCCGTCGCCGGTCAGGATCAGCGGGTTGATTTCCGCGAGCGATGCGTCGGTTTCCCAGAATGCCTTGTACAGGCCCTGCAGGATCGCGCGCGCTTGCGGCAGCGAAGCGGCGGGCACGCCGATCTTCGTGGCCAGTTCGTCGGCTTCAGCGTCTTTCAGACCGGTTGCCGGGTCGACAGCGATCTTGTGGATCAGCTCAGGCGTCTTTTCCGCGACTTCTTCGACGTCCATGCCGCCTTCGCTCGATGCCATCACGACGATCTTCTGCGACACGCGATCGATCACGAGGCCGACATACAGTTCCTTCTTGATGTCAGCGCCTTCTTCGATCAGCAGGCGATTCACCTTCTGGCCTTCCGGGCCGGTCTGGTGCGTGACGAGCTGCATGCCGAGGATCTGTTCCGAGTACTCGCGAACCTGATCCAGCGACTTGGCGACCTTCACGCCGCCGCCCTTGCCACGGCCACCCGCGTGGATCTGAGCCTTCACGACCCATACCGGGCCGCCGAGCTCTTCCGCGGCCTTGACCGCATCATCCACCGAGAAGACCGGCTTGCCGCGCGGTACCGCGACGCCGAATTTCCGCAGGATTTCCTTACCCTGGTACTCGTGAATCTTCATGCGTGATTCCCTTCAGTCTGAGAGTTGGATTGAACTTCGTTTCCGCTGCCGTCGTTCATGCCGGACGCGTTGCCGCCTTCGCCTGCCTGGCGGACTGCCCCGTCGCCTGACGATGCCGCGCGATCCGCTGTATACGGAGCGCGGCCATACCAGCGCGGATAAAACTGCTGCACCGCCTCGCCGTCGAAACGCAGCGCGTGGCAGCGTCCCAGCTGGAATGGCGGTTTGTCGTTGGAATGCTCGCCTGTGCTGTTAGACGATTCGCCCCCTGAACCCGCGTTCGCGCCCGGCGTGCTGTCACCGGTGTTCCACACGTCGCCGGCGAATGCCTGAATCGCGGCGGTCGGCAGGATCGCGCACAACTCGGTGAGATGCGTGCAACCCACCGTGCCGCCGAGCAAACGGGCAGATTCACGACGGAAGTTTTGGCGGAGATTGAGCCCGATGAGGGCACGGTAGGCGGGATTGCTGGCTTGGCACAACCCTGGATAGGGCACCCAGTCGGACGACGCCTCGGCGTCGACGACATTGAGCTTGCGATCGATGGTGATGCGAAGCCAGAGTTCATGGATCGGCTGACCATTGGGCCGGACGCCCGACGCAAGCACCACATCACGCGGTTTTTCGTCGGTCAAGCACGCTTCCACATCCCACAGGCCATCGGCTCGCTCGTAGGCTTCCGCTCTGATTGCGCGACGATGGCGCAACTGACGGGACACTGGCGGGGAGAGCGGCATGCGGGAAGGAAAGGCCGGATTGGAAAACCCATGAATTTTAGCATACTGGGTATTTGAGACAGGTCGGAATGCGCGGTGGCGCGCCACAGGCGGCTGAGCGCGGAAGACACCGTCCCAACGGGCTTAGACGCGGGACACAGACCGATGCGGTTTAGTCGCCGGCCTACTCCTCGTCAATCCCCTTGAGGATTTTGCCGATGGTTGCACCCGAAAATCCGCGCGAAGCCAGAAAGCGGGCCTGCTTGGCCCGCTCGGCGGGCGTTTCGGGAAGCCGGCCGAATTTCTTGCGCCAGACGGCCTGGGCACGCGCGAGTTCGGTTTCGCGCAATTGCGCACTCGCCTCTTCGACGAGGGTCTGGTCGACCGCATGCTGCTTCAGTTCGCCGACGATACGGCTCGCACCCAGCCGCGACGAGCGGCGATGGATCAAGCTTTCCGCGAAGCGCGAATCGGACAGCCAGTTTTCGGCTTCGAGCGAATCGAGCAAGGTTTCGAGCGAATCAGTTTCCTCGACGAACGGCTTCAGCTTGCGCGCGAGTTCGGTGCGACTGTATTCACGGCGGGACAAATAGCCGAGCGCGCGCCCTTTCAGCGACCGTGCCGGACGTTGGGATTTTTTGGCTTCGTCTTGCCCGGGTTTCGCCTCACCTGGAACGCGACGCGAGCGGGTGTAGGTGGCCTCGGAAGGATCCGAGCCGGATGGCGGGGAGGATTCAAACTGAGCGCGCTGTGGGCTACGGCCCGCAGCGCGATCGTGTGCGTCGAACGATTCGAATGGATCGAACGACTCGTTGTCTTCATCACGCGGGCCGTCCGCGTGGCGTCCGGTATCGGACAACGGCCGGCCCTTGCGTATCACGTGATGGTTACTCTTCTTCGTCTGCGACTTCTGCGCCTGCGCCGGTCACCGCTTCAGCCATGGCATTCACGCCCAGTGACTCACGGATACGGTTTTCGATCTCGCGAGCGATATCCGGATTTTCGCGCAGGAATTCACGCGCGTTGTCCTTGCCCTGACCAATACGTTCGCCGCTGTAGCTGTACCACGCGCCGGCCTTGTCGACGATCTTGGCCTGCACGCCCAGGTCGATGATTTCGCCCTGACGCGAGATGCCTTCGCCGTACAGAATGTCGAAAATTGCTTCCCTGAACGGTGGCGACACCTTGTTCTTGACAACCTTCACGCGCGTTTCGTTGCCGATCACTTCGTCGTTCTTCTTGATCGAACCGATACGGCGAATGTCCAGACGCACCGACGCGTAGAACTTCAGCGCGTTACCGCCCGTGGTGGTTTCCGGATTGCCGAACATCACGCCGATCTTCATGCGGATCTGGTTGATGAAGATGACGAGGCAGTTCGTGCGCTTGATCGTGCCGGTGAGCTTGCGCAGCGCCTGCGACATGAGACGCGCTTGCAGACCCGGCAGCGAGTCGCCCATTTCACCTTCGATTTCAGCCTTCGGCACGAGTGCCGCGACCGAGTCGATCACGATCATGTCGATCGAGCCCGAACGCACCAGTGCGTCCGCAATTTCGAGCGCCTGTTCACCCGTGTCCGGCTGCGACACCAGCAGGTCGTTCACGTTCACGCCGAGCTTGCCCGCGTACTGGATGTCCAGCGCGTGTTCCGCGTCGATAAACGCCGCCGTGCCGCCGATCTTCTGCATTTCGGCAATGACTTGCAGCGTCAGCGTGGTTTTACCGGACGATTCCGGGCCATAAATTTCGACCACACGGCCACGCGGCAAACCGCCGACGCCCAACGCGATGTCGAGGCCGAGCGATCCGGTTGAAACCACCTGGATGTCTTCGACTACCTCACCTGCGCCGAGCCGCATGACCGACCCTTTGCCGAACTGCTTTTCGATCTGCGCGAGTGCGGCAGCAAGTGCCTTGCTCTTTTCAGCAGTCAGTCCAGCCGAGCCTTTCTTGCTTTCTTCCATGAATCGTCCTTTGCTATGATGAACGGCGTCTGAGGCAGATGTGCAGGTCACTTTTGAAGGACAGCACACGAAACTCAGACACTGTATAAAAAAACAGTAGTTTTGGCAAGCGCGATTCTCATGCGAACACGCATTTTTACCGTCGCGCCACCCCACTACCCACAATAATTTTCGGAGACCGCTGTGCGCCGGGGGACATCCCACGGTGCCGGCAAGGCCAGGCTGGCGCACCATGCGAATTCTGATTGCCGAAGACGACAGCATACTCGCGGACGGTCTGGTTCGATCACTCCGCCAATCGGCCTATGCCGTCGACCACGTGAAGACCGGCGTCGAGGCCGACACCGCGCTGTCCATGCAAACTTTCGACCTGCTGATCCTCGATCTGGGCCTGCCGCGCATGTCCGGGCTGGAGGTGTTGCGCCGCCTGCGTGCGCGCAATTCCAATATGCCGGTGCTAATTCTGACCGCTGCGGACAGCGTCGACGAACGCGTCAAGGGTCTCGACCTCGGCGCCGACGACTACATGGCCAAGCCCTTCGCGCTGAACGAACTCGAGGCACGCGTGCGCGCCTTGACGCGGCGTGGCGCGGGCGGCGGCCCGACGGTCGTGCGGCACGGATCGCTGTCGTTCGATCAGGTCGGCCGGATCGCCTACATCAACGAGCAGGTGATCGACCTGTCCGCGCGCGAGCTGGGCTTGCTCGAAGTGCTGCTGCAACGGATCGGCCGGCTGGTCTCGAAGGAACAACTCGTCGATCACCTGTGCGAATGGGGCGAGGAAGTCAGCAACAACGCCATCGAGGTCTACGTACACCGCCTGCGCAAGAAAATCGAGCCGAGCGGCGTGCGTATCATCACCGTACGCGGGCTGGGCTACTGCCTCGAGAAAGCGGCTGCGCCGGCTAACGCGAGCACCAACGCCATGAGCACGCCCCCGCCCGCCGAGCCTGAACCGCCCGCCTCGCCGCCGTCCGGCCCGATGCCGGCGAGCCACCACTACAAATAGAGGACGCCCATGTCCGCACGCGCAGACCGCGCTACGGCGCACGCGGCGGACCTCGACGAGGCGCGCGACGAGCGCTACGCCAACCCGTTCGCCCCGCCCGACGAAACCGAAGCTGCCGCCGAAGCACGCCCGCGCTCGCTGTTCGGCGAGATTCTCGACTGGATGCTGGCGCCGCTTCTGCTGCTGTGGCCAATGAGCCTCGCCGTCACGTATCTGGTCGCCAAGTCGATCGCGAACGGCCCGTTCGACCGCGCGCTCGAAACCGACGCTTACGTGCTCGCCCGCCAGATCCATCCGGTCAACGGCGTGGCCGAGTTGTCGCTGCCCGATTCCACTCGCGATTTTTTGCGCACCGACAATGTGGACAGCGTGTTCTACCAGGTGCTCGGCACGCGCGGCGAACTCGTGGGCGGCGAGCGCGATATGCCGTTGCCACACGAGGAAGACCGGCCGCAGCCGGGTCTCGTCGAATTCCGCGACGACGTGCTGCGCGGCAATGACATTCGCGTCGCCTATACCACGGTCGAGTTTCCGCAGACGCCGGGTGCGCAGCCGGTACTGGTGCAGGTCGCCGAGACGCTCGACAAACGCAGCCAGCTCGCCAACGACATCATCAAAGGCGTGATCCTGCCGCAGTTCGTGATTCTGCCGCTCGCGATCCTGCTCGTGTGGTTCGGCCTCTCGCGCGGCCTCGCGCCGCTGCACGCGCTGCAAGCGCATATCCGCGCGCGCCGCCCGGACGACCTTTCGCCGCTCGAAGCGCGCCGCGCGCCGCCCGAAATCGAGCCGCTCGTCACCTCGTTCAACGATCTGCTGACGCGCCTCGAACAGAACATGGAGCTGCAAAAGCGCTTTATCGCCGACGCCGCGCATCAGATGAAAACGCCGCTTGCCGGCCTGCGCACCCAGGCCGAACTGGCACTGCGCCAGGACGCCTCCGCCGAAGTGCACCGCTCGCTCGAACAGATCGCCACCAGTTCGGAGCACGCCGCACGGCTCGTCACGCAGTTGCTGGCGCTGGCGCGCGCGGAGAATCGCATGTCGGGCCAGATTTTTACGCCGGTCGAAGTGACGGAAGTGGCGCGCAGCGCAGTGCGCGACTGGGTTCAGGCCGCGCTCGCAAAGGAGATGGATCTCGGCTACGAGGGGCCAGACGAGCCCGTCGAAGTCGACGGCAATCCGGTCATGCTGCGCGAAATGCTGTCGAATCTGATCGACAACGCCATCCGCTATACGCCGCCGGGCGGGCGCATCACCGTCAGGGTGCGGCATGATGCGCCGGCCCGCCTCGTCCATCTGGAAGTCGAGGATACGGGGCTCGGCATTCCGGTCGCCGAGCGTTCGCGGGTGATCGAGCGCTTCTACCGGATTCTCGGCCGAGAAGGCGACGGTAGCGGCCTCGGGCTTGCGATCGTGCGCGAGATAGCGACCATGCACGGCGGCGAGCTGACGATCGACGATAACGTGTATCAAACCTCGCCGCGGCTTGCCGGGACGCTCGTACGTGTCAGCTTGCACATTCACGAGCGGGACGGGACTTACCCTAACGCCTCCTGAAAGCGCACACGCGCCATCTCAATATTAAGAAACGTTGACTGTGCATTGCGCGATTTTGAATATTAATTGACGCGCGTTGAATGAAATCGCGCTGCACGCCGCAAGCTGCGATTTCACCTCCCCACGTCAGTACGCCGTAAGTTTCCACTCCAATAATCGGTTTCACGGGAACGCCGTTACCGGCGGACCGCGTGCATATCAATATTGGAGACGACATATGGCTACCGTTGGCGGGCAAATCTCGCACGTGCCGATGACGAGTGAAGAGAAACGGGTGATCTTCGCATCGTCGCTGGGTACGGTTTTCGAGTGGTACGACTTCTATCTGGCCGGCTCGCTCGCGGCCTTCATCAGCAAGAGCTTCTTCTCCGGCGTCAATCCGACGGCCGCCTTCATCTTCACGCTACTCAGCTTCGCCGCCGGCTTCGCGGTCCGGCCGTTCGGCGCGATCGTGTTCGGGCGGCTCGGCGATCTGGTTGGGCGCAAGTACACGTTCCTCGTGACGATCGTGATCATGGGCCTGTCGACGTTCCTCGTCGGCTTTCTGCCGGGCTACGCATCGATCGGTATCGCCGCGCCGGTGATCTTCGTCGCCATGCGGATGCTGCAAGGTCTGGCGCTCGGCGGCGAGTACGGCGGTGCCGCCACCTACGTGGCCGAACATGCGCCGGCGGGTCGCCGCGGCTTCTACACGGCCTGGATCCAGACAACCGCTACCCTCGGCCTGTTCCTGTCGCTGCTGGTGATTCTCGGCGTGCGCACGGCAATGGGCGAAGAAGCGTTCGGCGACTGGGGCTGGCGCATTCCGTTTGTCGCGTCGATCCTCCTGCTGGGCGTGTCGGTGTGGATTCGTCTGCAACTGCATGAATCGCCGGTGTTCGAGCGCATCAAGGCAGAAGGCAAGACCTCCAAGGCGCCGCTGACCGAAGCCTTCGGCCAGTGGAAGAACCTGAAGATCGTGATTCTCGCGCTGATCGGCCTGACCGCCGGCCAGGCGGTGGTCTGGTACACGGGCCAGTTCTACACGCTGTTCTTCCTGACGCAGACGCTGAAGGTGGACGGCAGCAGCGCCAACATCATGATCGCGATCGCGCTTCTGATCGGCACGCCGTTCTTCCTGTTCTTCGGCTCGCTGTCGGATCGTATCGGCCGCAAGCCGATCATCATGGCCGGCCTGCTGATCGCCGCGTGCACGTACTTCCCGCTGTTCAAGGCGCTGACGCACTACACCAACCCGGCACTGGAAACTGCAACCGCGAAGGCGCCGATCGTCGTGATCGCGAATCCGGACGAGTGCTCGTTCCAGTTCAACCCGGTCGGCACCTCGAAGTTCACGAGTTCCTGCGACATCGCCAAGAGCGCGCTCTCGAAGGCCGGCCTGAACTACGAGAACGTCGCCGCGCCGGCTGGCACGCTGGCGGAGATCAAGGTCGGCGATACGGTGATCAACACGTATGACGGCAAGGCCGCCGACGCCAAGGATCAAGGCAAGGCGTTCGACAAGACGCTCGCGACGACGCTGAAGACCGCAGGTTATCCGCCGAAGGCCGATCCCTCGCAGATCAACTGGCCGATGAGCGTGGTGATCCTGACGATCATGATGATCTACGTGACGATGGTCTACGGCCCGATCGCGGCGATGCTGGTGGAAATGTTCCCCACGCGCATTCGCTATACGTCGATGTCGCTGCCGTATCACATCGGCAATGGCTGGTTCGGCGGCTTCCTGCCGGCGACCGCGTTCGCGATCGTGGCGGCGAAGGGCAATATCTTTTCGGGGCTGTGGTATCCGATCGTGATTGCGCTCATTACCTTCGTGATCGGCATGCTGTTCGTCAAGGAAACCAAGGACTCGGACATCTACGCGAAGGACTGAAACGCCTGATAGCCGCGGCAACTTGAAAAAGTTGTGCGCCGGGGGTTGACAGCCTCCGGCTGCGTCCGCATAATCTCGCTTCTTTCGGCGAATTAGCTCAGTTGGTTAGAGCGACGGAATCATAATCCGCAGGTCCGGGGTTCGAGTCCCTGATTCGCCACCAGTTGCAAGAAAAAGCCGCTGATCCGCAAGGTTCAGCGGCTTTTTTGTTTTGGCTTTCCAAACTGCAACTACAGCAACTTCAAGGAGGTTTCTTGATGACGTTTCGCACCGCCACGCTTGCCGTGGTCACCGCTTCGATCGTGCTTCTCGGCGGCGCTGCCGCGTCGGCCGTTCAGGCCCAGACACCGTCCGACAGCCAATGGCGCACGAGCGCGACCACGCTATCCACGCTGCTGCAGAACGGCTACAAAATCGTCGCTGTCGTGAACGGCGCTCAAGGCAGCGCCGGCCTGGCCGACACGATTTTCGTCCAGCGCGATCAGAGCGCCTTCAAATGCTTCGACCCGCAGCAGCCTGACGCGAAAACGAAAACGTCTGTCGCGCCGCCAGTCTGTTTCGAACTGGTTCCGCCGTCTGGAGCGGCGGGAACGCCCGAGTCGAAGTAGCCGTCGCGCGGGCAACCGCATGCCTCGCACGGCCGTCGTGCGGGAAAACGCAATGACCTGATTCAGGTGCCGCCCCTGATCGCGGGGCGATCGCGACGCGGCCGCCACTGCCCGACTAGGGCCGCGCTCCATTTCACGCATCCGCGCGACGATCGAGTCAGCCTGCTCGGTGACGCGTCGCGGATCCCTCGATCGAGCCGCGATATCAATGCATCACCGGTCCACCAACCGGCTCAGATTGCCCCGCACCCGCTGCAACAGGGCGATCAACTGCTTCGCTTCTTCGTCGGTGAAACCGCTCAGCGCTTCGAGCGCAACTTCGTCGCCGACCTTGCGCGCCCGGCCGAGGGTGCGCTCGGCCTTCGGCGTCATGCGGACCTGCCGTTCGCGGCGGTCCTGCGGGTTGGCGATCCGCTCGATCCAGCCACCCTCTTCCATGCGGTCGAGCAGACGGCCCGCCGATATCGGTGCGACCTCGAGCAGGTCAGCAAGCCGAGCCTGATTGGTGTCGCCGTAATGCGCGAGATAGGCGAGCACGCGACATTGCGCGCGCGTCAGGTCGACTGAGGACTTCGCAAGGTCGTCGAAACGCTTGCCGGTCAGACGGCCGACGTCGGAAATCAGAAAGCCGAAGCGCTCATCGAGTTGGGTTTTCATGGGCGGATTATACGAAAGGCCGCCGTTTTTCAGCGCTGAAGCCCGCGCAATTCAGGCTCCGCATAATTCCCGATGGCGCGCACTTGCGCAACCGATATACTAAGCATGCTTACTATATCGACGATCCTCGCTCATTCATGTCTTCCGACACTCCGGCGGCAAACACCGCCGCGCCGCTCAACCGATCGATGATCACCATTTCGATCATGCTGGCGACGCTGATCCAGACGCTCGACAGCACGATCGCCAACGTGGCGCTGCCGCACATGCAGGGCACGCTGTCCGCGTCGCAGGATGAGATCACGTGGGTGCTGACTTCGTACATCGTCGCCGCCGCGATCGCCACGCCGCTCACGGGCTGGCTCTCGGACCGGTTGAGCGTCAAGCGGTTGCTGATCGTCGCGATCGGCGGCTTCACGGTGTCGTCGGCACTGTGCGGATTGTCGGAGACGCTCACGCAGATCGTGGCGTCGCGCTTGTTGCAAGGCGTTTTCGGCGCGTCGCTGGTGCCGTTGTCGCAGTCCATCCTTCTCGATATCAACCCGCGCGAAAAGCAGGGCCAAGCCATGGCGGTGTGGGGCATGGGCGTGATGGTCGGACCGATTCTCGGGCCGACGCTCGGCGGCTGGCTCACCGACAGCTACAACTGGCGCTGGGTGTTTTTCATCAACGTGCCGATCGGCGCGTTCGCGTTGTTCGGCGTGGCGACCTTCCTGCCTTCGCGCGAGCCGAAGCACGACGTGAAGTTCGATGCGTTCGGCTTCGCCACACTTGGTCTTGCCATCGGCGCATTGCAAGCCATGCTCGATCGGGGCGAGCAACTCGACTGGTTCGGCTCGAACGAAATCGTCATCGAAGCGCTACTCGCCGCGATCAGCTTCGCGTTCTTTCTCGTGCATACGGCAACGGTCGGCAAGAAGTCGTTCTTCAAATACGAGCTGCTGAGGGATCCGAACTTCGCCACCGGCACGTTCTTTATCTTCGTGATCGGCGCGGTGATGTATGCAACGCGCGCCTTGCTGCCGCCCATGTTGCAAAACCTGATGAACTATCCGGTCGCGACCACTGGACTCGTCACGGCGCCGAGCGGCGCGGGCACGATGGTCGCCATGCTGTTCGCCGGGCGGCTGCTGAAGCGGATCGACGCGCGGATCTTGCTGCTCGCCGGCTTCCTGATCTCGGCGTTCGCGCTGTGGCAGATGATGCATTACACGATCGTGCTGTCGGCGTCGGATATCGTTTGGCCTGGCGTGATTCAAGGTTTCGGCCTCGGCCTCGTGTTCGTGCCGCTGAGCGCGTTGACCTTCTCGACGCTCACTCCCGAACTGCGCGCGGACGGCACCGCAACGTACAGCCTGATGCGCAATATAGGCAGCAGCATCGGCATTTCGATCGTGCAGACGCTGATGACCCGCAACACGCAGGTCTCGCACGCGGACCTTGCGGCCAATATCTCGGCGTTCAATCCAGCGGTCCAGCCCATGCTCAATAGCGGCTCGAACTACGACATGGCCGCGCTGAACGTCTCGATCACCCAGCAAGCGTCGATGATCGCGTATCTGAACGACTTCAAGCTGATGTTCATGGCGACGCTGCTGGTCATTCCGCTCCTGCTGCTGATTCGCCCGTCGCACAGGGCGCCGGATGCGTCGGTGGCGCACGCCGCGATGGATTGAGGCGCGGCGGCTGACATGTCGCCCCGAGTCCGGCGGGCTCCGAACCGGCAACCGAGGAACGTTCTGGCGCGGCCGCTGAACCGGATCACCGCCGCGTGACCCTACAAACAGCGCCGCAGGCCGCCTAGGCCTCGATCCGCGCGCGTGTCACACCTAACAGTCCCGCCATCGCCGCGCGCGCCGCGGCGGCATCGCGATCACGAATCGCTTCGAATACCGCCGTATGCTCGGCCAGCGATGCATTGAACACGTCCGCGCGTTTTGCATTCAGACGCAGTTGCGCTTCGAGCGTGCGCTCGATCAGCGTACCGAGCGGAATCAGCAACTCATTGCTGCACGCAATCAGCACGCTCAAATGAAACTGCAGATCGGCGCGCACCCATTCGTCGACATTGCGCGCGGACACCATGGCCGCATGAGCCGCCGCGAGTGCGTGGAAGGTGACGTCCGTGTGCGAGTCCGCCGCGAGACCCGCGGCATACGGCTCGATCATCTCGCGCATTTCCTGCAGCTTGAGCGCGAACGCCATCGGCTCGGCGACCCGCGAGTACCAGTCGAGCACGTCGACATCGAGCAGGTTCCACGCATGTTTCGGACGCACGCGCGTGCCCACGCGCGGACGTGATTCGATCAAGCCCTTCGAAGTGAGCGTGCGCAACGCCTCGCGCAACACCGTGCGACTCACGCCGAAGGTCTCCATCAACTCCGCTTCGCGCGGCAGGATCGAATCGGGCGCGTAATCGCCGCGCAGAATCGCGGTGGCCAGCAGATGGGCCACACGCCCATGCAGATCATGCTGAATAGCTTTCTCCCAGCGGCCTTGCGGCGCTATTGATATTGGAACTGAGCCCGGAAAAGAGCGCGATTATCGGGTATCTCCACCTTGATATCACCTGCTTCGGCTACGTCGTGTCGAGGTCCGGTCTCTCCACTATCTGGCGAATAGTACTATTAATAGTACTTAAATGCGCTTTTGTTGTAGCATGTGAATCCTCAAATATTCCGCATGGGACGAGGGAGCGCTAAACCGCTCACCAGACCGATGCCTCGCATGGGGCCGGAGTAAACGCTAAAGCGCTAACTCCGGCCGTGCTTTGCATGGGGCCGGAGTAAGCGCTAAAGCGCTAACTCCGGCCGACACACAGGAGACGTACACCATGAAAATCACCAAGCTCGAAACCTTCATCGTTCCGCCGCGCTGGTGCTTCCTGAAAATCGAAACCGACGAAGGCATCGTCGGCTGGGGCGAGCCGGTGGTGGAAGGCCGCGCGCATACAGTGGCGGCCGCCGTGGAAGAACTGTCCGACTATCTGATCGGCAAGGATCCGCTGCTCATCGAAGACCACTGGCAGGTGATGTACCGCGCAGGCTTCTACCGTGGCGGCCCGATCACGATGAGCGCGATCGCCGGCGTCGACCAGGCGCTGTGGGACATCAAGGGCAAGCATCACGGCGTGCCGATTCACGCGCTGCTCGGCGGCCAGGTGCGCGATAAGATCAAGGTGTATTCGTGGATCGGCGGCGACCGTCCGAGCGACGTGGCCAATAACGCGCGCGCCGTGGTCGAACGCGGCTTCAAGGCCGTGAAGATGAACGGCTCCGAAGAGTTGCAGATCATCGACACCTTCGACAAGGTGCAAGGCGTTATCAACAACGTGGCGGCGGTGCGCGAGGCGGTCGGACCGAACATCGGCATCGGCGTCGACTTCCACGGCCGCGTGCACAAGCCCATGGCGAAGGTGCTGGCGAAAGAACTCGACCCGTACAAGCTGCTCTTCATCGAAGAGCCGGTGCTGTCGGAAAACGCCGAGGCGCTGCGCGACATCGTCAACCAGACCAACACGCCGATCGCGTTGGGCGAGCGCCTGTATTCGCGCTGGGACTTCAAGCACATTCTGTCGGGCGGTTACGTCGACATCATTCAGCCGGACGCGTCGCACGCGGGCGGCATTACCGAGTGCCGCAAGATCGCATCGATGGCCGAAGCCTACGACGTCGCGCTCGCGCTGCATTGCCCGCTCGGCCCGATCGCGCTGGCAACCTGCCTGCAGATCGACGCGGTGAGCTACAACGCGTTCATCCAGGAGCAGAGCCTCGGCATTCACTACAACCAGGGCAACGACCTGCTGGACTACATCAAGAATCCGGAAGTCTTCAAATACGAAGACGGCTTCGTGTCGATTCCGCAAGGTCCGGGCCTCGGTATCGAGGTCAACGAAGAGAAAGTGCGGGAGATGGCGAAGGTCGGCCATCGCTGGCGCAATCCGGTGTGGCGCCATGAGGACGGCAGCGTCGCCGAATGGTAATCGCATGACGCAACGCCGCCCCAAGGGCGGCGTTTTTGATTTGCGCGGACGCGCTTTGGTATTCGCGCTCAGGCCTTTGTGCTTTCGTCTTTGCGTTCCGACCTTCGCGCCTCCATGAGGCACGGTTGACGCGTTACGTCGACGTGACGCGCACAGCGTCGCAGTAACGTAACATCCCGGACCGAACGGACTGAAACAGGCGTTTTGCGGCCCTTTCCCACCCTGCCACCATCCTCGCAAAGCCTTATCCAGAAAGGCTTTCACGCGATCTGTTCGGCATCGGACATACGCATGGCCCACTCCTTGCTCAAATGCATTCAAACGACAAATGCATCGGGGTACATCATGGGCGAATTCCTTCCGGACTATCTGCTGCGCGAACAGGCCGCCGTCGGCGCGCTGGTGATGTTCGGCGTGCTGCGCATCATCGGCGCGGCGCTGGCATACGAACGCGGCTGGCGCATCTCGGTCGTCGAGAAATGCTTTATCGGCGCCGCGGTCGTCTACTGTCTGCCGCAACTATTCGATCTCATGACGCATACATACGGTATGCGCGCCGCGGGAGCCGAACTCGAAGGCAAAGCCGCGGGCTGTGCCATCGCACTCTTTTGCGCGCCGATCCTCGGACATCGGCTCGGCCTCGAATAATCGGAGGCTGATCATGCGGCTGGCCAAGCGGCTCAGGAGGCGGGCGAGACCCGCATATCGAGCGGGCGACGTGCTGAAGCTCAAATCGGGCGGCCGTCCGATGACCGTGACCTGGAGCGGGCCCGTACTGTTCGCGTCGGGCAACTGGCTGATCTGCCAGTGGTTCAACGCGGCTGGCGACTTGCAGCAGGAGATGTTTCCGGAGGAGACCCTGGAACGGGCGAGCCACGCGCTTGCCGCCTGAAGAGCAGTAGCGGATTGCCGGCCACCGCCGGGCGACCGTGTGTATTGCGCCGCACGCGTTTTAACGTGCGGCGCTTTTCTTGACGTTCAGGGCGCCTGCGGGCCGTCGCAGACTTGAGTCACCGCGGACACGCACGGCGCTCAGATGGCGGCAGCCGCGTCGCTCGTTTTGCGGCCGGTTTTGCGACCCGTTATGCGGCTCTTTTACGACTCGTCTTGCAGCTCATCCCGCCGAGGGGTCAACCGAGCGCGGCAAACGCCGGCACGCTATGCGACAACGCGGCCGCCGCGACGAACGCGCCGATCATTGCCAACGCTTCCAGATACAGGACGTTGACGAAGGTATGGGCGTCCATTGTCGAGGCCGTCCGGCGCAGACGCGGCAGCGCCGAAAAGCGGTTGAGTCCGCCGAGCACCAGCGCGAGCGCGATAAGCGCGAGCTTGAGCATCAGCACATGACCCCACGTGCTGAGTTCGATCGCCTCGAACGAGCCGCCCGAACCGCGCACCGCGTTGAAGATGCCGGAGAGCAGCACCAGCGCGACCGCCACCACCGATACATTCGACACCTGCGTCGCCGTGCGGATCAACATGCCGCGCGCGGTCGAGGTGCCGAGCGCCGGCAGAACCGCGAGCCCCGCCGCCATGGCCAGCCCGCCCCACACGGTGGTGACGAGCACGTGCAGCGTTTGCATGGCGACAGCGGCCGAGGCCGGCCCGGCATCGGCCGCATGCCCGAGCGACGCCTTGCCCGCGGCCACCGCGATCACGGCCAGCCACAGCAGCGCGTTGCGCAGCATGCCGGTATGACTGGTCATGGCCGTGCCGAGCAGCACCAGCGCGCCGGCAAACGCAAGGCTCCAGCCATAGCCGACGTGGGTTTGCATGAGCACGGTCGGCACCACGCCGAGCGCGGCCGGCAAGCCGACGCCGCTCATCGATGCCGCCTGATACAGGAGCCAGCCGAGATCCGCAAGCACCAGCACGACCGTGGCGGTCAGCATCGAGCGTTGCGCGCGCAACCATGCGAGGCGCGCGGGCGAGACCTTCTGCTGGGCGTCCTTCGCGAGCCACGCGCCGAGCAGCGCCGAACCGACGGCAAACGCGAACGCAACGTTCATGAGCGCGGCCATGGCGACCTGCCCGATCCAGAGTGCGTCGATGCTCATTTGACGATGAACGTAAAGTTGCCTTGGGTACGGTGGCCGTCTGTCGCTACCGCCGTCCAATGCACCGCATAGCGGCCGGCGCTCAACTGCGGCAGCGGCAGACGCATGACCTTGGCGTCGCTCCCGTCGACTTGCGACGAAACCTGCGCGGCCGTGTTACCGCTCGCGTCGGCAAGGGAGATCTTGCTGAAAGCCGGCTCGAGCGGCTCGGTAAAACGGATCGTCACTTCGGTGGGCGCGACGACTTCGGCGTTTGCCGCCGGTACGCTCGATGCCAGGTGCGCATGGGCGAACGCGGTGGACGTCGCAACCAGCGCGGCGACGCCAAGCATCGACGCTCGTAGCGCCGGACGGGAAAAATGGAGTAGCTTCATGTATGGCCGATAGCGGATCATCAGGAGAACGGTGGGCGTCAACCCGGGCGCATCCAGGCCGGATAGGGCCGGCGCGCCCGGAAGTGTACGCTTCGATAGTTCGCGCGGGCGTCGGTTCAACCTGCTTTGTTGATAGATCGCCCGCGTTAGCCGCTTGTGCCTTTGATTGCTCAGGCAAAATTGAGATGATCGACAGGTAGTCTGAAGCAGCCCTGCGCGTCAAACTGTCGCATGGTGGTGACAGCCGGAACCTTCTCTAATGTCTCAAATAGTCACCATCACCCTTCGATGATAGAATGCTGCGTCGCCGCAGCGCCGGCTGCCCTTCACACCGAGCCGCTCGAAGTTCGGTCAGGTCCCCGATTTTGATGGAGTTACGCGTGTCTTCAAGACGCATTTTCCGCCCGCTGCTCGCCCTTCTGCTGATCGGCTCCGCGGGTGTCTATAGCGCTGCGAAAGCGCAGACTCAACCGAAGGCCCCCGACACGATGGAAGCGCGCGTGCAAGGCTGCACGGCCTGCCACGGCACTCACGGCCAAGGTACCGACAACGACTACTTCCCACGCCTCGCGGGCAAGCCGGCCGACTATCTGTACAACCAGTTGCAGAACTTCCGCGAAGGGCGCCGCAAGTACCCGCCCATGAACTACCTCGTCACGTATCTCTCGGACGACTACCTTCATCAGATCGCCACGTACTTCTCGCAGCAGCGTCCGCCGTATCCGCCGCCGGCCAAGCCGACGGTGTCGTCGAGCACGCTCGCGCGCGGCCAGCAGATCGTGCTGAACGGCGACGCCTCGAAGCAGATTCCGGCTTGCGCGGCCTGCCACGGCAAGACGTTGACCGGTATGCAACCCGCTATTCCGGGTCTGGTTGGCCTGCACTCCGACTACATCAGCGCGCAGCTGGGCGCATGGCGCTCGGGCTCGCGTCACGCCATTGCGCCTGATTGCATGCACACCATCGCCACGCGCCTGACTGACGAAGACGTGAACGCCGTTGCCGCATGGCTTTCCACGCAACAGGCTCCACAAAACCCCGTGCCGGCTCCGGCCCGCTCGATGAAGACTCCGCTTGCCTGCGGCAGCGAACCGCAATAAGGCACCGGGAGAGACACTCAAATGAAACGCAAGTCTTTGTTCGCCCTCTCGGCAGTCGTCGTCGTTGCGGCTGCCGCACTCGTTCCCGTCCTGTGGTCGGGCGGCGACAACCTGCATAACGGCACGGCCATGGCGGCAACGCCCGCCGACCAGGCCGCGCTGATCAAGAAGGGCGAGTACCTCGCCCGCGCCGGCGACTGTATCGCCTGCCACACGGTGCGCGGCGGCAAGCAATTCGCCGGCGGCCTGCCCATGGCTACGCCGTTCGGCACGATGTTCACGCCGAACATCACGCCTGACGACCAGTACGGTATCGGCAAGTGGACGCAGGACGACTTCTACCGCGCCATGCACACCGGCCGTTCGAAAGACGGCAGCCTGCTGTATCCGGGCTTCCCGTTCACGAGCTACACGAAGGTCACGCGCGCCGACTCGGACGCGATCTACGCGTACCTGCGTTCGGTCACGCCGGTCAACGTGGCGAGCCGTCCTCACGAACTGAAATTCCCGTTCAACCAGCGCAACATGCTGATCGGCTGGCGTACGCTGTTCTTCCGTGAAGGCGAGTACAAGCCGGATCCGACCAAGTCGGTCGAATGGAACCGTGGCGCGTACCTGATCGAAGGCCTCGGCCATTGCGGCATGTGCCATACGTCGATCAACGCCATGGGCGGCCCGGTCAATTCGGCGGCATTTGCCGGCGGCCTGATCCCGCTGCAGAACTGGTATGCGCCGTCGCTCACGTCGAACAAGGAAGCCGGCCTCGGTGACTGGGAAACCAAAGACATCGCCGATCTGCTGAAGACCGGCGTGTCGAACCGCGGTGCGGTGTTCGGCCCGATGGCTGAAGTGGTTCACAACAGCCTGCAGTACATGTCGGACGAGGACATCAACGCGATGGCCACGTACCTGAAGACGATTCCGCAAAAGAGCGAAGCACCGGAACCGCTGCAGCTCGAAACGTCCGAGAAGTTCGGCGGTGAACTGTTGAAGCAAGGCCAGAAGATCTACGCTGACAACTGCGCGAAGTGCCACGCGGAAAATGGCCTCGGCATGCCGCCGGCCTTCCCGCCGCTCGCGAACAACCAGTCGATCCAGATGCCTTCGGCGGTCAACCCGATCCGCATGGTGCTGAACGGCGGTTACCCGCCGAGCACGGACGCCAACCCGCATCCGTACGGCATGCCGCCGTTCGCGCAAGCGTTGTCGAATCAGGAAGTGGCAGCCGTTGTGACGTACATCCGTATGTCGTGGGGCAACCACGGTACGGCCGTGTCGCCGCAGCAAGTGTCCGATCTGCGCTCGGCGCCGCTCGACTAAGCAGCGTTCGTCGCACCCGGGGCGCGGCCAGCGAAATTCGCGGCCGCGCCCTTCGTTTTTTCAGGACCGGTATCATGTGGACGTTCTGGTCCTTATGAACCGCGCAGGAGGAAAGAGTCGTGCATGTCGGTGAGCGTTTCAACAGCATTACCCACCTCGTCGGCGCCGTGCTGTCGGTGGCGGGTCTTGCAACGCTCGTCACGATGGGCGCACTCGACGGCGACGCATACAAGGTGGTCAGCTTCAGCGTCTACGGCGCGATGCTGTTCGTGCTGTATGCTATCTCCACGCTTTATCACAGCGTGCGCAGTCCGCGCGTGAAAGCGGTGCTTCAGAAGTGCGACCATTCGGCGATCTACCTGCTGATCGCCGGCAGTTACACTCCGTTCACGCTAGTCACATTGCGCGGACCGTGGGGCTGGTCGCTATTCGGCGTAAGCTGGGGGCTTGCCGCCCTTGGCATCGTGCAGGAACTGACGCTCGGGCGACGCACCCGCAGCGTTTCGATGGTGCTGTATGTGTTGATGGGATGGCTCGCGCTCGTTGCCGTCCGCCCGCTGGTGCATGCCTTACCGGCAGCGGGTACCGCCTGGCTCGTGGCCGGCGGGATCATCTACAGCGCCGGCATCTACTTCTTCATCAACGACGAGCGCATCCGGCACGGACATGGTATCTGGCACCTGTTCGTACTGGCGGGCAGTCTGTGTCAATTCGTCAGTGTTGCGCGCTACGTCGCGTGACATCCCACGGCGGCGAAATGCAACTTAAGGCCAGTCAACGTGTCTGCATAGCGCGTTGAAGCATTCGGCACGCGCTTCCCGCGTGCCGCCGATTTCTCTGCGACCGGGAACTGGGCTTCGGGCCTCGAACATACCATGTGGGTGTGTTCATGCCGCGTTGATGCCTGCCTGGGCCCATGTGTGCCGTTCGCGAAACTGCATTGCAAAGAGCTTTTATGTCTTTTGATTCTCTCGGCTTGTCCGAACCGTTGGTCCGCGCTGTCCACGAACTTGGCTACACCACGCCGACTCCGATCCAGACGCAAGCGATTCCCGCCGTGCTCAATGGCGGCGACCTGCTGGCCGGCGCGCAAACCGGCACCGGCAAGACCGCCGGCTTCACGTTGCCTATTCTGCAGCGTCTGAACTCCATGCCCGCCGTTGCGACCGGCTCGGGCAAGCGCGCGGTGCGCGCGCTAATACTCACGCCCACGCGTGAGCTGGCCGCACAGGTCGAAGAAAGCGTGCGCGCCTACGGCAAGTATCTGAAGCTGAAGTCGACCGTGATGTTCGGCGGCGTTGGCATCAATCCGCAGATCGGCGCGTTGAGGAGCGGCGTGGACATCGTCGTCGCGACGCCGGGCCGTTTGCTCGACCACATGCAGCAGAAGACCATCGACCTGTCGCATCTCGAGATTCTCGTGCTCGACGAAGCCGACCGCATGCTCGATATGGGCTTCATCCATGACATCAAGCGCGTGCTCGCCAAGCTGCCGCCGAAGCGTCAGAACCTGCTGTTCTCGGCCACCTTCTCCGACGAGATCAAGACGCTCGCTGACAATCTGCTCGACTCGCCGGCGTTGATCGAAGTCGCGCGCCGCAATACGACGGCGGAAACGGTCGCGCAGAAGATTCACCCGGTGGATCGCGACAAGAAGCGCGAACTGCTCACGCATCTGATCAAACAGCACAACTGGTTCCAGGTGCTGGTGTTCACGCGCACCAAGCACGGCGCCAACCGCCTTGCTGAACAGTTGACGAAGGACGGCATCAACTCGCTGGCGATTCACGGCAACAAGAGCCAGTCGGCCCGTACCCGCGCGCTCGCCGAGTTCAAGGACGGTACGCTGCAGGTGCTGGTGGCGACCGACATCGCCGCGCGTGGTATCGATATCGATCAATTGCCGCACGTGGTCAACTACGATCTACCGAATGTACCGGAAGACTACGTGCACCGCATCGGCCGTACGGGCCGCGCAGGCGCGACGGGCGAAGCGGTATCGCTGGTGTGCGTCGACGAACTGCAATTGCTGAAGGACATCGAGAAGCTGATCAAGCGTCCGGTGCCGCAGGAAGTGATCGCCGGCTTCGAGCCGGACCCGACCGCGAAGCCGGAGCCGATCCTGCGCCGCGGCCAGGGTGGTGGTGGCGGCGGTGGCGGTCGTTCGCCGCGCCAGGGTCAAGGCACACCGAAGCGCGACGACGCACGGCGCGATGGCGGCGGTTCTGCGAAACCGGCACAACGCTCGGGTCAACGCCCGGCGAACGGTCAGCAGCAACCGAAGCCGCAGGGTGCGAAGCCGACCGGCAACGGCGGCCAGGCACGTCGTGACGGTCAGCGTCACGACGATCGGCCCCGTGCCGTCGCGCATGAAGGCAGCGCCGCGCAGCATGCGCCGCGTAAGCCGCAGGGCGCGAAGCCGCAAGGCGGCAATCCGGGTGCGTTGCTGGGTGGCGCGAAGCCGCGCAACGACGCGCAGCGCGGTGGCCAACCCACGCGCAGCGGCCAGCGCGGGCGTTGAGGTTTTGCGTTGAGGTTTTGCGTTGAGCCTCTGCGCCAAGCCCCTGCGCCAAGCCTCCAAGCGGCGGCCACATCGGCCGCCGCCTTCTCGCAAACAACGACTAACGGCCAGCAGCAGCAGCCGCAGCTTGCTTCAGGTGTTCGATCTGCCGCTCCCATCGGTCGAGCACCGCCTTTCCCTCCCCTTCCAGGGCGAACGTAATGCCGCTAGTCAGGCGCGCATAACGAACGCTTTGCGCCTCAGCCGTGTCAATCGAACCGTGCAGATAGACGAGCCCACTGGCATCGCCGGCAACACTCGCTAGCGGCGTCATCAGCAGTTGCACCTGATAAAACGCTCTTTCGCAAACAAAGGTAAGTGCCGCCCGGCCGCTTTGCGTAATGGCACGCGTCGCCCTCGCTTGCGGCCACAACGCGATGCATAGCGTGCGCGAATCAGGCGCATACAACTCGCCGACGCCAAGCAGCGACGTGCGCACATGGCCATTCGTATCGACGCTCAGCAGCGACGCGGTAAAACCCGTCTTACTCGCAAGCGACGAACCGTCGAACAACGCGCGCACGGCGTCGGGCCATTCATCGAACACGTTGTGCTCAAGCGGGCGTTCGAAAGCGGGGGAATCGCTCATCATGTCGATCCGGTTGGAAGTGGCCAATCACGCATCATGCCTTGAAAAACGAATGGCCCGCACAAGCGGGCCATTTTCAAAGCGAGGCATCGACGCAGGCGGACGGCAGGCCGATCCGCGCGATCAGCGGAAAAATACGTGCTGCGTGATCTTGGCGAGTGGGTAATGCACGCCCGGCTGAATCCTCGCCGGCAGATCGAGCGGCTTGAGCAGCATCTTCACGCACATATCCGCCGACAGGTTACGCCGCACCAGCGCATTGATACGCGCCGCGCGTTCGCGGTTATAGGCCGAGTCGTGCACGCGTTCCGGATAACGCACCGCAAAGACATGCCGCAAGGCGATCTCCGAGTCTTCGTTCTTGATCTCCATTACGCGGCGCATCAGCGCGCCCAGCACTGCGAGACGGCCGTTGCCTTCGATCCTGTTGTACTTCTTGAAGTACTTGAAAAAGTGCTTGTAGTGACGGACTTCGTCGGTGCGGATGTTGTCGGTGATCTGCTTGAGCACCGGCTCGTCCGAGCACTCGCCGATCGCGCGATACAGCGTAGCCGTGCCGGTCTCCACCACGCAGCGCGCGACCATCTCCAGCGCGCGGGTCTTCTCGAAGTCCTCCACCGAACAGGTCAGCGAGTACTCTTCCATGAAATTGCGAAATGCCGTGTCCCAGTCGAACTCCGGCCACACGTAAGCGATATACGTCTTGAGGGCGCGGCCATGCTGCAACTCTTCCGGCTCCCACTCCTGGTTGAGCCAGGCCGAGACTTCAGGATCGCCGTTAAAGAACGTACTCAGATTGCTGGTGTAAAGATCGGAGCCGCTTTCAATAAACGAAGACGCGCACAGCAGCAGCAGCAAATCTTCGTTAGCGACGGCCTTTTGCCGATCAATGCGGGTGAGGTCGATATCCTCGATCCGCCAAGGCATGACATGGTTCAGCTCTGTGTGCATCGTGTCTTGCTCCGAAAACTGTATCGACTCGTGGAGCATGCTCGAAACAGCCCGCTCTCGCCCGAGCGGTCCGCCGTGTCAGATACAGCGCCTTGATTAGAGTTAACCCCTTGTATCTTGCATCTTAGCCGGTGTTTCGCAACTCTGCAGATAACCCAGCACAGACCATGCCGAGACGCGGCAGTTCCAATTTTCGGGTAGTCAAAACATTCGGTCGGATAAAAGCGCGGCGCGCGAGGCAGAAAAAAAGCCAGCTCGAAGAGCTGGCTCAAGTCTGCGACGATCATCGTCGATGAGGACTGGCAGGACCGGGCGATGTGCCGATTCGAAGCAACCGGCCCTGGCCGCTCAGGCAGGCTGAACACCTTGCGGCGCACGGACGCGGCGCACGCGCCAGGCCACGACGATAAGCGAGAGACCCGACAGCACCGCGGCAATCAGCACGTAGTAGCTGGGCGCGAGTTTGTCGCCGGTCAGGTGAATGAACGTTTCGACGATCGTCGGTGCGAAGCCGCCGAAGATCGTCACGCCGATGCTGTAAGCGATTGAAAGACCGGTCGAGCGCACCTGCGTTGGAAAGATCTCGGACATCAGGGCGGGCATCGGCCCGGAATAGGCGGCCTTGAAAATGCCCGCCGTGCCCTGCAACAGCAGCAGCCAGCCGATGGTCGGATGAGTCTGCAACAGCGCGAACATCTGATAGATCAGCGCCCCCATCAGGATCGACGTGGTTAGCATGATGCGAATCCGGCCAATGCGATCGGACAACGCACCCATCACCGGCGAAAGCAGAAACTGCAGGCCGCCATTGAGCACCACCACGCCGAACGATGCCGCCGCCGGCATATGCAATTGCTTGACGGCATACATCGGCATATAGAGTTGGAGCACGTACACGCCCACCGTGGATTGCGCGACGATGCCAACGGCAAGCAGCAGGTTGACCCACTGGCTGGCGAACGACGCGTCCTTCTCTTCGCTCGCCGCCGCGCGAGTGCCGCTCGCCTCACGCGCGGCGCGCAGCGCCAGGAACTCGGGCGTCTCGTCGAGGTGCGAACGGATGTAATAGCCCACCGGGCCGACCAGCAACCCGAACACGAACGGAATGCGCCAGCCCCAGTTATTCAGTTGCTCGGGCGGCAGCCACGCGGTCAGCAGCGAGCCGAACGCGGCCGCGGTGATCGCGGCGAGCCCCTGGCTCGCGAACTGCCAGCTGGCGTAATAGCCGCGGCGCGACGCGCTATGTTCGACCATGAAGGCCGTCGCACTGCCGAACTCGCCGCCCACCGCGAAGCCTTGCACGAGCCGCGCGAGCAGAATCAGGATCGGCGCCGCAATGCCGATCGACGCGTACGGCGGCATCACGGCCATCGTGAAGGTGCCGACCATCATCAGCGCGATGGCGAGCGTCAGCGCGGCCTTGCGTCCCTTGCGGTCGCCGTAGATGCCCAGCACCACCGCGCCCAGTGGCCGCATGAGGAACGAGATGCCGAAGGTGGCGATGGCGAGCAGCGTGGAGAGCCACTCGTCCTGCATCGGGAAAAACTGTTTGGCGATGATGGTCGCGAAGTAGCCGTAGACCAGAAAGTCGAACCACTCGAGTGCATTGCCGATCGACGACGAAAACACGATCCGCCGCACCATCGCTTTGGAAAGCGGTGCCGATGGAGAATGAGCGGAAGTTGTCGCCGTGGGCGACGCGGGGGTCTGCATGAAGTCTCCTGCCTGTCTGAGGTCTGATGCCCGATGCCGGGTGTGCCGGAAGCGCCGTTGGTGTCCGGCAATTCTGATTGTTGCGATGCCGTGAAATGGCAGTCGATCACGCGCGCCGCCGACTCCGTGCACGATGCCGCGCGTGCGTGGCTGCGCGCGTAGCGAAGCGGCCGACTCGATGGGCGGCCGCCGCGCGCGTGGATGCTTTCAGAACCCGGCGGCCAGCCCGTCACGGCGGCTGTCGCTCGCCGCCACATAGCCGCGCTCCGGATCGTTGCGATCGAGCTTCCAGATGTACTGGCCGGAGCCGAAGTCCATGTACGGATCGTCCACCGATTTGATGACGTGGCCGCGCTTCTGCAAGGCCTCGGCGGTCTTCGGATCGAGCGTCGACTCGATGTCGATCGTGAAGTCGCGATTGACCTTCCAGCGCGGCGCGTCGCACGCGGCCTGCGGCTGCTGACCGTAGTCGAGCATCCGCACGACGGATTGCAGATGACCTTGCGGCTGCATGTCGCCGCCCATCACGCCGAAGCTCATCACCGCTTCCTGCTGGCCGTTCACCTGCTGCGTGAGGAACGACGGAATGATCGTATGGAACGGACGCTTGCCGCCTTCCACCACGTTCGGCGACTTTAGGTCCATGGAAAAACCGCAACCGCGGTTCTGCATGGCGATGCCGCTGTCCGGCACCACGATGCCCGAGCCGAAGCCCATGTAGTTCGACTGGATGAAGCTGACCATCATGCCGCGCTCGTCCGCCACCGACATGTAGATCGTGCCGCCGGCCTTCGGCATGCCAAAGTCGAACTGCGTGGCGCGCTTGTGATCGATCAGCTTGGCGCGCGAGGTCAGGTACGCGTCATCAAGCATCTGCTCGGGCGTGACTTCCATTGAACGCGGATCGGCCACGTAGCGATAGACATCGGCGAATGCGAGCTTCATCGCTTCGATCTGCAAGTGCTGCGACTCGACGTTGTCGACCGCCAGTTCCTTCACATCGAATTTTTCGAGGATGCCCAGCGCGATCAGCGCCGCAATGCCCTGCCCGTTCGGCGGAATCTCGTGCACCGTGTAACCGCGATAGTCCTTGCCGATCGGCTCGACCCAATCCGCTTTGTAGTTGCGCAGATCGTCGGTGGTCAGCGCGCCGCCGCCTTCGCGCGCAAACGCGGCGATCTGCTCGGCGATCTCGCCCTCGTAGTACGCGCGCGGGCCTTGCTCGGCCAGCTTGCGCAGCGTCTTTGCGTGGCCGGGAAAGCGTACCAGCTCACTCACTTCAGGCGCGCGGCCGCGCGGCATGAAGGTTTGCGCGAAGCCCGGCAGGTCCTTCAGTTCCGGCACGGCCGCCGCCCATTTATAGGCGACGATGCTTGCCACCGCATGACCGCGCTCGGCGATCTCGATGGCCGGCTCCATCAGGTCGGCGAACGGCAGCGTGCCGAATTTCTGATGCAGCGCTTCCCAGCCGGCGATCACGCCAGGCACCGTCACCGCGTCCCAGCCACGCGTGGGCTGCTTCGCGAGACCGTTTTCCTCGCCGTACTTGCGCTTGAAATAATCGACGTTCCATGCCGCCGGCGACACGCCTGACGCGTTCAGGCCATGCAGCTTCTTGCCGTCCCACACCAGCGCGAAGGCGTCGCCGCCCAAACCGCACGATACCGGTTCGACCACCGTGATGGCGGCCGCTGCCGCAATGGCCGCATCGACGGCATTGCCGCCCTTCCAAAGCATGCGCAGCCCGGCTTGCGCCGCGAGCGGATGCGAAGTCGAAACGATGTTGCGCGCGAATACGGGGAGGCGCGGCGTCGGATAAGGGTTTTGCCAGTTGAAGCCAGTCATGTCGAACACTCTTGAAAGCGCGGCCCGGCTTGCGGAACGCGGAACCATCGGAAACGGGCGAATCAGGAAAACGCCGGCGAAGCACGAATCAAACGAAGAACCCGGGATTGCATCGTGATCCGACCCAAAAAACAAATTCATTTATGAACTGAATAAATGCGTAAACAACCTGAATGCGTCTCGCCGGCCGCCGCACCGTCGTCTCACGTCTTATGCATGTCGCACGAGTTGGCAGACAAGGCGCGCGATGGTCTTACAATACGCTCACCCCGTTCACGCCCCGTTCACGCATTACCCGCTTACTGGCCAAGCCTGACGCGCCGGCAGCGGGTCACGCAGACAAAAATCCCACGAACCGAGACACATGACCCGAGACCCCCGCCTGACTCTCAACGCCCGGCAACAGGAACTGCTGGAGTGGGTGCAACGCGACGGCTTCGTGACCGTGGACGACCTCGCAGCCCACTTCGACGTGACGCCGCAGACGATCCGCCGCGACGTCAACTGGCTCGCCGACATGAACCTGCTGCGCCGCTATCACGGCGGCGCCAGCCTGCCCACCAGTTCCGAGAACGTCTCCTACACCGCGCGTCAGCGCATGTTCCATGAAGAGAAGCGGCGCATCGCGGCGCTAGTGGCCACTCACATTCCCGACCAGGCGTCGCTCTTCATCAACCTCGGCACCACCACCGAAGAAGTGGCGCGCGCGCTCAACCGCCACCGCGGCCTGCGCGTGATCACCAACAACCTGAACGTCGCCAGCATGATGAGCGGCTATCCGGATTGCGAGGTGCTGGTGACGGGCGGCATCGTGCGGCCGTGGGACAAAGGAATCGTCGGCGAACTGGCGATCGATTTCATCCGGCAGTTCAAGGTGGACTTCGCGATCATCGGCACCTCGAGCATCGAACCCGACGGTACGCTGCGCGATTTCGATACGCGCGAAGTGCGCGTGGCCGAGGCGATCATCCAGCATGCGCGCACCGTTTTCCTCGCCGCCGACAACTCGAAATTCGGCCGGCCCGCGCTGGTCCGTCAAGGCCATCTCGATCAGATCGACGCGTTGTTCACGGACATGGCGCCGCCTGCGGAGATGACCGAGACGCTCACCGCCGCCAACTGCCAGGTGTATGTCGCCGAATAATTCCAGGCGTTCTCCGCCATGTTGCAGCGCACGGGAAACTTCGAGTGAAATCAAGAATCTGGCTGCGACTCCCAACCGCCGCTGACACGCCCAATTGTCAAAGGGAAAATTTACTGGGGCCGATTTGGTGTTTAACGTGCGATTGACTACACTCCAGTTCCCCGGCGTGCATTGCGCGTTCCGCGTAGCGCCGGTTGCGTGAAACTGTCGTGTTAGCCGTACCTCCCGCCTGATTCTTTGCGGACTTCACTGGTTTGAGCCAGTCGCCGGCAAGGCCGTCCGCGTTTGCTTGACATGGAGAGAACGATGCTGAGTCCGCATGAATTCGCCACGTTGTTGCTCGTCAAGGACGCTCCCAATCAAGTCGACATGGAGCGAGAAGAACTCGACGCACTGCTGGAACGCCAGCTCGTGCAACTCGAACGGCTCGCGTCGGGCAACGAACAATGGCGCGTGACTGAAACGGGCGATAGCGCATTGCGGGCCATCAAGCGACTTTCCTAGTTTTCCGGGTCTTACCGCGATTTAACGGGTTTTACCGCGTCTCACCGCCGGACTGTCAGTCGATGTCCGGCGCGGTGACGCGGGCAAGCGGCGCGTGCATGCGGTGCGGTGCGGTGAGATCTCGCCCGAATACCATTCGTGTGAAAAGCAGGACGCCGTCCCGCGTCTGCTTTATTGTGCGCAACTCATTTACGCAGTAAATTGACGCGACGGACTTCCCGCCTTCGCGCATGCCCAAAACGCTTTCCCCCGACGACATCCAGCAATTTCGCGAGGCCATGCGGCGCGTGGCCGAGAACGCGTTCGCCACGCGCGGCGCGGAGGGCGTGACGATGCGCGAACTGGCCAAGGAGTTGGGGTGCAGCGCCATGACGCCCTATCGCTACTTCCGCGACAAGGACGAGATTCTCGCGATGGTCCGCGCGGCCGCCTTCAATCGCTTCGCAACGCGCCTCGAAGCGGCAGCCAAAGCCGCCCCGGAAACGGATCATTCTTTGGTGAGCGAAGCCTACGTCGCTTTCGCACTCGACGAACCGCATGCCTACCGTTTAATGTTCGATTTGACTCAACGGGACAGCGTCTACCCGGAACTCGCCGCCGCCTCGCAGCGCGCGTGGCGCATGCTCGGCGCACACTTCGAGCGGCTCGTGGCCGCGGGCATTCTGGAAGGCGATCCCCAGTTGATCGGCTACGCATACTGGGCGAGTCTGCATGGCTTCACCATGCTGACGCTAGCCAATCAGTTGCCGCTGCCTCAGGCGCAGCAACCGGCCGTCCACGATACGCCAACGCGCGAAGCCGTATTCGCCCAGATTCGCCGCATGTTATGGCGCGGCGCGCAGCCGCAGCGCGGCTAGCGCAAACCACACTTGCATCCGTTCAGCCGCCGGCAGCAAACGTTGTGGAACACAGCCCCCGCTTGAATCTCAGCCGTTGCGCAAAGTCGGATCGACGGCCGCGCGCCAGCTCAACGCGCGGGCCCGCTGGTCGATGAAGAACGTCACCCACTGATTGCGTACTTGCGGATCAGCGCTCGTGCCCTGGCTCGTGTAACGCTGCGCAATCGACGTCTGGAACGCGCAGAAATCGTCCTTCGACAACTTGCCATGCCGGTTCGCCACATAGGCATCGAACACGGCCGCGTAGACGCCTTGCGCGTCGTTGCCGTAGTCGACCGTCTGGGCACTGCACATCTGTTGCAACGACACGAACGACGGTGCGCCCATTGTTCCCGTCAGGCTCGGCGAGCTGACGCATCCCGCGAGAAGCGCTGCGGCGCCGATCATCAAAAGTCCACGCATGAATTCACCTCGAAATGGCTGCTGCCGAGAGTATCGTCCGTGGCCGCGCGTTGCGCCACTACCCGCACACCGGTTTGAGGGTCAGCCAAACGATCCGAACTTTACTTTTTCGAATATGTTCATTAAAGTTCGAAAACGAACACTATCGATTCGATAGATTTTCCAAACGGCTTTTCATATCTCAGATACACAGCGCAGGGGACACAGCAGGTGACGCAAGGCTCAAGATACGATTTGCTCGTCGTGGGCGGTGGGATCAACGGCGCCGGCATCGCTCGCGATGCGGCGGGCCGCGGCCTGTCGGTGCTGCTGTGCGAACAGGACGACCTGGCGGCGCACACCTCGTCGGCCAGTACCAAGCTGATTCACGGCGGCCTGCGCTATCTGGAATACCGCGAGTTCGGGCTGGTGCGCAAAGCCCTGCAGGAGCGTGAAACGCTGCTGCGCGCCGCGCCGCACATCATGTGGCCGCTGCGCTTCGTGATGCCGCACATGCCCGATCTGCGCCCGGCCTGGCTGATCCGCGCCGGTCTTTTCCTGTACGACCATCTCGCCAAACGCGAACTGCTGCCGGGTTCGCGCGGCATTGTGATGCGCAACCATCCGGCGGGCGTGCCGCTGGTCGATTCGATCAAGCGCGGCTTTGTGTACTCGGACGGCTGGGTCAACGACGCGCGTCTGGTCGTATTGAACGCACTGGACGCCAAAGAGCGCGGCGCGAAAATCCTCACGCGCACGAAACTGCTGAGCGCCGTGCGCGCCGGCGGCGAATGGCGCGCCCAGCTCAAGCGCGACGACGGCACGATTCTGGACGTGCGCGCCGCATCGATTGCGAACGCCGCGGGTCCGTGGGTCGGCGAACTGCTGCAAGGCGCGCTCGGCCGCGCGGCGTCGCACAGCGTGCGGCTCGTGAAAGGCAGTCACATCGTCACGCGGCGGCTGTTCGAGCACGATCACGCGTATATCTTCCAGAATCCGGACAAGCGCATCATCTTCGCGATTCCCTACGAACACGATTACACGCTGATCGGCACGACGGATCTCGAGTATCGCGACGACCCGTCGAAAGTAACGATCAACGCGGAAGAAACGCAGTACCTGTGCGACTCGATCAACCGCTATTTCAAGCAGAAGATCTCGCCCGCCGACGTGCGCTGGACCTATTCAGGCGTGCGTCCGCTGCTCGAGGAGGAAGGCGCGGACAACCCGTCGGCGGTCACGCGCGACTACTCGCTCGAACTCGACGCGCCTGCCGGTGAAGCGCCGTTGCTGTCGGTGTTCGGCGGCAAGATCACGACCTTCCGCAAACTGGCGGAAGAAGCCGTCGACAAACTCGCGCAAGCGCTGCAAAACGGCGCGTCGTCATGGACGGCCGGTGCGCCGTTGCCCGGCGGCGATATGCCGAACGCCAACTTCGAGCGCTTTCTCAGCGAATTCAAGCAGCAGCATGCGTGGCTGCCGGCCGATCTGGCGCACCGCCTTGCCCGCGCCTACGGCACACGTGCCAAGCATGTCATCGGCAACGCGCGCTCTGTGGCCGATCTCGGCCGCGCTTTCGCGCCCGGCCTGTACGAAGCGGAACTGACTTATCTGCGCGACACCGAATGGGCGCGCAGCGCGCAGGACGTGCTCTGGCGCCGTTCGAAACTCGGCTTGCATGTCGAACCGGGCACGCTCGATTCGATCACACGCGATATCGATACGTGGTTCGCCCGCGAATCCGCGCGACAGAGCGCATAGTCAGATATCGCTACGCAGCGCACCGCTGCATCTGAAGGAACCGGATCGCTTCACCTCTCGGCTGGACCAGGCTGGGCCGCATCGTCACACGTGTTGCAGCCCGCTTAAAACAACAAGCCGTTCCCGTCGCCGGCTACCCGTCCGGCGATTCATAAAACGCATGGAGAAGAGACAATGCAGGATCAGTACATCCTCGCGCTTGACCAAGGCACCACCAGCTCGCGCGCGATGCTGTTCGACCGGCTCGGCAATATCGTGTCGACCGCTCAAAAGGAATTCCAGCAAATCTACCCGCGTCCGGGCTGGGTCGAGCACGATCCGCAGGAAATCTGGTCGACTCAGGCGGGCGTCGCCGCTGAAGCCGTGACGCGCGCCGGCATGAACGGCACCTCGATCGCCGCGATCGGCATCACCAATCAGCGCGAGACCACGATCGTGTGGGATCGCGAAACCGGCCATCCGATCTATAACGCGATCGTTTGGCAGGATCGCCGCACTGCCGACTTCTGCGACCAGTTGAAGGAGCAGGGTCTCGAAGAAAAAGTCCGCGCGAAAACCGGCTTGCCGATCGATTCGTATTTCTCGGCGACCAAGATCCGCTGGATTCTCGACAACGTAGAAGGCGCGCGCGAAAAAGCCAAACAGGGTCGCCTTGCGTTCGGCACCGTCGATAGCTGGCTCGTGTGGAATTTCACCAAGGGCGGCCTGCACGTCACCGACGTCACCAACGCGTCGCGCACCATGCTGTTCAACATCCACTCGCTGAAATGGGACGACGAGCTGCTCGAAGCGCTCGACATTCCGCGCAGCATGCTGCCGGAAGTGCGGGCTTCGTCGGAAGTGTATGGGCCGACCAAGACCACCGTGTTCGCTTCCAAGATTCCGCTCGCGGGCATCGCCGGCGACCAGCACGCTGCCCTCTTCGGCCAGATGTGCACCGAGTCGGGCATGGTGAAGAACACCTACGGCACCGGCTGCTTCCTCGTGATGAATACCGGCGACAAGCCGATCGAATCGAAGAACAATCTCGTCACCACGATCGCCTGGCAGATCGGCGATCAGATCAATTACGCGCTGGAAGGCAGCATCTTCATTGGCGGCGCCGTGGTGCAATGGCTGCGCGATGGCCTTGGCATCATCAAGAACGCCGCTGAAATCGAAACGCTGGCGCGCAGCGTGCCGCATTGCGACGGCGTGTATCTGGTGCCCGCCTTCGCCGGTCTCGGCGCGCCGCACTGGAACGCACGCGCTCGCGGCACGCTGTTCGGCGTGACGCGCGGCACGTCGTCGGCGCATATCGCACGCGCCGCGCTCGACTCGATCGCCTATCAATCGCTCGACGTGTTGAAGGCGATGGAAGCCGACTCCGGCATTCGCATCGGCGAATTGCGAGTAGACGGCGGCGCCTGCGCGAACAATCTGCTGATGCAATTCCAGGCGGACATTCTCGGCGTCGACGCCGTGCGCCCCAAGGTGTCGGAAACGACCGCGTTGGGCGCGGCTTATCTGGCCGGTCTCGCGGTCGGCTACTGGAAGGATGTCGACGAACTGCAAAGCCAATGGAAGCTCGACCGCCGCTTCACCCCCGCGCTGCCGCATGCCGACGTGAAGGAATGCCTCGACGGCTGGAAGCGCGCGATCCGCGCCGCGAAGGCATGGGCCGACACGCCCTGAGCAGGGTTTTCTAACACTCGCCTCTCGACATAAAGAAGCCGCTTATCCAGCGGCTTCCCTGACAACTATATTTCGGATACCCAACGATGCATCCTTACATTGCAGAATTCATCGGCACGGCGCTCGTGGTGTTGCTCGGCGACGGCGCCGTCGCCAACGTGCTGCTCGCGCGAACCAAAGGCAAAGGCGCGGACCTGATCGTGATCGTGATGGGCTGGGCGATGGCCGTGTTCATCGCCGTCTATGTCACTGCTTCGTTCAGCGGCGCGCACCTGAATCCTGTCGTGACCGTCAGCCTCGCGCTGGCCGGCAAGTTCGCGTGGGCCAAAGTGCCGGGCTATGTGGCCGCGCAGATGCTCGGCGGCATGGCCGGCGCGCTGCTCGTGTGGGTCGCCTATCGCCAGCACTTCGCGAAAGAAGGCGATGCCGACGTGAAGCTCGGCGTGTTCTGCACCGCGCCGGCGATTCGCAGCGTGCCGCATAACCTGCTCACCGAAATGATCGCCACGTTCGTGCTGATTCTCGGCGTGCTGTATCTGGCGTCGCCTCAAGTCGGCCTCGGCGCGCTCGACGCGCTGCCGGTCGGCCTGCTGGTCCTCGGCATCGGCATCTCGCTCGGCGGCCCGACCGGCTACGCAATGAGCCCCGCGCGCGACCTGTCGCCGCGTCTGATGCATGCGCTGCTGCCGATTCCGGGCAAGCGCGACAGCGACTGGCACTATGCGTGGATTCCGGTGTGCGGTCCGTTGCTGGGCGGCGCGGCGGCTGCGTGCCTGTATCTGTATCTGCACGCGCATTGATCTGACGGCGTAGTCAAGAACCGCAGCGGCACGAGCCGCCTCGAACGCCCACCCGGGACGTTCCGAAGCCGTGACGGAGAACGGCGGCGCCGCGCAGGCGCCGCCAAAGCACGTATCATGACGCTTTCACTCTCCGCGCATAAGCTTGCAATTGCCTTGCCCATGCGCTTCGCTTTCCGTTTTCAGCCATGATCGACCACCTCATTTGCGACTGCGACGGCGTGCTCGTCGACAGCGAAATCATCGCTGACCGCGTCATGTTCGAAACGCTGACCGCCACGTTTCCCGGCCTCGATTTCGAACCCATCGTCAAAACGGCTTTTGGCCAGCAAACGTCGCGTTTTCTCGAAGGCATCGAGCAGTCGTTCGACATCACGCTCCCCGCGAATTTTTTCGACACCATCGAACACAACGTCGAGATTGCGCTTGCAGCCTCGCTCAGCCCGATCAACGGCGTGCGCGATGCCTTGCAACGTGTCACGTTGCCGGCCGCCGTCGTCTCGAACAGCCGCATGGCGCGCGTGAACGCGTCGGTACGGCGCGCGGGTTTGCAGCAGATTTTCGGCGAGCGTATTTTCAGCGCGGAACAGGTGGCCCGGCCGAAGCCTTATCCCGATGTCTATCTGTTCGCCGCTCAGACGCTGGGTGTGGAGCCGTCACGCTGTGTGGTGGTGGAGGACAGCGTGGCGGGTCTGAATGCCGCGCGTGCGGCGGGTATGAAAACGATCGCCTTCGTCGGCGCGAGCCATATTCCCGATGGCTACGCGGACGCGCTTCGCAAGATGGGTATGACTCGCATCATGCAGCATATGGACGAATTGCCCGCGCTGGTCGAAGCCGGCGTACGCGGCGAGTTCGGCGACGTGCAGTCGTAGTTTGTTCGCGTCAATCGGATAAGCCGGCTGTCGAGCCGGCGTACGCGGCGACGTACGGACGTAGGCGTTTGCGGCAACTGGAAAGCCGGCTGGAAGAGCCGGCTTTTTTGCATCCGAACTGGAGCGAGTGCGCGCCTCACCTCACGCGCGCGCACCCTTCCCGCACTAAGCCTCGTCAGCCACGCATTCGCGCGCTTGCGCCAACGCCTGACGAAACTCCACCAGTTCGGCAATGGTCAGCATCGGCAGACTGTGTTGCGCGGCGAAGCGCTCCACGTCCGCGCCGCGCGTCATCGTGCCGTCCGGGTTCATCAGTTCGCACAGCACACCGGCCGGCTTCAGACCCGCGAGAATCGCCAGGTCCACCGTGCCTTCGGTATGGCCGCGACGGGCGAGCACGCCGCCGGGTTGCGCACGCAACGGGAACACATGGCCCGGGCGCACGATATCGGCGGGCTTGGCCGTATCGGCGATCGCGGCGCGAATCGTCGTCACCCGATCGAGTGCGGATACGCCGGTGGTCACGCCGTCGCGCGCTTCAATCGAGACGGTGAACGCGGTGCCGTGACGGCTTTCGTTGTTGACAGCCATTGGCGGCAATTCGAGCGCGCGGATCTTCTCGTCCGGCAGGCACAGGCACACGATGCCGCTGCACTCGCGAATCAGCAACGCCATGGTTTCGACGGACAGACGCTCGGCGGAGACGATCAGATCGGCTTCGTTCTCGCGGTCGTGGTCGTCTTGCAGCACGACGGCGCGGCCATCGCGCATGGCTTGCAAGGCGGCGGCGATACGTGGCGGAACGGGCTCGGTGTCGAGCAAGGGGAGATCGAGGAATGCGCTATCCGCAATCGTCGACGGAGCAGGAAAAGTAGCAAAAGACATAGTTGAAACGCTCATCGCAAAAGTTGGGCGAAAAACGTTTCAGGGCATTGCAAACAGACAAAGACGCGCCGCTGAACGCCGCTTCAGGCGGCGTTCGCGCACCGCCCGGACCTGCAAGCGGCGCCACGGAAACGAACATGACTATCTGCACATCTTCTTCCATCCGGACTCTAACCGTCGGCTCTGGCTTCTCACCAGATCTGCTGACCCCATGTCGACCAGCGTGATCGCTTTGGCGATTACGCTGGTCCCATGCAACGCAGTTGCACAGGTCCAAACACACTGACGACGCGGGCGCTCGCGGGCTCACCGGCTCACGCTTTCGCGCTGCCGGCATACCGCCGGTGGGGAATTTCACCCCGCCCTGAAGACGCACTGATTACCGGATCGACCGGCTGGCAAAGCATACAACAGCCGCGCCGCCCATGCAGCGCAACCCTACTGATCAGACGGAAATCCCCAATTCCTGGCTCACCCGTCTGCGAAACGTGATCAAACCGGCGCGGCCTCGCGCGCGGTCTCGCCGTGCGCGGGCACGTCCCAGCGCGGCGGCGTCTCCGCCTTCAGCGTCACGCGAAACGCGCGCGCTTCCGTGTCTCCGGGATTGCGCAGGCTGTGCGGCTGGTCGGCGTCGAACACGATCGCGTCGCCGGTGGCCAGCAACTGGCGCTGATCGTGCACGCTGACTTCCAGCGTGCCTTCGCTCACCACCAGATTCACCGTCGTGCCCGGCGCGCGGCGCGTGCCGGCCTCGGTGTGCAACGGCGCGATACGCAGTTCGTGAAACTCGGCGGCGGTCGGCTCGGCGTCGGGATAAAGCGGCCGGGCCGAATAGCGCCCGTTCGAACTGACGACGCGCGACGAGCGCTCCGCCGGCAAATGCTCAAAGCCGTTAGTCGCATGACGGCGCAAGAAAGCCGCGACCGACACCTTCAACGCAGCCGCCACCTTGCACAGCACCTTGATGGACGGCACGCTGCGCGCCGACTCGATTTGCGCGAGCATCGCACGCGACACGCCGGACGCGCGGGCCAAAGCGTCGAGCGACAGTTGCCGTTCGGCGCGCAAGCGGGCGAGATTCACGCCGACCAGATGTTCCAGTGCATCGAAGGGTTCTGCGGCACGCGGCGACGCATCGGTGTCAGCCGTGGGATCGCGAACCAGCGCAAGCGGGGAATGCATGATTGCCTCCAGAAGCGCCGCCGGACGGCGGGCAAGCGGTTAGTGCAAGCACGATAGCATCGCGTCCCGCCGCGCCCAACGAAGTTATCTTCACACTGTTATCAGCATTGCGGAGGACGTTTTCCGCAATGCTTGTGCGAATTTTTCATAAGGGCGCGCACACGCGCAGACTCGCCGGCTGACACACCCACACCTTCACGCGCGCTGCACCGCGCTCGAGGCCGGTGCGTCCATGCGCGCCGCGAACCACGTGAGCAGCAGCGCCGCCACGCTGACCGCCGCCGCGATCCACGGCAGGGTATCGAGCGAATGGCCATGGTTGATCACGAGCCCGCCGAGCCACGCGCCGCCCGCATTGCCGACGTTGAACGCACCGATGTTCAGCGTCGAAGCCAGATTCGGCGCCGCAGCGGCCTTCTCGACCACGCGCATCTGCAAAGGCGGCACCGTCGCGAAGGCGGCAATACCCCACACGAAAATCGTGATCGCCGCGGCCACTTGCGAATGACTGGTGCGCGCGAAAATCGCCATGACCACCGCCAGCGCGACCAGAATGCCCATCAGTGAGGGCATCAGCGCGCGATCCGCCAGCTTGCCGCCCACCGTGTTGCCGATTGTCAGGCCCACGCCGAACAGCACCAGGATCAGCGTGACGCCGCGTGGCGAGAAGCCGCTCACCTGTTCGAGAATCGGCGCGATATAGGTGAACACGACGAACACGCCGCCGAAGCCGAGCACTGTCATCGCGAGCGCGGTCCAGACTTGCGGGTCCTTCAGTATGCGCACTTCATGACCGAGACCGACCGGGCCTGCGTCGTGACGATTCGGCAGCAGCGCCGTGATGCCCGCGAGCGACAGCACGCCGAATGCGCTGACGATCCAGAACGCCGCGCGCCAGCCGAACTCCTGCCCGATGAACGTGCCGAACGGCACGCCGAGCACGTTCGCGAGCGTCAGGCCGGTGAACATCAGTGCAATCGCGCTCGCGCGCTTTTCCGCCGGCACGAGTGACGCCGCCACCACCGCGCCGATGCCGAAGAACGAACCGTGCGCGAACGAGGTGACCACGCGCGCGACCATCAGCACCGAATAGCTCGACGCGATCGCGCACAGCGTATTGCCGACGATGAACACGCCCATGAGCAACTGCAACGCCAGCTTGCGCGGCATCTTGCTGGTCACCACCGCGAGCAGCGGCGCGCCGACGGCGACGCCGAGCGCGTAGCCGCTCACCAGCAAGCCCGCTGATGGAATCGACACGGCCAGATCGTGCGCGACCTCGGGCAGCAAGCCCATGATGACGAATTCGGTCGTGCCGATCGCGAATGCGCTGATCGCCAGCGCCAGTAATGGAATGGGCATTTTTCTACTCCAGCATTCAAGGTTGAGCGTGATGCAGCGCCGTCACGAATTCGACGACGACGCCCGGCGCGAGCGCCACGAAGAGTTGCGCCTGAGCTTCCTGCGGGCCCATCTGCGGCACATGCGCCGTTTGATAGTCCACGCCGTGCGCACGCAGGCGGCCGAGTAGCGCCTGCCATTCGGCGGCGCTCTCCATGCGGAACGCGATGTGATCGATACGCGGCGCCATCCTGCCGGCAGCGGCAGGCACCGTCGCGTCGATCAGATGAATCAGCGGGCTGCCGTTTGCATAGAGCCAGTAGCCGTCGACCGAAAACGGCGGACGCGCGCCCTCGGTCAGCCCGGCGACATCGACGAAGAGATGTCGGGCGGAATCGAGGTCGGCGGTGACGATCGTCGCGTGATCGAGGTGCATGGTTCGGGCGGCATCAGGGATTTCGATGCTGGGATTGTCGAGGACACGCGTCGATTTGATAATTGGCGTAGCATTTGAAGCATTTTCAAATCTGATTTGAAAGAACTGCCATGGACAACCTCGGTGACATTCGCCTGTTCGTTGAAGCGGCGCAGCAGGGCAGCCTGTCGGCGGCGGGCCGCAAGATGGGTCTGACGCCGGCCGCCGCCAGCGCGCGCCTCGCCAAGCTCGAAGCCGGCCTCAAAGCGCGCCTGTTCGAACGCACCACCCGTCAACTCCGACTCACCGACGAAGGCCGCCTGTACCTGAATTGCTGCCGTCAGGCGCTGCAATCGCTCGACGACGCCGAAGCCGCCCTGCAAGCCGGCCAGGGCGTGGTGCGCGGCAAGGTGCGGGTGTCGGCCACCTCGGACTTCGGCCGCAATCTGCTGATGCACTGGCTCGACGAATTCAACGCGCTCTATCCGGAAGTGACCTTCGCGCTGACGCTCTCGGATTCGCTGTCGAATCTGGTGCAGGAGGATATCGATCTGGCGATCCGCTTCGGCGTGCCGCAGGACAGCTCGCTGGTCGCCCGCAAACTGGCGCCGAACCGCCGCGTGCTGTGCGCGTCGCCGGACTACATCGCACGCAAGGGCGAACCGAAGGATCCGCACGATCTGGCGAATTTCGACTGCATCGTGCTCGGCACCGCATCCGGGCCGGTGAACGAATGGCGCTTCACGCGTGGCGACGAGGTGCAGCACTACACCGTGCCGTTCGAAACCGCCCGCGAGACCAACGACGGCGCGGTGGCCCGCGAATGGGCGCTGCGCGGTTACGGCATCGTGATCAAGTCGATGTGGGACGTGGAAGCCGACCTGCGCGCCGACGGCCTGAAAATCCTGCTGCCGGAATGGCGTTATCCGGATGCACCACTGCACGCGCTCTACCATCGCAACCGCTTCATGGCGCCGCGTGTGCGCGTGCTGCTCGATTTCCTGAGTGAACGCTTCGCGCGGGTGTCGGATGAACTGGAAGGGTTGCTGGGCTTGCCGCCTGAGCCGGCGGGCCGCAAGGCGGCCGCGGAAACCGCATCGCGCGAAGGGCTATAATATTGAGCTACGCTGCAAACGTGCCCCGAAACCCGCCCGCCAGTGGCCGAAAGCGCCGCCACTCGGCCCGCGCGCACGTTTCGCCCCTCTTCACCTTTTAAACGACGCCCCCAGGTTAACCACTGCGACCGGCGAAATTCGATGACCAAGAAAGTTTATGTAAAAACCTTTGGCTGCCAGATGAACGAGTACGACTCCGACAAAATGGTCGACGTACTCGGCGCGGCTGAAGGACTCGTCAAGACCGACACGCCGGAAGACGCGGACGTCATTCTGTTCAATACGTGCTCGGTGCGCGAAAAGGCCCAGGAAAAAGTTTTCTCCGACCTCGGCCGCGTGCGCGAGCTGAAAGAAGCGAATCCGAATCTGATTATCGGCGTGGGCGGCTGCGTGGCGAGCCAGGAAGGCGCGTCGATCGTTGCGCGCGCACCGTATGTCGATCTGGTGTTCGGCCCGCAAACGCTGCACCGTCTGCCGCAAATGATCGACAAGCGCCGCGAAAGCGGCCGCGCGCAAGTGGACATCACGTTCCCGGAAATCGAAAAGTTCGATCACCTGCCGCCGGCTCGTGTGGACGGCCCGAGCGCATTCGTGTCGATCATGGAAGGCTGCAGCAAGTACTGCAGCTATTGCGTCGTGCCGTACACGCGCGGCGAAGAAGTGTCGCGCCCGCTGGACGACGTGCTGACCGAAATCGCAGGCCTCGCCGATCAGGGCGTGCGCGAAGTCACGCTGCTCGGCCAGAACGTGAACGCCTACCGCGCCGGTCTCACGCTCGGTTCGTCGGAAATCGCCGACTTCGCCACGCTGATCGAATACGTCGCGGATATTCCGGGCATCGAACGGATTCGCTACACCACGTCGCATCCGAAAGAATTCACGCAGCGCCTGATCGACACCTACGCGAAGGTGCCGAAGCTCGTCAGCCACCTGCATCTGCCGGTGCAGCACGGCTCGGACCGCATTCTGATGGCCATGAAGCGCGGCTACACGGTGCTCGAATATAAATCGGTAATCCGCAAGCTGCGCGCGATCCGCCCCGACCTGTCGCTCTCCACGGACATGATCGTCGGCTTCCCCGGTGAGACGGAAGAAGACTTCGACAAGATGATGGCGCTCGTGCACGAGATGAAGTACGACACCAGCTTCTCGTTCATCTACAGCCCGCGTCCCGGCACGCCGGCCGCGAATCTGCACGACGACACGCCGCGTGAGGTGAAGCTCAAGCGTCTGCAGCATTTGCAGGCCACCATCGAGGAAAACGTGCAGCGCATTAGCGATTCGATGGTCGGCAAGATCGAGCGCATTCTGGTCGAGCGCCCGGCGCGCAAGGACCCGAATGAACTCGCGGGCCGCACCGAAAACAACCGGGTGGTGAATTTCCCGGCGCCGGTCGCGTCGCACGCGCGGCTGATCGGCCAGATGGTGGACGTGAAAATCGTCAAAGCGTACCCACATTCGCTACGTGGCGAGCTCGTGCTGGTGCATGACGACGCACCGGCCACGACCCACTGAGCGACGCCAACCCGCGACGCAAATCCGCGAAGCAACCCGCGTATCGAAACCGACAGGATCGAACCACCGCCTTGAAGACCACTCAGCAGCATCTGGAATTCACCGCACCGCGTGAAGACAACGCGCGGCTCGCCAACCTCTGCGGCCCGCTCGACGAAAATCTGCGTCAGATCGAGCAGGCGCTCGACGTGACGCTGCAACGCCGTGGCCACCGCATCACGATTCGTGGACGCGGCGCGAAACTCGCACTCACCGCGCTCGAAAAGTTCTACGACAACTCACAGAAGCCGCTGTCGGTCGACGACATCCAGCTCGCGCTCGTTGAAGTGCGTCAACCGGCACGGCATCGCGCGAACGGCAACGGACACGGCACGGAAGCGGTCGACCCGCGTTTCCCGGGCAATCCGGATCATCCGTTCGACCAGCCCGCCGACGCCGTGGACGACGACGTCGAAGAACTCGGCCCGAAGCTGTACACGCGGCGCGCGGATCTGCGCGGCCGCACGCCGGCGCAGCGCGAGTATCTGAAGCAGATCATCTCGCACGACGTGACCTTCGGCATCGGCCCGGCCGGCACCGGCAAGACCTATCTGGCGGTGGCCTGCGCGGTGGACGCGCTGGAGCGCGATCAGGTCAAACGCATCGTGCTGACGCGTCCGGCTGTGGAAGCGGGCGAGCGTCTCGGCTTCCTGCCGGGCGATCTGGCGCAAAAGGTCGATCCGTATCTGCGTCCTTTGTACGACGCGCTGTACGATCTGCTCGGCTTCGACAAGACCGCCAAGATGTTCGAGCGGCAGATGATCGAAATCGCGCCGCTCGCGTACATGCGCGGCCGCACGCTGAACCACGCGTTCATCATTCTCGACGAGGCGCAGAACACCACGCCCGAACAGATGAAAATGTTCCTCACGCGGATCGGCTTCGGTTCGAAAGCGGTCGTGACCGGCGACACGACCCAGGTCGACTTGCCACGCGGCCACAAGAGCGGTCTGATCGAAGCACAGCAGGTGCTCGCCGACGTACGCGGCATCGCGCTCACACGCTTTACGAGTGCGGACGTGGTGCGGCATCCGCTGGTCGCGCGAATTGTGGAGGCGTACGATGCGCATTCGCAGAAAACCGCCAGTCCGGCGGATTCGCGCTAATCGCCCGCAACCGCAACGAACGCAAAAAACGCAACACGACGAAACCGCATGAGCCGCGCCCCAAAACTGACGTTGAACCTGCAATTCCCCGCTGCCAAGGCCTGGCCGGAACACAAGGCGCTGCTGCCGCGCGCCACCGTGGCCGGCTGGATCAAGGCGGCGCTCTTTGCGGACGGTGAACTGACCGTGCGTTTCGTCGACGCCGAAGAAGGCCGCACGCTGAACCGCACCTATCGCGGCAAGGATTATTCGACCAACGTGCTGACCTTCGCCTACGCCGAGTCGGAAGACGATCCGGTGACGGGCGACCTGATCCTGTGCTGCCCGGTGGTCGAGAAGGAAGCCGCCGAGCAGGGCAAGCCGCTCGTCGCGCACTACGCGCATCTGCTCGTGCACGGCACGCTTCACGCCCAGGGCTACGACCACGAAGTCGAGGAAGAAGCCGAGGAAATGGAAGCGATCGAAACGGAAATCCTCGGCAAGCTCGGGTTTCCCGATCCGTACCAGTAGGCGCAGCTCAATAACGCGCCGCCAACGCCCAACTCGCACAAAAGCCCATCGTGAGCACCTCGTCCCCTGAAGCCGACACCCGAACGCCCTGCCCGGACTATCCACCGGTGCTCGGCGAATCGCGGCTGCTGACAGACGAGGAACTGCGCGCATCGCTCGATTGCACGCTGCGCGACTGGGACCGCAAGAGCGATCTATGGCTGTTCGGCTATGGGTCGCTGATCTGGAATCCCGGCCTGCCCACCGTCGAAGCAACCCGATCGCGAGTTCACGGCTACCATCGCGGACTCTATCTCTGGTCGCGCGTCAATCGCGGCACGCCCGAACAGCCCGGCCTCGTGCTCGCGCTCGATCGCGGCGGCTCGTGCACCGGCATCGCGTTCCGGCTCGCGGCCGAAGGCTCGGCGCCGCATCTCGAGGCGCTCTGGCGCCGCGAAATGGCAATGGGCTCGTATCGACCGGCGTGGCTGCCGTGCGTGCTCGCCGACGGCCGGCGCGTCGACGCGCTGGCGTTCGTGATGCGCCGTGACGTGCCGAGCTACACGGGCAAGTTGCACGACGACATCGTCAAAACCGTGTTCGGTTGCGCCAGCGGTCGCTACGGTACTACGCTCGATTACGTCAGCCGCACCGTGCATGCGCTGCGCGAAAGCGGCATGCCGGACCGCGCGCTCGAAGCGCTGCTCGAACGGTGCCGCGAGGAAAGCCGCGAGGCGGACCTGAAGGCGGGCCGGAAAGTGGGCGCGACGGCGGACGTCAAAGCTAACGTCAAAGCGGACCTCAAGACCGACCAGGAATAATCGTCACGAACGGCGCTTTTTTTCCTGGAAACGCTTTTCCGCGCGTAATCAGTTAGGATTGACCCACGCCCGCCCTTCACGGCGAAGCCGCTTCACCCCAGCTTCACTCATCGCCCAGCCGGGCAGGACACGGTCCTGCCATGTGCCTGGTGTATCCTTAATGCTCTGCAACAGCGCGCCCAGTCTTGCCGGGCGCACTACCATGAACGACACGTATCCCAGTCGACGCCATACCGACAAACCGCAGGAAAAGCGCTCACTCCTCGAGCGTCTGACCGACTTCATCTCGCCTGAGCCCGACTCGCGCGCCGAACTCCTGGAAATTCTGCAGGACGCGCACGAACGCAATTTGATCGACGCCGACTCGCTGTCGATGATCGAAGGCGTATTCCAGGTCTCCGAACTCAGCGCGCGCGACATCATGGTGCCGCGTGCGCAAATGGACGCGATCAACATCGCGGACAATCCCGCCGAATTTATCCCGTACGTGCTGGAAAAAGCGCACTCGCGCTATCCGGTCTACGAAGGCAATCGCGACAACATCATCGGCGTGCTGCTCGCCAAAGACCTGCTGCGCTACTACGCCGAAGAAGAGTTCGACGTGCGCGGCATGCTGCGCCCGGCCGTGTTCATCCCCGAGTCGAAGCGTCTGAATGTGCTGCTGCACGACTTCCGCGTGAATCGCAATCACCTCGCGGTGGTGGTCGACGAATACGGTGGCGTGGCCGGCCTGATCACGATCGAAGACGTGCTGGAACAGATCGTCGGCGATATTGAAGACGAATACGATTTCGACGAGGAAAGCGGCAACATCATCGCCTCGCCGGACGGACGCTTCCGCGTGCGCGCGCTGACCGAAATCGAACAGTTCAACGAAGCCTTCGGCACGCATTATTCAGACGACGAAGTCGATACGATCGGCGGACTGGTCACGCATCACTTCGGACGGGTGCCGCATCGGGGCGAAAAAGTCCGCCTCGACGATCTGATCTTCGAGATTCTGCGCGGCGACGCCCGCCAGATTCACATGCTGCTGGTGCGCCGCGATCCGCTCGCCGGCCAGCGCGAGCGCGAAGCGCAGCACGTGCAGACCTGATCCGGTTGCGGCCGGTTTTCTCGCCGCTTCTTCAGGTCGCTTTTCGGCTCGCTGCTTGATCCGCTTTTTGGCTCGCTGCTTGATCCGCTTTTTGGCTCGCTGCTTAGCTCCCTTTTCGACCCGCTTTTCAACCCGCTTCTCAACCCCTCACGCCGACCGCGCAACAATGGCCGACCCGATAACTTCCCGTTCGCGCCGCGGCGTGAACGCTTCCGCCGCCGAGCAAGTTCGCGGCCGCACGCTGCCTCGCTGGCACTACCTCGTCGCGCTGGCCGCCGGCGCGGCCAACACGCTTTCGTTCGCGCCGACGCCGCACGGCGGCTGGCTCGAACTCGCGATCTTCGTGTTCTTCTTCGCCTGGCTCACGCGTGCCACAGGCTGGAAAAGTGCCGCTCTGACGGGCGGCGCGTTCGGCTTCGGCAATTTCGTGACCGGCGTATGGTGGCTCTACGTCAGCATGCATTTTTACGGCGGCATGGCGGCGCCGCTCGCCGGCGCGGCCGTGGTGCTGTTCTCGCTCTATCTGGCGATTTATCCGGCGCTGGCGGCCGGTGTCTGGTCGTTCTGCGCCGGTCACGCGCGCAATGGCGCAACCGCGGACGACACGCCTTTCTCACCCACCTGGCACGGCGCGCTCGCGTTCGCGAGCGCATGGGCGATCGGCGAATGGCTGCGCGGTACGGTGTTCACGGGCTTTCCGTGGCTTGCCAGCGGTTACGCTCAGGTGGACGGCCCGTTCGCCGGCTTCGCACCGGTGGCGGGCGTATACGGCGTCGGCTGGATGCTGGCGCTGGTGGCTGCGCTGATCGTGCAGGCGCTGCTGCCGCTACTTCGCTCGCGCAAGCCGCGCGGCAACGCCAACGGCGAAGCCGGCAGCAACGCCGCCAAGCCGGATGCGGCGCGCGTCGCCGCGCCTGGCGCGATCGCGCTGGCGCTGATCGCCGCCGGCCTGCTGCTGCCGCTCGTGCAATGGACTGTGCCGGCCAACGCGCCGCTGACCGTGCGCCTGCTGCAAGGCAACGTCAAACAGGAAATGAAGTTCGAGGAATCCGGCATGCGCGCCGCGATCGACCAGTATCAGCAGATGATCACCTCGAAGCCGGCCGATCTGATCGTCACGCCGGAAACCGCCATTCCGGTGCTCGCGCAACAATTGCCGGCGCCCTTCGCGTCGGCGGTGCGCAACTTCTCGAACACGACGGGCAGCGCAATCCTGTTCGGCGCGATCGGCGGCACGATCACACCGGAGGGCCAGGTAATCGACTATACGAACAGCCTGTTCGGCGTCACGCCCGGCACGCGCGACGTCTATCGCTACGACAAACACCATCTCGTGCCGTTCGGCGAATTCGTGCCGTGGGGCTTCCGCTGGTTCGTCAACCTGATGAGCATCCCGCTCGGCGATTTCTTCCGAGGCGCGCCGGTGCAGAAGCCGTTCATGGTCCACAACCAGCCGGTCGCGGTGGACATCTGCTACGAGGATATTTTCGGCGAAGAGATTGCGCGGACCATTCGCGAAAGCGACACGCCCGCCGGGGTGTTGGTGAATTCGACCAATCTGGCCTGGTTTGGCGACACGATCGCGCTCGACCAGCATCTGCAGATCGCGCGCATGCGTTCGCTGGAAACCGGCCGCCCGATGCTGCGCGCGACCAACACCGGCATGACCGCCGCGATCGATGCCAACGGCAAGGTGCTCGGGCGCCTGCAACCCTACACGGTCGGCTCGCTCGACCTCACGGTGCAAGGCACTTCCGGCAGCACGCCGTATGTCACGAGCGGCAACAACACCGTGCTGGCGGTTTCACTGTTTCTGCTGGCGTTCGGCTTTGCGTTCGGGCCGGGTATCAGGCGTCGAAAGAACGGCAAGCAGTAAGACGCCGGCCTAGTTGACGGGCACCGTATCGATGAACGACTGGCGCAGCGAGAGCTTCTGGAAGTGTTTGTCCAGATTCGGGTACGGCTCGCGCCAGTTCAATTCGGGCATGCGGAAATCCAGATAGCCCAATGCACAGCCCACCGCGATGTCGGCGAGCGTGTAGTGATTGCCTGCGCACCAGGTCTTGCTGCCCAATCCCTGCGCCATTGCGATAAGGGCTTCGTCGATCTTGCGCTGCTGGCGGGCGACCCACGCGTCCACGCGCTGCTCCGGCGCGCGCTGCGTGCCTTCGAGGCGAATCAGCACCGCTGCGTCGAGCACGCCGTCGGCGAGCGCTTCCCAGCAGCGCACCTCGACGCGCTCACGTCCCGACTGGGGAATCAGCTTGCCGACCGGCGACAGCGTATCCACGTATTCGCAGATCACCCGTGAGTCGAACACCGCTTCGCCATCTTCCATGACGAGGCACGGCACCTTGCCGAGCGGATTGAAGGTGTGAATCCGGGTGTCCGGCGCCCAGACATTCTCGGGCACCAGTTCGTAGTCGATCTTCTTGTCGGCCAGCACGATGCGCGCTTTGCGCACGAAGGGGCTGGCGAGCGAACCGATGAGTTTCATCATTACCATCTGCCTTTTCCTGAATCCGGCGAAAGTATAAGTGCTCGGCGGCTTTAGCGAGCGTTCACGCGCGTCGTGGCGACGCTTCGCGAGCCGCATGCAGCCTCGCTGTGGGCGGGTTGCAACGGCGCCGCGGACACCTTCGCCCCCGCTCGCGTCAGTATCCCGCGCAAAATAACTCCGTGCATGGGCGCTACAATCGCACGATGAACCAGCCGACCGAACCCACCATCGCCATCGACGTCTACCGCACGCGCCGTGAGCGCGTACTCGCCGCGCTTCGGGCGGCGGGCGGCGGCGTCGCCATCGTCCCCACCGCACCGGAAGCGCTGCGCAACCGTGACGCCGATTATCCTTATCGGCACGACAGCTATTTCTACTACCTGACCGGCTTCACGGAACCCGAGGCGTTGCTGGTGCTCGACGCCAGCGCCGCGCCCGGCGGGCCGGCTTCGGTGCTGTTTTGCCGCGAGAAGAATGTCGAGCGCGAGACGTGGGAAGGTTTCCGCTTCGGCCCGGACGGCGCGCGCGCGGCATTCGGTTTCGACGCGGCGTTCGCCGTCGGCGAAATCGATACGCAGCTGCCGCGTCTGCTCGCCGACAAACCGGCGCTGCACTATGCGCTCGGCACCTCGCCGCAACTGGACGAACGGGTGCGCGGCTGGCTCGACGCGGTGCGCGCTCAGGCGCGCGGCGGTGTCGCCGCACCGGCCGCCGCCCACGATCTCGTTCCGTTGCTCGATGACATGCGGCTCATCAAGGACGACCACGAACTCGCCATCATGCGCCGCGCCGGGCAGATCTCGGCCCACGCGCATCGTCGTGCAATGGCCGCGTGCCGTCCCGGCGTGCGTGAATATGAACTCGAAGCCGAACTGCTCTACACGTTCCGCAAATTCGGCGCGCAGGCACCGGCTTATACGTCGATCGTCGCCGCGGGCGCGAACGCCTGCGTGCTGCACTACCCGGCGGGCAGCGCCATTGCACAGGACGGCGACCTGATCCTGATCGACGCGGCCTGCGAACTCGACGGCTACGCCTCCGACATCACGCGCACCTTCCCCGCGAGCGGCCGCTTCACGCCGGCGCAGCGCGAGCTGTACGACATCGTGCTGGCCGCGCAGCAGGCCGCCATCGACGCCACCCGCGCCGGCGCCACCTTCGACGACCCGCACCAGGCCGCCGTGCGCGTGCTGTCGCAGGGCTTGCTCGACACCGGCATCATCGAGCGCGCAAAGTTCGCCTCGGTAGAAGACGTGATCGCGGAGCGCGCCTACGCGCCTTTCTACATGCACCGCACCGGCCATTGGCTCGGCATGGACGTGCACGATGTCGGCGACTATCGCGAACGCGGCGCGCCGCGCGACGAAGCGGGCGCGTTGCCGTGGCGCACGCTGCAGGCATCGATGACGCTGACCATCGAGCCCGGTCTGTATATCCGGCCGACCGAAGGCGTGCCCGAGCGCTACTGGAACATTGGCATCCGCATCGAGGACGACGCCGTCGTCACGCCCACCGGCTGCGAGCTGATGACGCGCGAAGTGCCGGTCGCCGCCGACGAGATCGAAGCGCTGATGCAGGAAGCCCGCGCGGCTCGCGAAACAAGCAAGTAATAGGGAAGTAATCCGCAATGAACGATGTTTCCCAGTCGACGGTGATCCTGAAGCCCGCCGCGGCCGGCCAGCCTTTCGATTTCGACGTGACGATCGTCGGCGCCGGTCCGGTCGGGCTGGCGCTGGCCGGCTGGCTGGCGCGCCGCAGCGCGACACGGGAGTTGAAGATCGCGCTCGTCGACGCGCGCGAGCCGGAAGATTCGATCGCCGATCCGCGCGCCATCGCCGTGTCGCACGGCAGCCGGATGATCCTGGAGCCGCTGCGCTGGCCCGCCGACGCGACCGCGATCCAGCGTATCCACGTCTCGCAGCGCGGCCACTTCGGCCGCACGCTGATCGACCACAGCGAGCACGGTCTGCCGGCGCTCGGCTACGTGCTGCGCTACGGCTCGATCGTCCACGGTCTCGCCGAGGCGGTGCACGCCACCTCCGTGCACTGGTTCCGCTCCACCTCGGCCGGAGCGCCGACGCAGGAACGCGACGGCGTCACGCTGCCGATCGAAACCGCGGGCGTCACGCGGCAGTTGCGCACGCGCATTCTGGTGAATGCCGAAGGCGGCCTGTTCGGCGACCAGAAGTCAGGAAAAGGCCCAGTCAAACGGAACGACCAGGGAGCCGGCGTGAATGTGGGCGAGCACGCCGGCCACCATGAGAACGGCGAAACTCGTGACAACCGAGCCGCCGGCATCGAGGCGACAAGCGCCGGTCAGCAAACCGGCCGGAACGGCGCGGCCGCACGGCGCGCTGGCCGAGCCGCGGTCGAACCGGGCTCGCGGGACTACGGCCAGACCGCACTCGTCGGCACGGTGACCGTGTCGGCGCCGCAACCGCACGTCGCGTGGGAGCGCTTCACGTCGCAAGGTCCGATCGCGTTGCTGCCCATGGGCGGCGTGCGCGGCGCCGATTACGCGCTGGTCTGGTGCTGCGCGCCCGAGGAAGCCGCGCGCCGCGCGCAGCTCTCCGACGAAGCCCTCCTCCAGGAACTCGGCGCCGCGTTCGGCGACCGCATGGGCCGTTTCACGCATATCAAGGGGCGCGCGTCGTTCCCCTTGGGACTGAACGCCGTGGAAACGCTCGTCAACGGGCATATCGTCGCGATCGGCAACGCGGCGCAGACGCTGCATCCGGTAGCCGGTCAGGGCCTGAATCTGGGACTGCGCGACGCACACTCGCTCGCCGACGCCCTCTCGGCGGAAGGTCCGACGCCGCTCGCGCTGGCCACCTTCGCGCAACGCCGCGCGCTCGACCGCCGCATGACGATCGGCGCCACCGACACCCTCGCGCGTCTCTTCACCATCGACTTCGCGCCGCTCGCGATCGTGCGCGGCCTCGCCCTGACCGCGCTCGAATTCCTGCCACCGGTGAAAACCGCGCTGGCACGGCAAATGATGTTCGGACAACGCCGCTAGGCGCGCTGCTCGCCCGCGCCGCGCCGCCTTTTTGCTACACGCGGAAGGTGCCGCGCGGGCGGCGCCGGTTCTATGAAACGGCGCACTTTCATAGAAGATTTAATGGGTTACGACAGACACATGTCGGGTGTCGGCTATCCGTTAACGCTAAAATAGCGGTTTTCCCTCGCATTTCGCGAGTGCTCCGATTGACAGAAACTGAGTAATCGGCCGCGCGCGCGTTCACGTCATGCCCACTCTCGGCTCCCACAATCTGCGTAATAACCTGTTCGTCGCGCCCATGGCCGGCGTGACCGACCGTCCGTTCCGCCAGTTGTGCAAGCGGCTGGGCGCGGGCTATGCGGTGTCGGAAATGGTCGCCTCGAACGCGCAGTTGTGGAAAAGCGAGAAGACCATGCGGCGCGCCAATCACGCGGGCGAGGTCGAGCCCATCGCCGTGCAGATCGCCGGCGCCGATCCGGCCATGATGGCCGAAGCGGCCCGCTACAACGTGGCGAACGGCGCGCAGATCATCGACATCAACATGGGCTGCCCGGCCAAGAAGGTGTGCAACGTGGCGGCGGGTTCGGCCCTGTTGCAGAACGAGCCGCTGGTGCAGCGCATTGTCGAGGCGGTGGTCGGGGCGGTGGGCGTCGGCCCCGACGCGGTACCCGTCACGCTCAAGATCCGCACGGGCTGGGATCGCGAGAACAAAAATGCGCTGAACGTCGCGCGTCTGGCCGAATCGGCCGGTATTTCGATGCTGACCGTGCACGGCCGCACGCGCGCCGACCTGTATCACGGCGACGCCGAATACGAGACCATCGCCGCGGTGAAAGCGGCGGTGCGCATTCCGGTGGTCGCCAACGGCGACATCACGTCGCCGCAAAAAGCCCGCGAGGTGTTGGCCGCGACCGGCGCCGACGCCATCATGATCGGCCGCGCCGCGCAGGGGCGCCCGTGGCTGTTCCGCGAGATCGAGTATTTCCTGCAAACGGGTGAATTGCTGCCGCCGCCGCGCATCGACGAAATCCAGCAGGTGATGAACGAGCATCTCGAAGACCACTACGCCTTCTACGGCGAATTTACGGGCGTGCGCACTGCGCGCAAGCACATCGGCTGGTACACTCGCGGCCTTTCTGGCGCCAACGTGTTCCGGCATCGCATGAATACGCTGGACACCACGCGCGAACAACTCCTCGCCGTCAACGAGTTCTTCGACGCACAAAAGGCGATCTCCGACCGCCTCGTCTATGTCGACGAAACGCTCAACCCGGGCGAGGACCCAACCGACCGACTAGCAGCATGAGCAAGAACAATATCGAACAATCTGTCCGCGACAGCCTGGGGATATATTTCCAGGACCTCGACGGCTCCAATCCGCACGACGTCTACGATATGGTGATTTCGTGCGTGGAAAAACCCCTGCTCGAAGTGGTGCTCGAGCAGGCCGGCGGCAATCAGTCGCTGGCCGCCGAGTATCTCGGCATCAACCGCAATACGCTGCGCAAGAAGCTGCAACAGCACGGTTTGTTGTAGCGCGTTGTAGTTTCTTGCGCCCTGCCACGTTTCCCTTCGGCTTTTCGTCTTCATCATGATCAAGCAAGCGCTCATCTCCGTTTCCGACAAGTCCGGCATCGTCGACTTCGCCAAATCGCTGTCGGACCTCGGCGTCAAGATCCTGTCGACCGGCGGCACCGCGAAACTGCTCGCGGACGCAGGTCTCTCCGTCACCGAAGTCGCCGATTACACGGGCTTCCCGGAAATGCTGGACGGGCGCGTGAAAACGCTGCATCCGAAGGTGCACGGCGGCATTCTGGCGCGCCGCGACCTGCCGGAACACATGGCAGCGCTTGAAAAGCACGACATTCCGACCATCGACCTGCTGGTCGTGAATCTGTACCCGTTCGTGCAGACCGTGTCGAAAGAAGAATGCTCGCTGGAAGACGCGATCGAGAACATCGACATTGGCGGCCCGACCATGCTGCGTTCGGCCGCGAAGAACCATCGCGACGTGACGGTGGTGGTCGATCCGGCCGACTACGCGGTCGTGCTCGACGAGATGCGCGCGAACAGCAACGCCGTGTCGTACAAGACGAACTTCCGCCTCGCCACCAAAGTGTTCGCGCACACCGCGCAATACGACGGCGCGATCACGAACTACCTGACGAGCCTGACCGACGAGTTGCAGCATTCGTCGCGCAACGCTTACCCGGCCACGTTCAACCTGGCGTTCAACAAGGTGCAGGACCTGCGCTACGGCGAAAACCCGCATCAGAGCGCGGCGTTTTACCGCGACCTGGCGGTGCCGGCGGGCGCCCTGGCGAACTACAACCAGTTGCAGGGCAAGGAACTGTCGTACAACAACATCGCGGATTCCGACGCAGCGTGGGAATGCGTGAAGACCTTCGACGTGCCGGCGTGCGTGATCGTGAAGCACGCGAATCCGTGCGGCGTGGCAGTCGGCGCGGACGCCAACGAAGCGTACGCGAAGGCGTTCCAGACCGATCCGACCTCGGCGTTCGGCGGCATCATCGCCTTTAACCGCGAAGTGGATGAGGCGGCGGCGCAAGCGGTGGCCAAGCAGTTCGTCGAAGTGCTGATCGCCCCGTCGTTCAGCGCCGCAGCGCGCCAGGTGTTCGCGGCGAAGCAGAACGTGCGTCTGCTCGAAATCGCGCTGGGCGAAGGCCATAACGCTTTCGATCTGAAGCGCGTAGGCGGCGGCCTGCTGGTGCAGTCGCTCGACTCGAAGAACGTGCAGCCGCGCGAATTGCGCGTGGTCACGAAGCGTCACCCCACGCCGAAGGAAATGGACGATCTGCTGTTCGCCTGGCGCGTGGCGAAGTACGTGAAGTCGAACGCCATCGTGTTCTGCGGCAACGGCATGACGCTCGGCGTCGGCGCGGGCCAGATGAGCCGCGTGGACTCGGCGCGCATTGCGAGCATCAAGGCGCAGAATGCCGGCTTGACGCTGGCGGGTTCGGCCGTGGCGTCGGACGCGTTCTTCCCGTTCCGCGACGGCCTCGACGTGGTGGTGGCGGCGGGCGCGACCTGCGTGATCCAGCCGGGCGGCTCGATGCGCGACGACGAAGTGGTCAGCGCGGCGGACGAACATAACATCGCGATGGTGCTGACGGGCGTGCGTCACTTCCGGCATTGATTTCAGATTCGCGGGCGGCGCAGGTTTCTTGATGAGACTGCGCCGTGTGGCGAGAACTGAGCTTGGAAAGACGGCCTGGCGGATTCTCCGCCGGGCCGTTTTCTTTGGCGCGGCGTTTGTGGCGGGTATGCGCCGCGTTCGTTGCGTCTTCATGCCGTTTCGATGCCGTGCGTGTGCCGTGCTTGTGCCGTGCGTGTGCCGTGCTTGTGCCGTGCGTGTGCCGTGCTTGTGCCGTGCTTGTGCCGTGCTTGTGCCGTGTTAGCACCGCGCTCGTACAGCATAATCGCCGCCCCTTCACGCACCGCTCAGTCGTCCACTTCCTTTCTCGTATAACCTCCGCTCACCTCCGCGTGCTGGCTGATATAAGTGCCGAGCCCCTGCCCACGCCGCGCAAGACGCTTGAGCGCGGCAACGTGCCATTCGCCGACACTCGCTTCCGTGTACCAATACACAACCCCCGGCCTGAAGCGGACCGCGACAAAATCGTCGCCGATTTCATAAGCCTCGACGCCCGAGTCGCCGCTGAGATTCCGATAGCGCTCCATTCGCAAACACCTCCCCCACGCCGCCTTACACCACACACAGCAGTTTTTATTCCGCTGACATCGCCGCGCGCCGTCCGCCGCGCAGCGCGTGTGTTGTAGTATCGCAAGCACCTGGTTTTTACCGCTCCTGCGGCACCTCATGAGAATTCTCGGCATCGACCCCGGCCTGCGCGTGACCGGCTTCGGCGTGATCGACCAGAGCGGCCACACGCTCAGCTATGTCGCGAGCGGCGTCATCAAAACCGCCGACGCCGACCTGCCCTCGCGTCTGGGCACCATCTTCGAAGGCATTTCGACGCTCATCCGCCAGCATTCGCCGGATCAGTCAGCAATCGAAAAAGTGTTCGTCAACGTCAACCCGCAGTCCACCTTGCTGCTTGGCCAGGCGCGCGGCGCGGCCATCTGCGGACTGGTCGCGGGCGGCGTGCCGGTTGCCGAATACACGGCCCTGCAATTGAAGCAGGCTGTGGTGGGCTATGGCCGCGCCACCAAGGAGCAGATGCAGCAGATGGTGGTGCGCCTGCTCAATCTCTCCGGCGTACCCGGCACCGACGCCGCCGACGCGCTCGGCATGGCGATCTGCCACGCGCACGGCGGCACGACACTGAGCACGTTGGGCGGCATCGCACCTTCGCTGGCCAAGAAAGGTTTGCGCGTGAGACGCGGACGCCTGGTCGGATAGCGGCCGATGCGGCATCGCGCATATCAACCGCGATTGCGCATGACTCGCAGGCCACTCGCCGCTCACTCGCTGCGCTACACTCGCCCTTTCTCTCAAGATTGAATTCGCCATGATCGGTCGCATTGCCGGCGTTCTGCTGGAAAAAAACCCGCCGCATCTGCTCGTCGATTGCAACGGCGTCGGTTACGAAGTCGATGTGCCGATGAGCACGTTCTACAACCTGCCCTCGGCCGGCGAACGCATCGTGTTGCTCACGCAGATGATCGTGCGCGAAGACGCGCACCTGCTCTACGGATTCGGCACCGCGGAGGAACGCTCGACCTTCCGCGAACTGCTGAAGATCTCCGGCATCGGCGCGCGCATGGCGTTGGCGGTGCTGTCGGGCATGAGCGTTCACGAGCTCGCACAAACCGTCACGATGCAGGACGCGGCGCGTCTAACGCGCGTGCCGGGCATTGGCAAGAAAACGGCGGAGCGGCTGCTCCTCGAACTGAAGGGCAAGATCGGCGCCGACCTTGGGGCGATGGCGGGCGCAGCGTCGGCATCCGACCACGCCTCCGATATCCTGAACGCACTGCTCGCATTGGGTTACTCCGAAAAAGAAGCATTGGCGGCCGTCAAAAACGTGCCGGCCGGCACCGGTGTTTCCGAAGGCATCAAGCTGGCGTTGAAGGCGCTGTCCAAGGGCTGACGTTCGACCGTCGTATTCGGCAGCGAGGCAACGAGTGAAGCTTCGCACATGCCGGCGAGCCGCGCATCCTGGCCATTCGGCCGAGTTTCGCGGCGAGCGGCTCGCGGTACAATGTCCGCATGATCGAAACCGACAAACTCGCCGCCGAGCGCATCATCGCGGCCACGCCCGTCTCGCCGAACGAAGAAGCGTTCGAGCGCGCGTTGCGCCCGCGCCAGCTCGAAGAATATGTCGGGCAGGAAAAAGTCCGCGGCCAGCTGGAAATCTTTATCGAGGCCGCCAAACGCCGCTCCGAATCGCTCGACCACGTCTTGCTGTTCGGGCCGCCGGGCCTCGGCAAGACCACACTCGCGCACATCATCGCGCGGGAAATGGGTGTCAATCTGCGGCAAACGTCGGGGCCAGTGCTTGAGCGCGCCGGCGACCTCGCCGCGCTGCTCACCAATCTCGAAGCCAACGACGTTTTGTTCATCGACGAAATCCATCGGCTCTCGCCGGTTGTCGAGGAAATTCTGTATCCGGCGTTGGAGGATTATCAGATCGACATCATGATCGGCGAAGGGCCGGCCGCGCGCAGCGTGAAGCTGGACTTGCAGCCGTTCACGCTGGTCGGCGCGACCACGCGCGCGGGGATGCTGACCAACCCGCTGCGCGACCGCTTCGGTATCGTGGCGCGGCTCGAGTTTTATAACGCCGAGGAGCTGGCGCGCATCGTCACGCGTTCTGCGTCGTTGCTCAATGCGCAGATCCATCCGGACGGCGCGTTCGAGATCGCCAAGCGCGCACGCGGCACGCCGCGGATCGCGAACCGCCTGCTGCGGCGCGTGCGCGACTTCGCTGAGGTGAAGGCAGACGGCAACATCACCGCGCAGGTGGCCGACGCCGCGCTCAAGATGCTCGACGTGGACGCGGTCGGCTTCGACCTGATGGACCGCAAGCTGCTCGAAGCGATCCTGCACAAGTTCGACGGCGGCCCGGTCGGCGTCGATAATCTCGCAGCCGCTATCGGCGAAGAGCGCGACACGATTGAAGACGTGCTCGAACCGTATCTGATCCAGCAAGGCTTCCTGCAGCGCACGCCGCGCGGCCGCGTCGCCACGCTGCTCACCTACCGGCATTTCGGCCTTGCCGCGCCCGACTCGTCGAGCGCCCTGCCAAGCCTGTGGGACTCGGCCGCGACCTGAGCCGACACGCGTAGCGCGAGACCGAATCAGGATGTCCGACCAAACCAGCCAGCCCAACTCGCGTAGCGGTTTCTCGCAGTTTCTCACCCGCAGGCTCCGCTCGAAGCTGGCAGCCGGTGTCACGCATCTGACCAGCGGCAGCGGCCCCACGCTCGACTATTCGTCGCCTCCGGGCGACCCCGGCCTGTTCGGCCCGCATTCGGTTTGCTGGAAAGTCCACGCCGATTTCACGTCGATGATGACGGGCGGCATCAGCGCGCTCCTGCTCCAGGCGTTGCATCCGCTCGCGCTCGCCGGCGTGTGGGACCATTCGACGTTTCGCACCGACATTCTCGGCCGACTGCGGCGCACCGCGACTTTCATCGCGGGCACGACGTATGGCAATCGGCACGACGCGCTCGTGCTGGTGGAGCGTGTGAAGCGCATCCATCTCGGCGTCAGCGGCGTTGCGCCTGACGGCCGGCCATATCGCGCGAGTGAGCCAGCGCTGCTCACATGGGTGCATGTCGCCGAAGTGTCGAGCTTCATGACCGCGCATTTGCGCTATGTGAATCCGCTGCTGCCCATGGCCGCGCAGGATCAGTACTTCGCCGAAACCGCACGGATTGCCGAAATGCTCGGCGCGACCAACATTCCTCGCTCGCGAGCGGAGATCGACGCTTACTTGCTGGCAATGCAGCCTGAACTTGTGGCAAGCGAGCGCACACGTGAAGTCGTGAGGATTTTGATGAACACGCCCGCCCCGAGTGCGTCGATGCGGCCCGCCGGCGTGTTGATGCTCAACGCCGGCGTCGACCTTCTGCCCGATTGGGCGCAGGCGATGTTGGGACTACAGCGCTACGCGGCACTGCGCCGTGCGGTGGCGAGGCCCGGCGTGCGGCTGGTCGCGCCGGTGATCCGCTGGGCGCTGGTGAACGGCGTGTCAAAGCGGGCGCGCCGCCGGGTGGCCGCGGGTGGGCGCGAGCCGGAATAACGCAGCCGGACGCGGCTCGCACGAGCGCAAACAACTCACGTCGGCATGTTGAGTCTCGCCGATGGAATATGTGCGCAAACCGCGAGCCGATGGTCAGCTCAGCGAACGGCGCGGCACGCTTGCAAGCTGACTCACGCGGATGGGATATGCGTGCAAACCGCCGCGCCGATGGCCAGCTCAACGAACCGCGCACGGCACGCTTGCAAGCTGACTCACGCGGATGGGATATGCGTGCAAACCGCCGCGTCGATGGCCAGCTCAGCGAACCGCGCACGGCACGCATGCAAGCTGACTTGCCAACGGTCGGCAACGCCAATGCGCACCGGGTTCGCGAACGGTCCAAGTCGGCCGCCGCGCAAACTCACACCACCCAACCGGGCACGCGCCGATCAACGCCCCGGCTCTGCCGGCTTCCTGAAGCTGTCGTCCTCGCTCGGCGAATCGAGATGCGAGACATCCGCCCATGCCACGATCGTCGCGTGGCCGTCGCCGAAATCCACCGTGTTCACGCTCGTGTTCAGCAACGGGTAGTCACGCGGCGCATCGAGCGATAGACCGCAGGCAAAGCGCCGCACGCAATCAAGCACGCCACCATGCGCGACGCAGGCAATCCGCCCGCCAGGATGCGCGGCCACCAGCGGTTCGATCGCGTGCAGCACGCGATGGTAAAGCGCGCGTTGCGACTCACCATCCGGCGGTGAGAAGCCGGGATCGCGAGTTTGCCAGTGCGCGTATTCGTCGGGGAAACGCAGCGCGATCTCGTCGCTGTCATGGCCCTGGAAAGCGCCATACGAACGCTCGCGCAGGCCTTCGCGCAACTGCAGCGGCAAGCCCAGTGTGTCGGCGACCGGCTGCGCGGTTTGCTGCGCGCGTTGCAGGTCGCTCGAATAGATCGCGTCGAGCCGCGCACCCTGCTTCGCCTCATGGGCGAAGCGGCGCGCGAGTCGTTGCGCCTGTGCGAGGCCCGTGGTCGCAAGCGGAATGTCGATGTGGCCTTGAATGCGCTTGATGCGGTTCCAGTCGGTCTCGCCGTGCCGGATGAACAGAATCTGCGTCGTCATGGGATGAAAGTGGGCGCCATTGGCCGGTTATGCCGAGCCGCTATTGTCGCAAAAAGCGGCTGGAGGGCTGAAAGGTCGCTGCGTGCCGCAGCACGCATGCGGGAACGACGGCAGAAGATCAGGCGTTGGTCTGCAGCCAGAACGTGACCGGCCCGTCGTTGACGAGCGACACCTGCATATCGGCGCCGAATTCGCCGGTTTCGACGATCGGATGTTTCGCGCGCGCTGCCGCGACGAAATAATCGAAGAGGCGCTTGCCTTCATCCGGCGGCGCGGCCGGCGTAAAGCTCGGACGCAGGCCGCTGTTGGTATCCGCGGCCAGCGTGAACTGCGACACGAGCAGCAGGCCGCCCGCGCGCCCGGCGCCGTCGAGATTTTGCACGGAGAGATTCATTTTGCCGGCCGCGTCGCTGAAGACGCGGTAGCCGAGCACCTTGGCGAGCAGCCGGTCGGCCGCCGCCTCGGTATCGCCGCGTTCGGCGCATACCAGTGCCAGCAGGCCGGCCTCGATCGCGCCGGTCACCCGGTCGGCCACGCGCACTTCCGCGCGCCGCACGCGTTGAATCAGCGCGATCATCGGTTCGACGCCAGAGGCGATACTCGACTCATCATGCCGTCAGCGTGACGCGGGCAAAACGGCGTTTGCCGACTTGCACGACGTACTCGCCGGCTTCGACTTTCAGGCCCTTGTCCGACACGGTCGTGCCATCGATCTTCACACCGCCCTGCTCGATGTTGCGCAGCGCTTCGCTCGTCGACGGCACGAGGTTGGCCTGCTTGAGCAACTGGCCGATCGCGAGCGGTGCGCCCGCGAGCGTCACGGCCGGGATATCGTCCGGCACGCCACCCTTCGCACGATGGTTGAAGTCTTCGAGCGCGCGTTCGGCGTCGGCTTGCGAGTGGAAGCGCGCAACGATTTCCTGGCCGAGCAACACCTTGAAGTCGCGAGGATTACGGCCTGCTTCGATTTCCTTCTTGAAGCCGGCGATTTCTTCCATTGGCCGGAACGACAGCAGTTCGAAGTAACGCCACATCAGCACGTCGGAAATGCTCATCAGCTTGCCGAACATGTCGGTCGGCTTTTCGCTGATGCCGATGTAGTTGTTCTTCGACTTCGACATTTTCTCGACGCCGTCCAGCCCTTCGAGCAGCGGCATCGTCAGAATGCACTGCTGTTCCTGGCCGTATTGCTTCTGCAATTCACGGCCGACCAGCAGGTTGAACTTCTGGTCCGTGCCGCCGAGTTCGAGGTCCGCATTCAGCGCGACCGAGTCGTAGCCTTGCATGAGCGGGTACAGGAACTCGTGGATCGAGATCGGCACGCCGCCCTGAAAACGCTTGGTGAAATCTTCGCGTTCCAGAATCCGCGCCACCGTGTAGCGCGACGCGAGCTTGATCATGCCGTCGGCGCCGAGCGGCATCGACCATTCGCTGTTGTAGCGAATCTCGGTCTTGTCGCGGTCGAGCACGAGCGCGGCCTGCTCGAAATACGTCTTGGCGTTCGATTCGATCTGCTCGCGCGTGAGCGGCGGGCGCGTGGCGTTACGGCCCGACGGATCGCCGATCAGCGACGTGAAATCGCCGATCAGAAAGATCACCGTGTGGCCGAGATCCTGCAACTGGCGCATCTTGTTCAACACGACCGTGTGGCCGATGTGGATGTCCGGCGCGGTCGGATCGAGACCGAGCTTGATACGCAGCGGCTTGCCCGTCGCCGCGCTCCTCGCGAGTTTTTGCGCGAATTCGTCTTCGATCAGCAGTTCATCGACCCCGCGCTTGGTGACGGCGAGGGCGTGACGGACTTCGTCGGTGATCGGGAAGGCAGGGCTGGGCTTGGTGGACTCGGTGCTCATGCTGGAAACTTGAAGTCGCGAAAAAAGGAGATTGTCCCATAGATGCGCGCCGCCGCGCCCATCGACGCAGCCGCAGGCGGGCCGCGGACACGCGATTTCCGCGTCCGGCGCCGTGCCGCCGGCATTGCTGCGCTTTATATTCGGCCGCGCTTCACCCGATAATCTGCTACAACGGATCGCAACGAACCATCGAGAGGAGCAGCAACGTGGCGCAAGACCCCGCAGACGGCGTCTACTTTGGATTGATGTCCGGCACGAGCATGGACGGCGTGGACGGCGTGGCCGTCAGGTTCGCGCAAGGCAAGCCGCCCGTCGTGCTGGCCGAAGCATTTGTCGGCTTTGCCGCGGGCCTGCGCGAGGCATTGTTCGCGCTCCAGCAACCCGGAGACAACGAGATCGAGCGCGAGGCGCTGGCCGCCAACGCACTCGCCACGCGTTACGCGGTGTGCTGCCACGAACTGCTGCACGGCAGCCGCGTACCCGCCGCGGAGGTGCGCGCGATCGGCGTGCATGGGCAGACGGTGCGGCATCGGCCGGAAAAGGGTTACACGCGGCAAATCAACAACCCGGCGCTGCTCGCGGAAATGATGCATATCGACGTGATCGCCGATTTCCGCAGCCGCGACGTGGCGGCCGGCGGCCAGGGCGCGCCGCTCGTGCCGGCGTTTCACGCCACCGTGTTCGGCGCGAAGAACGAAACACGGGTGGTCTGCAATCTCGGCGGGATCAGCAATATCACGATTCTGAACGCGACCGGCAGCGTGCGCGGCTTCGATTGCGGGCCGGCCAACGCGCTGCTCGACGAATGGGCGCAACGCCATCTGGGCAAACCATTCGACGAAAATGGCCATTTCGCGGCGGGCGGCCAGGCGGATCGCACGCTGCTGAACGCCCTGCTCGACGAGCCCTTTTTCAGCCAGCAGCCGCCGAAAAGCACCGGCCGCGACCTGTTCAATGCGCAATGGCTCGACGCGAAGCTGCAGCCGTTCGCCGCCCTCGCCCCAGCGGACGTTCAAGCGACGCTGGTTGCGCTTACCGCGGTGACGGTCGCGCGCGAAATCGAGCGGCATGCGTCGGACGCGCGAGCGGTCTATGTGTGCGGCGGCGGCGCGCGCAATCCGGAGATTTTGCGGGCCTTGCAGCAGGCGCTGGAGGACAGCGGTGTCAGCGGCGTCCCCGTCATGACGACCGATGCGCTCGGCGTGCCGCCGAGCCAGGTGGAGCCACTGGCGTTCGCGTGGCTCGCGATGCGCTGCGTGGCGCGTCGTCCGGGCAATTTGCCGGCGGTGACGGGCGCGTCCGCCGAGCGCGTACTCGGGGCAATCTACCCGCGTTGAGCGCGGCGCAGATTTTAGCGCAGGCGATAAAAAACGGGGCCGAAGCCCCGTTTTTCACAATCTGATGCTTAACAACCGGCCGTTAAACCGAGAACGATGAACCGCAACCACAGGTGGTCGTGGCGTTCGGGTTCTTGATGACGAACTGCGCGCCGTTGATGTCGTCCTTGTAGTCGATCTCAGCGCCGACCAGATACTGGTAGCTCATCGAATCGATCAGCAGCTGGACGCCGCTCTTGTTCATGACGGTGTCGTCTTCGTTGACGGCTTCGTCGAACGTAAAACCGTACTGAAAGCCCGAGCAGCCGCCGCCCTGCACGAAAACGCGCAGTTTGAGGTCCGCATTGCCTTCTTCTTCGATCAGTTGCTTGACCTTGTCAGCCGCTGCGTCGGTAAAAACGAAGGGGGCGGGCATCTCGGTCACGGGTGTTTCGGTGACTGCGTTCATTCGAACTCTCCAAAAAGCTTCTAACCGCTATTGTAGGGCTGATCTCGATATCGTGCCGAAGCCCACAAAGTCAATGGGTTCTTACAGAAATCAACGACAGGCGAATTTGCCCCCACCAGCCCGTCAGAGCGGGATAAATCGCCACTCCGGCGACGAGTTCGTTGCCGCAATTGCCGCACCAGCAGCGAGCCGCGAACCCATGAAAAAAGCCGCCTTCGCGAAAGCGTTGGCGGCTTTTGCAGCGCACCGGCCCGAAAGCCGGTTTGCACCCGAAACGATTAACGCTTCGAGAATTGCTTCCGGCGACGTGCCTTGTGGAAGCCGACCTTCTTACGTTCGACTTCACGAGCGTCACGCGTGACGAAACCAGCTTTCGACAGTTCCGGCTTCAGCGTTGCGTCGTAGTCCATCAGCGCGCGGGTGATGCCGTGGCGAACCGCACCGGCTTGACCCGTTTCACCGCCACCCGTCACGTTGACCTTGATGTCGAACGTAACGCCGTGGTTCGTGAGTTCCAGCGGCTGACGCACGATCATCAGCGACGTTTCGCGCGAGAAGTAATCGGCGATAGGCTTGCCGTTCACAACGATATCGCCCTTGCCTGCCTTGATGAAGACGCGTGCGACGGCGCTCTTGCGGCGGCCCGTGCCGTAATTCCAGTTACCGATCATGTGGGCTCCCCTTAGATCTCGAGCGCTTTCGGCTGTTGTGCCGAATGCGGATGCGTTGCTTCAGCGTAGACCTTCAGCTTCTTGATCATCGCGTAGCCGAGCGGGCCCTTCGGCAGCATGCCCTTGACCGCTTTCTCGAGCGCACGGCCCGGGAAGCGTTCTTGCATCTTGCCGAACGTCGTTTCATAGATACCGCCCGGGTAGCCCGAGTGGCGGTAGTACTTCTTGTCAGTAGCCTTGTTGCCCGTGACCTTCAGCTTGCCGGCGTTGATAACGATGATGAAATCACCGGTGTCGACGTGCGGAGTGAATTCAGGCTTGTGCTTGCCGCGAAGACGGTGTGCCACTTCGCTGGCGACACGCCCGAGAACCTTATCCGTCGCGTCAATCACGTACCATTCACGCGTAACCTCATGGGCTTTTGCGGAAAACGTCTTCATGATCGATCCAAAAAAATTGCTGCGCCCAATGTGTTTTTTCCTGCTTGTAGTGTGCGCATCGAGGCGCGTGCAGGCTCTCCCTGGTTCTTCCTCCGCGGGCGCGGATGCGGAAAAGCCCTGAATTATAAAGGAATTTGCTACGGCAAGTCAAAACGTACGGGACTTTGCGTGAGATTCCCGGCAATCCGGTAGCCGGGGAGCGCGTTTCGGAGCCCTTTCGTGCCTGATTCGGCTTGCCCGGAAGGGACAAGACGCGGGCGTCATGCGGCCTCTCGGACGAAACGCGCGGGCGAAAAAAAACCCGAACTAGCGGTTCGGGTTTAATCCACCAAAGGAGGAGGTGGAGGAGACAGATCGAATTATATGAGCGCACCTTGTGCGACGCAAGAACATTTGCATTGCGAAATGCTATTTCATAATGCGGCAATCATCATTCTCAGCCTCAAAGCAACGAATTCTCTTTCAAATCAGTCACTAAAGGTCGGCCGACCTGATATTCAGGTAGACATCGTCTAGAGTAAAACCCCTAAACTCGTCAGGGCATTCCCGAATCGGCCGAACATGCCGCAGCGCAACACGCAAGCCGTCATCACGCATAACTTGCGACAAAAGTCGCCTCGGGCGGACGCTCAAACACCGGGCTACAATGCCGTCTCGATATAGCGAAGCGCGGTGGAGCACAGCATGGAATGCAAAGTGAGCTGGATGGGGCAAGACGGGATGGCGTTCGCAGCCGAGACGGGCAGCGGCCATCTGGTGGCGATGGACGGCGCGCCCGAAAGCGGCGGCCGCAACCTCGCGCCGCGTCCGATGGAAATGGTTTTGCTCGGCACGGGCGGCTGCACCGCCTACGACGTCGTGATGATCCTGAAGAAAAGCCGTCAGGAAATCAGCGATTGCTCGGTGACGCTGAAGGCCGAACGCGCCAGCGAAGACCCAAAAGTGTTCACCAAGATTCATTTCCACTTCACCGTGACGGGCAAGAATCTGAACCCGGCCACCGTGGAACGCGCAATCAACCTGTCGCACGACAAGTACTGCTCGGCGTCGATCATGATCGCGAAGACCGCTGAGCTGACGCACTCGTTCGACATCGTGGCGAGCTGAGCGCCGAGCTGCGGCTGCGGCGCGGGTTCAAACGCGCGCCGCCCGAAAACGGCCTGATAAAAGAAAAATGCCGGCGTCCAGAAGGACGCCGGCATTTTTTGTTCGGTGGCAAAGCAGGCCGATAAGCCGGATTCTGTGCACGCGCCACGTCCGAAGACGCAACACGCGTGGCAGCCATTCCTCTAGGCGCGCCATTGCTGACGCGCTCAAGCTTCCTACCCGCAGACGTGACGGGGGCCCCGTCCTGCATCTCGAAGATGCTAGCCTGCCTACTTGGAATTGCTCCGGGTGGAGGTTACCGTGCCGGTCTGCCTTGCAGCAGCCGCGGTGCGCTCTTACCGCACCGTTTCACCCTTACCTGATCCCGGCTTGCGCCGGGCCATCGGCGGTTTGCTTTCTGTTGCCCTGTTCCGCGTGTCGCCACGGATGGCCGTTAGCCATCACCCTGCCCTGTGGAGTCCGGACTTTCCTCGCCCTCGTTGGCCGAAACCTCGGAGGCCGCGACTGCCTGGCCTGCTTTGCTGCGGCGGATTTTAACACCTGCGGGAGCCCCGAGCCGACCCGACGGCTGAAATAGCCGAATGGCCAAGATGAGATGCGACCGAACCCAACGCGCTCAACGCGCGCGCCGCCCGCAGCGAAATACGGCAGTGTCGTCGTAGAACGAGGGAGATTCGTTCTCCGGCCACCAGCCCGGAATGCCCAGCACTGGAAGCGGCGCGAACATGCGGCTCGTGAGTGCGTCGGTACTGAGCAGCGCCTCGGCGACGGACTCGTCGAGCCACACGTCCCGTTTCGTCGCGTCCCATTCGAAATATGCAGCCGGCACATCGACGATCCACGCGTGGCCCGTGCAGGCCTTGAACGGCGCGATCAGCTTTTCCAGCAATGCATGGCCGAAGCAGCGCACTTCGCAACTCATGCCCCACGCATCACGCCGCGCCACCAGCAGCGTGTGCCAGTCGAAACCGCGCAAGGCCGCGCTCAAAGCGGGATCCGCGCATGCGAACAGCAGCGCGTTCTCGTCGAACAGCGTCAGCGTATCGCGCACGCCGCCGCGGGTCGGGCCGACGCCCAGCACGTCGATGGCCGCCGACTGACGCACGTTCAGCGCCGCCTTGATGCGCGGAAACGCAAACCACATCGACGCATTGAAGAAGTCGTGCAGATTGTGGCGGGTCGGCACGCAGCCGGTGGACGCGATATGCGCCTCGTACGCCGCGCCTGGCGGCAGATCGTCCTGTGCGATGAACGCAAGGCGCTGGCCACGCCCCGTGGTTTGCCGCGTTTCACCGGCATCGGCGTTCATCTCGGCGAGCAGGGTCTCGTAGCCCGTCAGCGCGGCCTGCTGCCAGCGCCTGCCGCGTGCGGCGAACGGCGCGAACCACGGCCTTGCCCAGTCGATTGCGGCGAAGCCCGCCGGCTTCGCCTCATGCGCCTGCATCTACCTCAACCTCAAACGAGACGCCAGCCGATCGACTCGCCGCCGCGCAGCGGCACGACCGGCGTATCGCCAACCGGCAACTCGGCCGGCAGCGTCCATTCTTCACGACGCAGCGTGACCTTCTCCTCGCTGCGCGGCAGACCGTAGAAGTCCGCGCCAAAAAAGCTTGCAAAGCCTTCGAGCTTGTCGAGCGCGTTGGCTTTGTCGAACGCTTCCGTGTACAGCTCCAACGCGTGCAGCGCCGTATAGCAACCCGCGCAGCCGCAAGCGTGCTCTTTCAGCCCCTTCGGATGCGGCGCGCTGTCCGTGCCGAGGAAGAAGCGCGGATTGCCCGACGTCGCCGCCTCGACCAGCGCCACGCGATGCGTCTCGCGCTTCAACACCGGCAAACAGTAGTAATGCGGACGAATGCCGCCCTGGAAGATCGCGTTGCGGTTGTACAGCAGGTGATGCGCGGTGATCGTCGCGCCCAGCAGCCCCGGCGCCACGCCGGCTTCGCGGATGTAGTCGACCGCGTCTTTCGTGGTGATGTGCTCGAACACCACCTTCAGCGCCGGAAACGCGCGGCGCAGCGGCGTCATGACCCGGTCGATGAACACCTTCTCGCGGTCGAACAGGTCGATCGACGAATCGGTCACTTCACCGTGCACCAGCAGCGGCATGCCCACTTCCTGCATTACTTCGAGCGTTTTCGTGCACTTCATGATGTCGGTGACGCCCGCGTCCGAGTTGGTCGTCGCGCCCGCCGGATACAGCTTCACGCCATGCACGAAGCCGCTTTCGCGCGCACGGCGGATTTCGTCTGGCGGCGTGTTGTCGGTCAGGTACAACGTCATTAGCGGTTCGAACTTCGCGCCTTGGGGAATCGCCGCGACGATCCGCTCGCGATAAGCCTGCGCCATCGCGGTGGTCGTGACCGGCGGCTTCAGGTTCGGCATGATGATCGCACGGCCGAACTGGCGCGCGGTGTCCGGCAGCACGGCGGCCAGCATCGCGCCGTCGCGGACGTGCAGATGCCAGTCGTCCGGGCGGGCGAGCGTGATGGAGTCGAGGGAAGCGTTGGAAGCAGTCATGGCGGCAGGAGACGAGATTCGACGACAAAAGCCAATCTATGCGGTCAAACCGCAACGTTGCGGCATAAACACACGTCAATTTTGCTATTTGGCGTTTCTGGCTCGGTGATATGCTTGGAAAATCATCATTGTAACGGCTCGACCCGTTCACAGGCTTACCCGCAACATGTGCCAACTACTCGGAATGAACTGCGCCGCGCCAACGGACGTCACGTTCTCGTTCACCGGCTTTGCGGCGCGCGGCGGCGTCACCGATCACCATGCCGACGGCTGGGGCATCGCCTTCTTTGAAGACAAAGCCTGCCGCCTGTTCATCGACCATCAATCGTCGGCGACCTCGCCGATCGCCGAGATGGTCAAGCGCTACCCGATCAAATCGAAGAACACCATTGCGCATATCCGCAAGGCGACGCAGGGGCATATCCTGCTGGAAAACTGCCACCCGTTCATGCGTGAATTGTGGGGACGCCACTGGATCTTTGCGCACAACGGCGACCTCAAGGATTATTCGCCGGTGTTATCAGGCGTGTATCAGCCGGTCGGCACGACCGACAGCGAGCTCGCTTTCTGCGCGCTGCTCGAAGGTTTGCGTAAGGCTTTTCCCGGCGCGCAGCAGCCGCCGCTCGACGAACTGTTTGCCGCGCTCGAAACCCTCACACGCGAAATCACGCAGTTCGGCGTGTTCAATTTTCTGATGTCGAACGGCCAGGCGCTGTTCGCGCATTGCTCCACGCATCTGCACTACATCGTGCGGCGCTGGCCGTTTTCCACCGCGCATCTCGTCGATGCGGACGTGTCGATCGATTTCGCCAAGTACACTACGCCCGAAGACCGCGTCGCGGTGATCGCCACCAAGCCGCTGACCGACAACGAAGTCTGGAGCGCATTCGAACCGGGCGATCTGATGATGTTCCAGCACGGCGAGGTGATTGGCCGCGTCAATGTGCCGGTGCCGGCTTCGGTACTGGAAAAGCTGCGCAATCCCGCGTTGGATGCGTCGGCTTCGGCCAGTACGATCGCAGCTTCGATCGAGCCCATGCCCGAGCGGGACGCCGAGGTGGACCTCGAAGCAGCGGACGACGCGGCAGCGTTCGAATCATGAGCGCCTGAGCACATCACCTGACCATTTAAAGCCCGCTACCTTCGCTCAAGCCGGATCGCCATACACAGAAAAGCCGCTCTTTCAGAGCGGCTTTTTTTTGCCAGTGTCGTAGCACCGCGCCGCCTGAACGGCGCGGCTTCAAAACACACTTAGTGCAGGATCTTGGCCAAAAAGTCCTTCGCGCGATCCGACTTCGGATTGGCGAAGAAGTCTTCCTTGCGGTCGTCTTCCACGATCAAGCCCTTGTCCATGAAGATCACGCGATGCGCGACCTTCTTCGCGAAGCCCATTTCGTGCGTCACGCACATCATGGTCATGCCTTCCTGCGCGAGTTCGACCATCACGTCGAGCACTTCGTTGATCATTTCCGGATCGAGCGCCGAGGTCGGCTCGTCGAACAGCATGGCGATCGGGTCCATCGACAACGCGCGCGCAATCGCCACGCGCTGTTGCTGGCCACCCGACAACTGCCCCGGGAATTTGTCCGCATGCGCGCGCAAGCCCACGCGATCGAGCAGCTTCAGCCCTTTCGCCGTGGCTTCGTCTTTCGAACGGCCCAGCACCTTCACCTGAGCAAGCGTGAGGTTCTGCACGATCGACAGATGCGGAAACAGTTCGAAGTGCTGGAACACCATGCCGACTTTGGAACGCAGCTTCGACAGATTGGTTTTCTTGTCGGTCAGCGACTGACCGTTGATGATGATCTCGCCCTTCTGGAACGGCTCGAGGCCGTTGACGGTTTTGATCAGCGTGGACTTGCCCGAGCCCGACGGCCCGCACACCACCACCACTTCACCCTTTTTGACTTCCGTCGTGCAGTCGGTCAGCACCTGGAACTGACCGTACCACTTCGAAACATTCTTGATAGAGATCATCTTGCGACCTTTTTCTGAAGACCTTTGACGAGGCTCGACGCGATCACGCAGATCGCGAAATAACACGCGCCCGCGAACAGTACCATCTCGACATTCGTACCGTCACGGTCGCCAATATTCGTGGCGGTGCGGAAGAAGTCGGCGAGGCTGATCACGTAGACGAGCGACGTATCCTGAAACAGCACGATACCCTGCGTGAGCAGCAGCGGAACCATGGCGCGGAATGCCTGCGGCAGCACGATCAGGCGCATGGCCTGCGCGTAGTTCATGCCGAGCGCGAACGCCGCGTTGACCTGCCCGCGCGGCACGGCCTGAATGCCGGCGCGGATGATCTCCGAATAGTACGCCGCCTCGAACAGCGAGAACGCGACCATGGCCGACGCGAGGCGAATGTCGATATCCGCCGACAACCCGAGCACGTTCTGCAGCACTTGCGGCACGATCAGGAAGAACCATAGCAGCACCATCACCAGCGGGATCGAACGGAAGATCGTTACGTAGCCCTTCGCGAACCACTCGAAGGCCTTGAACGACGACAGCCGCAACATGGCGAGGACCGTGCCCCAGACAATGCCGAACACGATCGCGATCAACGTGATCTTGAAGGTGACGACGGCGCCGGTCCACAGCGTAGGCAATGCGCCCGGAATACCGCTCCAGTCGAAATGATGCATTACTTGCCTCCGATATAGCCGGGCAACCGGGTCTTGGCTTCGACCCAGCGCATGAGTTGCATCACGACCAGATTGATCAGCATGTACGCCAGCGTGACCGCGATAAACGACTCATACGTCTGCGACGTGTAGTCGACCAGTTGGCGCGCCTGAGCGGACAGATCGAGCAGACCGATCGTCGACGCCACCGCCGAGTTCTTGAAGATATTCAGAAACTCGGACGTGAGCGGCGGCACGATGATCCGGTACGCGACCGGCAGCAGCACATAACGATAGGTCTGCCACTGCGTGAAACCCATGGCCAGACCCGCGGCGCGCTGGCCGCGCGGCAGTGCGTTGATACCCGAGCGCACTTGCTCGCACACGCGCGCGGCGGTGAAGAGCCCGAGACAGATGATCGACGACGAAAAGAACTGCGCACTCGGCGGCAGTTGCTTGAACCAGTTGCCCACGGAAACAGGCAGCAACTCCGGTATCACCAGATACCAGATGAAGAACTGCACGATCAGCGGAATGTTCCGGAAAATCGCGACATAGACCGTGCCGATACCCGACGCCCACTTGTTCGGCACGGTGCGCAGCACGCCGAACAACGACCCGACGATCAGCGCGATCACCCATGCCGACAGCGACACGGTAATCGTCACCCAGAAGCCCGACAGCAACCAGCCCAGATAGGTGGTCGGCTCGCCGGTGGAGACCGGACTCAGCAAAATGCCCCAGTTCCAGTGATATGACATGACCAAGACTCCAGCAAAAAGAAACGGAAGAAGCGCGTGGCCCCTTCCGTTTCGTTCAGCGTTTCAAAAAAACAGCTAAGGTTTAATCGATTGCCTTGTCATTCGGGCTCTTGTAGAGCGCCTTGATGTCATCGCTTTCCGGGAAGTTCAGGTTCAGGCCCTTCGGCGGAATCGGCGATTCGAACCACTTCTTGTAGATCGTGTCGGCCTCGCCCGAGGTTTCGACCTTGGCGATTGCCTCGTCGACCACCTTCTTGAATTCCGGATCGTTCTTGCGAATCATGCAGCCGTACGCTTCATGCGATTGCGGCGCGCCGACGATCACGAAATCGCCCGGATTGTTCGACTTGGCGCGTTCGCCCGCGAGCAGTGCGTCGTCCATCATGAAGGCAGCGGCGCGGCCCGTGGAGAGCGTCAGGAACGACTCGCCGTGGTCCTTCGCGCTGATGATGTTCATGCCCATGCTCTTGTCCTGATTCATCTTGCGAAGCAGGCGCTCGGAAGTGGTGCCGGCGGTCGTGACGACCGTCTTGCCCTTCAGGTCGGCCCAGTCCTTGATACCGGAGTCTTTCTTGGTCATGAGGCGCGTGCCGATCACGAAGATCGTGTTCGAGAAGGCAACCTGCTGCTGACGTTCAGCATTGTTGGTGGTCGAGCCGCATTCCATGTCGACGGTGCCGTTCTGCACCAGCGGAATACGGTTTTGCGACGTGACCGGCGTGAGCTTGACCTTCAGGCCAGGCATGTTCAGCTTCTGCTTCACCGCCTCCACCACCTTCAGGGCGAATTCCTGCGAGTAGCCGATAACGTTCTGCTTGTCGTCGTAATACGAAAACGGGATGGACGATTCGCGATGGCCCAGCGAAATGACGCCCGTGTCCTTGATCTTTTTCAGCGTACCAGCGTCTTGCGCATGCGCGCCAACCGTAAACAGTCCGAGAGTCGCGAGCAGCAGCGCAGCTTTTTTAACCTTCATTTTTGATCTCCTTGGCAAGAACCGGCGCCAGTTTAGCAAAGTAATTATTCTGAAAGTATCGCTATAAACCATGTTGTTGCGTGGCCGCCGCTAACGCTTCGCGGCCCGTCGGGACGGTCGGTCAACCTTTCCGCATATAGAAAGGCGGGCGGCATCGATACGATGCTGCCCGCCGGGTCCAACACGCCGTCTTGTGGACCGCGTTGAAGCAAGGTTTGCCGGCGGATCCGCGCGATAACGGAGCCGCCGTTCGAAACGCAAAGATCAGGGATACAGGCCGCGCAGTTCGCGCGCTTCCAGGATCCGCTTACATGCGACGATAAACGCCGCCGTCCGCACGGACACCTTTTGCTCGCTCGAAACCTGCCACACGGCGGCGAATGCTTCACGCATCACACGCTCCAGACGCTGGTTGATCTCGTCTTCCGTCCAGAAGAAGCTCGAGAAGTCCTGCACCCATTCGAAGTACGACACGGTCACGCCGCCGGCGTTGGCCACCACGTCCGGAATCACGAGAATGCCGCGATCGTGCAGGATGTCGTCCGCAGCCGTGGTGGTCGGGCCGTTGGCGCCTTCCACGACGATCTTCGTCTTGATCTTCGCCGCGTTCTTTTCGGTGATCTGGTTCTCCAGCGCGGCCGGAATCAGAATGTCCGATTCGACGGTCCAGAATTCTTCATTGCTTACGGCGTCCGCTTCCGGGAAGCCGCCCACGCCGCCGTGCCTGGCCACATGCTCGAGCAGTGCGACGGCGTCGATACCCGTCGCCTTGTACAGCGAGCCGGTGTGGTCCTGCACCGCGACCAGCTTCGAACCCGCTTCCTGGAACAGACGCGCCGCGATCCCGCCCACGTTGCCGAAGCCCTGCACCGCAATGCGCGCGCCTTCGATTTCCACACCGATACGGCGTGCGGCTTCGGAGGCCACCACGAACACGCCGCGGCCCGTTGCCTCGCGGCGGCCGAGCGAACCGCCCAGCGTGATCGGCTTGCCCGTCACGACGCCCGTGGCCGTTTGGCCCTGGTTCATCGAGTACGTGTCCATCATCCACGCCATGATCTGCTCGTTCGTGTTCACGTCCGGCGCGGGAATGTCGGTATTCGGTCCGATGATGATGCCGATTTCGCTGGTGTAGCGGCGCGTCACGCGCTCGAGCTCACCACGCGACAACGTGCGCGGGTCGACACGGATGCCGCCCTTCGCGCCGCCGTACGGCACGTTCACGGCAGCATTCTTCACCGACATCCACGCCGACAGGGCCATCACTTCCGACAACGTCACGTCCTGGTGGTAACGCACACCGCCCTTGCCCGGACCGCGCGACACGTTGTGCTGCACGCGATAGCCTTCGAAGTGCGCGACCGTGCCGTTATCGAGTTCGATAGGCACGTCGACGACCAGAATGCGCTTCGGGCGCTTCAGGGTTTCGAGCCAGCGGGACAGGGAGCCGAGGTACGGCGCGACGCGATCGACCTGACGCAGGTAGTTGCCCCACGGGCCGAGGTCGTCTTTATTCAGGTAGGAAGGAACCGACTGCAACGTTGCTGCGGATTGTGCGACTTGTGCTGCCTGTTGCTGGGATGACATGAACGCTCCGGCGTTGATCGAATGACAGCATTGTCGAAAAACGCCGATTTGAAATCCAATGCCGTTTCCTTATCCGATTATGTTTTTTTTGCATAACCATCGAGAAGCCGCAAATTCGCGTCGTAGGGAGGCAGGATTTCAGGCCGCGCCTTGCGCCAGTTCCTCCGACACCACGTCCCACAACTGACGCACGAGTATCTGTCGCGCATCGTCGCTCTTCGCCGCGAGCTTGTCGCGATAGAGACGAATCTCCATGGTCAGCGTGAGCTGGCCCTCGGGCGTGCCACGCGTCGCGCGGTCGAGGCGGATCAGCTTGCCGTCGGCGACCGCGTCTTCCACCGCGCTGTGCGGCAGGAAGGCGATGCCGTGGCCGGCCAGCGCCATCGCCTTGAGTCCTTCGGCCATGTCGGTTTCATACAGCCGGTCGAGATACAGACGCTCCGGCGCGTTGGCCAGGATCACTTCGGTCATGCGGCCCAGATAGGCGTTCGGCGTATAGGACAGGTAAGGCGTGGGCGCCTCGGCGGTGCCCGGCAGCGTATGACGCGGCCGGCCGGCACGGCCGGGCGCCGAGAACGGACTGATCGGCTCGATGCCGAGCGTCAGCATGTCGTAGCGGCCCGGATCGAGCGCGACCGGGTGGCTCGGGTGGTGATAGCCCATCATCAGATCGCAGCCGCCTTCCACCAGCGAGAGCGCCGCGTCGTGCACGTTCAGCGCGCGCAGCCGCGTGTGGATCGGGCCCATCTGCGCTTCGATACGCTGCAGCCAGCGCGGAAAGTAAGTCAACGACAGCGTATGCGGCACCGCGAACTCGATGGTTGCCTGCGGCGTCGCCGTATGGCCGCGCAGCAGCGCGCGCGCTTCATGGAACTGCGACAGCATCGCGAGCGCCTGCTCGTTGAACACCTGACCGGCCGCGGTCAGCCGCGTCGGGTAAACCGAACGGTCGATCAGTTCCGTGCCGAGCCACGCTTCCAGGGCCTGAATCCGCCGCGAGAAGGCCGGCTGCGTCACGTGACGCAGTTCGGCCGAACGACTGAAACTACGCGTTTCCGCGAGCGAAACGAAGTCTTCGAGCCATTTCAGTTCCATGCGGGGCCTGCCACCAGCGGAGGAGAGAAGTCAGCATTCTAGATGGTGTCGCGAAGCGGACCAGCCTGACTGCGGAAATCGGGGCTGTCGGCGTCCGGTGGTAAAATTCGCGTTTTCCCGCAGTTTGTTCCGCGTTTTCACCCTTGCGCTTAGCCCTCACCCGGCCCCCATCATGTCCGACACCCGCCCCGACACTCTGTTCGCGCTGAACGCGCTCTCCCCGCTCGACGGCCGCTACGCCTCGAAAACCGAAGCCCTGCGCGACTGGCTCTCGGAAGCCGCGTTCATGCGCAATCGCGTGACGGTCGAAATCCATTGGCTGATCGCGCTCTCGCACGCCGGCTTCGCCGAAGTGCCGCGTTTCTCCGCAGCCTCCGAACAATTCCTGCTGCAACTGGCCGAGCGCTTCACCGCGCACGACGCCGCGCGCATCAAGGAAATCGAACGCGTGACGAACCACGACGTGAAGGCGGTCGAGTACTGGCTGAAGGAATCGGTCAAGGGTCAGGAAGAACTGGAACGCGCGAGCGAGTTCATCCACTTCGCGTGTACCTCGGAAGACATCAACAACACCTCGCACGGCCTGATGCTGGCGGGCGCCCGTGAACACGTGATCCTGCCGGCGCTGCGCTCGGTACATCAACGTCTCGTCGCACTGGCCCACGCGCACGCCGATCAGGCCATGCTGTCGCGCACGCATGGCCAGCCGGCCAGCCCGACTACGCTCGGCAAGGAAATCGCCAACGTCGCGGCGCGTCTGGAACGCGCGATCGACCGCATCGCGAAGGTCGAACTGCTCGGCAAGATGAACGGCGCGGTCGGCAACTTCAACGCGCACCTGTCCGCGTATCCGGAGTTCGACTGGGAAGCGTTCTCGCGCGAAGTGGTCGAGCAGCGCCTCAAGCTCACCTTCAACCCGTACACGATCCAGATCGAACCGCACGACTACATGGCGGAGCTGTTCGACGCCGTGTCGCGCGCCAACACGATCCTGCTGGATCTGGACCGCGACGTGTGGGGCTACATCTCGGTCGGCTACTTCAAGCAACGCACCAAGGCCGGTGAAATCGGTTCGTCCACGATGCCGCACAAGGTCAATCCGATCGACTTCGAAAACTCGGAAGGCAACCTGGGCCTGGCGAACGCCACGCTGCGCCATCTCGCCGACAAGCTGCCGGTGTCGCGCTGGCAGCGCGACCTGACCGATTCGACGGTGCTGCGCAATATCGGCGTCGCGTTCGGTTACTCGCTGCTTGCGTACGACTCGCTGATCCGCGGCCTCGACAAGCTCGAAGTGAATGCGCAGCGTCTGCACGAAGACCTCGACAACTGCTGGGAAGTGCTGGCTGAGCCGGTTCAAACGGTGATGCGCCGCTACGGCATCGAGAATCCGTACGAACAACTGAAGGAACTGACGCGCGGCAAGGGCATCACGCGTGAAGCGCTGCAAACGTTCGTCAGCGGCCTGGCGATTCCGCAGGACGCGAAAGATCGCTTGCTCGCCATGACGCCGGCTTCGTACATTGGTAAAGCTGCAGAACTGGCCAAGCGCATCGCCTGATTTGCGTTGGCCGCTCCTGACCTCGTTGCACGAGGCATAAAAAAACCGCTCCGAGGAGCGGTTTTTTTTCATCTGCAGCGACCGGGCAAATTCACTTACGCGCTTCGACCTGGATCAACACGCTTTCGACGATCTCTTCCGGCGACAGTTCGATGCTCACCGTGATCGCCTCATCGGCGCCCGGCTCTTCGAGCGTATCGAGCTGGCTTTGCAGCAGCGACGGATCGAAGAAATGGCCGGTGCGCGTGGTCAGCCGCTGCTCCAGCACCTCACGCGAACCCTTGAGGTAGACGAAGCACACGTCCCTGTCGCCATCGCGCAGAACGTCGCGATACGAGCGTTTCAGCGACGAACACGTGAACACCGCCGTCTCGCCCGCCGTCTGCTTCTCCTCGATCGCGGCGCGAATCGTTTTCAGCCACGGCCAGCGGTCTTCGTCCGTCAGCGGAATGCCGTGGTGCATTTTCTCTTTGTTGGCGGCGCTGTGAAACGCGTCGCCGTCGGTGAACGCGCAGTGCAGGCGCTCTGCCAGCATTTCGCCAATTCTCGTCTTGCCGGCGCCGGACACGCCCATTGCGATCAGAATCATCAAAAACTCCTTACAAGACCGCCGCGAGTGCGAAGGTCAAACCCAACCCCATCAGCGAGATGATGGTTTCGAGGAGCGACCATGTCTTGAAGGTCTGCCCCACCGTCATCCCGAAGTACTCCTTGATCAGCCAGAAACCGCCGTCGTTCACGTGCGAAAAGATCAGCGAACCCGAACCCGTGGCCAGCACCAGCAGTTCCGGCTTCACCTGCACCGCGCCCGCTGCCGCGATCGGTGCGACGATGCCGCAAGCGGTGGTCATCGCGACCGTCGCCGAACCCGTTGCCAGACGAATCAGCGCCGCGACGAGCCAGCCGAACAGCAGCGGCGACAGATGCGCCGACGTCGCCGCATTGACGATTTCCTTCGAAATGCCGCTATCCATCAGCACGCGGCCGAACCCGCCGCCCGCGCCGACGATCAGCGTAATGCCCGCGATCGGCGCGAGACACTCGCCGCAGAATTTCTGGATCTGCTCGCGATTGAAGCCGCGGCTTGCGCCGAAGGTCCAGAAGCTGACGAGCACGGCGATCAGCAGCGCCACATCCGAATTGCCAGCGAAGCGCAGCAGATCGTTCGGCAAGGTTTTCGGCGTGAACACGAGGTCGGCCCAGCTGCCGACCAGCATCAGGATAACCGGCAGCAGGATCGTGAACAGCGTGATGCCGAAGCTCGGCAGTTCACGCTTGGGCGCCGCCTGTTGCGCACCGTTGTTCGCGCCATTCGCGTCGCCAGCGCCGAGAAACTGCGAAGCGAGCGCGTTGTCTTTCGGCAGCTTGATATAGCGGCTGATCAGCAACGCAAACAGCGGACCCGCGACGATCGCGGTCGGCACGCCGACGATCAGGCCATACGCAATGGTCCGGCCGATATCCGCGTGATACGCCTGCACCGCGAGCATCGCGGCCGGGTGCGGCGGAAGCAGGCCGTGCACGACGGACAGACCCGCGACCATTGGCAAGCCGACTAGCAGCAACGATTTGTTGGTGCGCTTCGCGACGTTGAAAGCGATTGGAATCAGCAGCACGAAACCGACTTCGAAGAACACCGGCAAGCCGACGATGATCGCCACGATCATCATCGCCCAATGGATGTTCTTCTCCCCGAAGAAGTCGATCAACGTAGTGGCGATGCGCTCGGCGCCGCCCGATTCGGCCATCATCTTGCCGAGCATCGTACCCAGACCGACGACGATGGCGATGTGCCCGAGCGTGTTGCCGTTACCCGTTTCGAATGACTTGACGATGGTGCCGATCGGCATGCCGGATGCGAGCCCGAGTAGCAGCGACACGATGATCAGAACGAGGAAAGGGTAAACCTTGTAGCGCGTGATCAGCAGGATCAGCAATGCGATGGCGATCACCGCGAAGACCAGCAGCGTGCTGCCGTGGACAGCTTCCATGAAGCTCCTCCTTTTGCGTTATTGATTTGAGTGCCCCCAACCTGGCGCTTCGCGCCAGCCCCCGAGGGGGCCACAAAAAACTTGGGGCGGCCCGGTGTTTTCTTGTGAATGCGGACAACAGTCAGCACCCTGTCTCACGGCGACCTGTGCGGCGCCTCGAAACCGGGCTGACCGCGCGGACGCTGAATTTTACTGTGTGTTGCCGACCCACGCGCGCCGCTCGCGTATGCATATTGAAAAAAGAGCCTCGCCGCGACAGCTCAGATGGCTGTATCGACGAGGCTCCTTTTGCGTAGGGCCTTGAAGACCGCTTGACGTGCGGGCCGCTTCGACTTAATGGGCGGGCGCGGTCAACTGGCTCGCGGCGCGCGCGAGACGCGTGACTTCTTCCCAGTTGTGCGAAGCAAGCGCGGCTTTCGGCGTGAGCCACGAACCGCCGACGCACACCACGTTCGGCAGCGACAGGAAAGTCGAAGCCGATTCGGCCGTGATACCGCCGGTCGGGCAGAATTTCAGATTCGGGAACGGGCCGTGGAAAGCTTGCAGCATCGGCACGCCGCCGGCCTGCTGGGCCGGGAAAAACTTCACGATCTCGTAGCCGAGTTCGAGCGCCGTGATGATGTCGGTCGGCGTCATCACGCCCGGCAGCAGCGGCAAGCCTGCGTCCTGTGCGGCCTTGTGCATGTCTTTCGTCAGCCCCGGCGAAACGCCGAACTGCGCACCCGCCTTTTTAGCCTGAGCGCAGTGCTCGGGCTTCGTAATCGTGCCGACACCGACCACGATGTCTTCAGCCAACTGGCTTGCGCGTTCGATCGCTTCCAGACCGGCGGCGGTGCGCAAGGTAATTTCCAGCACCTTCACGCCGCCTGCATGCAGCGCGCGCGACACCTGCTCACCCTGTTCGACCGAGTCGAACGCGAGCACCGGAATCACCGGGCCGAGGCGCACGATATCGCTTACTGTTTTCGACGTCATAGTCAGACTCCTTGTTCTGCAGCACTTAGCTGGCTTGAGTGGTGCTTGTATGTTTTCCGGTGTGAGCTTTGGCCGCTTCGCCGTGATGCGCCGAATGCTCGCCCACCATCGCGCCGAATACCGACGCACCCTGCTCCGCCGGCGCCGCCGCCGCGCGGAACACGCCGAACAACTCCCGGCCGAAACCCACTTCGTTTGCCGCCTGATGCAGCGGCACGGCGTTCGGCCGCGCGGCCCATTCGGCCGCGTCGACCTCGATGTCGAGCACGCCGGCTTCGGCGTCGATCACCAGCATGTCGCCCGTGCGCACCTTGCCGATCGGCCCTTGCAGCAAGGCTTCAGGCGACAGATGAATCACCGCCGGCACCTTGCCCGACGCGCCGGACATCCGGCCGTCCGTGACCAGTGCGACGTGGAAACCCTGATCCTGCAACACACCGAGTAGCGGCGTCAAACGATGCAGCTCGGGCATGCCGTTTGCGCGCGCGCCCTGGAAGCGCACCACGGCGATGAAGTCGCGCTTCAATTCGCCTTTGTCGAACGCTTCCTGCACGGCTTCCTGCGAATCGAACACGATCGCCGGCGCCTTCACCTTGCGATGCGCCGCCGCGACGGCCGAAATCTTGATCACGCCGCGGCCGAGCTTGCCCTGCATCAGACGCAAGCCGCCATCCGGCTGGAACGGTTCCTTGATGCCGCGCAGCACCGCCGTGTCTTCGCTCGCTTGCGCGCCCGGCACCCATTGCAGCTTGCCGTCGATCAGCTTCGGCTCTTCCGTGTAGTGCTTGAGTCCCTTGCCCGCGACCGTGTTGACGTCCTCGTGCAGCAAGCCGCCTTCCAGCAGATTGCGCACCAGGAAGGCGACGCCGCCGGCCGCGTGGAAGTGGTTCACGTCGGCCTTGCCGTTCGGATAGATCTTCGCGAGCAGCGGCACGGCTTGCGACAGCGCGTCGAAGTCGTCCCAATCGATCACGATGCCCGCCGCGCGAGCAATCGCCACCAGGTGCAGCGTGTGATTGGTCGAGCCGCCCGTCGCCAGCAACGCGACGATGCCGTTGACGATCGCTTTTTCGTCGATCACGTGGCCGATCGGCGTGTAGTTGCCGCGCTCCACCGTCAGATCGAGCACGCGGCGCGCGGCCTGCGCGGTCAGCGCGTCGCGCAGTGGCGTATGCGGATGCACGAAAGCCGAACTCGGCAGATGCAAACCCATCACTTCCATCAGCATCTGATTGCTGTTGGCCGTGCCGTAGAACGTGCAGGTGCCGTGGCTGTGATACGCGGCAGCTTCCGCTTCGAGCAGCGCGTCGCGGCCGCACTGGCCGGTGGCGAAGAGCTGGCGTGTCTTGGCTTTGTCGTCGTTGGACAGGCCGCTGCCCATCGGGCCGGCCGGCACGAAAATGGTCGGCAGATGGCCGAATTGCAGCGCGCCGATCAGCAGGCCCGGCACGATCTTGTCGCAAATGCCGAGGCACAGTGCCGCGTCGAACATGTTGTGCGTTAGCGCGACCGCCGTGCTCATCGCGATCACTTCTCGCGAGAACAGCGACAGCTCCATGCCCGCATTGCCTTGCGTAATGCCGTCGCACATGGCCGGCACGCCGCCCGCGAATTGCGCGACGCCGCCGTTTTCACGCGCGGCCTGCTTGATGATGTCCGGGTAGTTTTTGTACGGCGCGTGGGCCGACAACATTTCGTTGTACGAGGACACGATGCCGATGTTCGGCTCGCGAATCTGTTTGATGACGAGCTTGTCGTTGCCTTCGAGCCCGGCGAAACCGTGGGCCAGATTGGCGCAGGAGAGCGCGCCGCGCGCCGGGAACCGGCCTTGCGCCTGGTCGATGCGGGCCAGATACGCCTCGCGGGTGGGCTTGCTGCGCTCGACCACGCGTTGCGTGACCTTCAACAATTGCGAATGCGGGGAAACCATCGGAGCTCCTTCGTCGCTGGCGTGGGGCGGGCGCGCACTGTGCCAGGTAGGTATCGCGGGGTGTCGGATCAACTGACTGACGCCATCTTAGTAGAAAAACTACACGATCGCAACGACGAACGCTGCTGCGCTGCGGCATACGGAGACAGCCGGAAACGCCCGGCCAGCCTTGCTCTCGCATGCAACGGCCGAAACCTAGGGATTACACCTACCGCCTCAAATGTAGTTTTTGTACCTCTTCAGCAATCAGATATAGTCCACGCATTCTTCAGCATAGTGCGAGTTTTCCAATGATGCTGTCCCAGGTGGAAGAGATGCGCGACCAGTTGCGGCCGTCCGAGCGCAAACTGGCCGACTACGTGATCGAAGCGCCGCGCGAAGTGCTCGATCTTTCCATGACGGAAGTGGCCGCCCGCGCAGGCGTGAGCCAGCCGACCATCGCGCGGTTTTGTCATGCGCTCGGCTTTTCGGGGTTTCGTGAGTTCAAGATCCGGCTTGCGCAGGGGATTGCGTCCGGTGTGCCCACCGTCTATCGGGACGTGCGGCCGGACGAAGGCGCTCCCGGCCTCATCGCGAAGGTATTCGACCGGACCATCGGCACCTTGATCGAAGTGCGCAACAGCCTGTCGCCGGATAGCGTCGAAGCGGCCGTCGAGTTGCTCGCGAACGCGGCGCGCATCGAGTTCTACGGCGCGGGCGGCTCGGGCATCGCCGCGCAGGATATTCAGCACAAGTTTTTCCGCCTCGGCATGCCAAGCGTCGCCTACTCCGATCCGCATACCTATTCGATGTCGGCGGCACTGCTCGGCCCCGGCGATGTGGTGGTGGCGGTATCGAATACCGGCCGCACCCGCGACATCATCGAAGCCGCGCGTTCAGCGCTCGCTCGTGGCGCGAAAGTGATCGCGATCACGCATGGCAGCTCACCGCTCGCGCGAGTCGCGTCGATCTGTCTGTTCTCGAATGTGGCCGAGGAAAACGATGTGTTTTCGCCGATGACATCGCGTATGTCGCATCTGGCGATCGGCGACATTCTGGCGGTCGGCGTCGCGCTCAAGCGTGGTCCCGAGTTAGTGGAGCGCGTGGGACAGGCGAAAGGCGTAATCGGCCGGTTGCGGGTCGACGACGAGGGTTGAGGCGTTGCAGATGAAAAAGGCCTGCGCGATGGCAGGCCTTCGGGGTCGAGCGATGCGGGCTGCGCGTTACTCGGCGAATACGCGGACGTCGACGCGGCGGTTCTGCATGCGGCCTTCGGGCGTCGCATTCGACGCGACCGGATCAGTACTGCCCAGACCTCGTGCGACGAACTGCTCGGCGTGGAGGCCACCATCACGCAGGTATTGTGCGACGGCGTCGGCGCGAGCCTCGGACAAACTCAGGTTATGGGCTTCCGAGCCTGTCGCGTCGGTGTAGCCCACCACCGTCACGCGATGCAGGTTCACGCCCCGGTTCACGCTCATGAAGTGGTCGAGATTCCTCTTTGCAATTGAGCCAAGCACCGCGCTATCCGTCGCGAAGTTCGCGTTGCCTTGCAGCAGCAGGCGAACCTGCGGCGCCACCTGTTTTGCTTGCGGCTGCGCAGCGGGCTGTTGCAGCACCGGCTGCTGCGGGAGCTGATCTGCAACAACCGGTCTGCCGCACATGAAGGTCAATTCGCGCGCATCCTTCTTCAGCGCGCCGTCGCTTACGCGATCAACGGCTTCGAGCCATGTCACCGGTTGATTCTTGCAGGTCTCCCCCGCCACACGCACGCAACTCTTCGAGCTTTCGAAGAGTCCCTCGCAATTGACCCGATAGATCGGCGCCTGCTGATTCGGCACGCTCACCGCGTGAAGCGTATAGGTTGGCCCCGACTGCGTGCTACACGCAGCGAGAAACATCACACACGCGCCGAGCAATAGCGCGCGCGAAGACTTGGAAAGCGTTAAGTTCATTTTCAGGGATTCAGTCAATTGAGGCGGCGCCCTTGCCGTGTGTTCCTCGGACAAGGGCGCGCAAGCAGTCAAGTCAAAGCAGATCTGGCTGACGGACGAGGCTCAAGCCCCATCCGTCATGGCACTTACCACTGGTAGGAAGCACCCACGCCCACCGTCGTGCCTTGCGAGCTCGTACCCGCGCCGGCCTTCATCTTCAGGTTCTGGGTGATGCGGGCCGAGACGCCGAGCGCGACGGCCTGCGAACCCTTATACGAGCCGCCGCCGACACCGACCGCGATCGTCTTGCCTTGATCGACGTCCGGGATCATCGTCAGTGCCGTAGCGGCCGCGATACCTGCGTACGCATTTTTCGCGACCTGGTTCAAGCCGTTCTGCACCGCGTTGATCTGCTGGTCCGTGTAGTCCTTCGCCGAGGTACCGGCCGGCAGGTTGCCGACCGACGCGCCGATCGCTTCGTTCAACTGGCCGACGTTGACTGCGTCGGTGGTTGCCGTGCCGGCCGCGACGTTGGTGATCTGGCGTTCGTTGCCCGCCGAACCCACCGACACCGTGTTCTCGCGATCCGCCACCGAGTTCGCACCCAGCGCCACCGAATTCGCCGCGCTCGCCTTCGCGTTCGCGCCCATTGCCGTGGCGTGCGTGCCGCTGGCGACGGCCGATTCCGTGTCACGGTTGCCGTCTGCCGCGAACATCGGGTTGCCGGCCGAACTGATGATATTCGTGACGTTGGAGATGGCCGCGTTCATCTGGCTGACGTTGACCGCATCGTCAGCGGCCGTGCCTGCCGCCACGTTGCGGATCGTCGTGCCGCCCGCCACGCCGTTACCCATTGTGACGCTGCTGTAGTTCGCCGACCCGTCAGTGTTGTGGTCGTACGTCACGGCAGCGTTGGTCGTGCCATCCGTATTGATCACGCCCGACGCCTTCAACTGCGCGACGTTCACCGCGTCCGTATCCGCCGTACCGGCCGCCACGTTGGTGATCTGGCGTTCGTTGCCCGCCGAACCCACCGACACCGTGTTGGCACGGTTAGCGACGGAGTTCGAACCCAGCGCGACCGAGTTCGCTGCCTGCGACTGCGCGTTACCGCCGATCGCCACCGACTCCGCACCGCTTGCCTGCGAATCGGCCAGGGCCGAGTTCACGTGGACGTACATGACGCCACCGCCGGTGGTGATGCTGTTCAGCGTGTTGTTGATCGTGCTGATATCGGTGGTGTTCTGCGTCACACGGTTGTCGAGGTTGGTGATCGCGTCGCCCGCGTTGTGGACGGTCGCGCCGTTCACAACGTAAGTCGGGGCCGAGATCGAGCCATCCGTGTTCACCGTCGAGCCACCGCCGATCGCATCCGCCACGCTCTGCGACACGCCGTAGAGCTGCGCGCCGTTCACCGCATCCACGCTTGTCGCGGTCACTGCGCCGGCGGCCACACCCGTCAGCTGACGCGCGCCTGCTGTCCCGGCAAAGTCGACCAGCGCGCCGTCGGTGCCCTTCGCGACCGTGATGGTGCGCGACGTCGGGTCCTGCTGCACCAGGCCGACCGAACCGTTGTTCATGTTGTTCGTCAGGTTGATGATGTCCGCGGTGTTCTGCGTCACCTGCTGGTTGGTGGCAAACAGTTCGCTGCCGTTCACCGCATCCGTGCTCGTCGCGCTCAGGCGGCCAGCCGCCACGTTCGTGATCGTGCGCTCGCTGCCCGATGCACCCACGCTCACCGTGCTCGACGGAGCCATGCCTGCAAACGTGTAGGTGATGCCGCCGATCGTCGTGCCGGAGGTGGCGACCGCCGTTGTGGTCGTCGAACCTGCGCCCAGTGCCACCGAATTTACCGCCGACGCTTTCGCGCCGCCGCCGACTGCAACGGCATTGGCTCCAATTGCCTGGGAATTAGTTCCCAATGCGGTGGCGTAGGAAGTGCCGCCAGCACCACTGGCCGTCGACGATGCGCCCAACGCGATGTCGCCAAGGCCCACGGCCGATGCCGCGTTGCCTGCCGCAAACGTGTAGTCCGCTGCAGCCGACGAGGACGAGCCCATCGCAATCGCGCTCGTCCCGTTCGTTTTTGCTGTGTTGCCCAGCGCCACCGCGCTCGTGCCAGTCGACTTCGCTGAGTTGCCAAGCGCTATCGAGGTGCCGCCCGTCGCCGTTGCCCGCGCACCGATCGCGACGCCTTGCGCCGCGGCACTATCAACGTTGGCCTGCGTGCCGATCGCCACGCCGTCCGCGCTCGACGCGCTTGCCTGATAACCCATCGCGTTCGAATAGCCACCCGATGCCGATGCTGACGCGCCAAGCGCAATCGACGCACTACCGGTACTGGTCGCGCCGAAGCCGATAGCGATAGCACTATTCGCCCCTGCAGAGGCCGCCTGGCCGAACGCCGTTGAGCTCTGACCTGTAGCGATGGCGTTTTGTCCGATCGCTATCGCGTCCGAGTTTGTTCCATACACCCAATGCGAGGCCATCGCGCCGCTGCCATAGGCAATTGCCGCGCCTCCGCCGCTTGTCCCGCCATCGAGCGCACCTGCGTTCGCTTCATGCACACTGCCCACACCCGCCGCCAGCATGGCAACCGCAAGCAGCTTCCTGTTACTACTTTTCTTCCCGCGGCTCTTCGTCTCTTCCGATGCGGCTACATAAGTACCGGTTGTTTCATTCCAAACGGTTTTGTAAGTCTTGTTCAAGGTTAAATCCTGTCGAACGTGTGATAACTGTTCTGATTTGCGGAGGACTGATAGGGCGCTGCACGCAGATCAAGCGATTGCTGAGGGAATTAAAGGAAACGGTTGCATGAACAAGAACTTTCGAACCATCTCATTAACCCGTCAGTGGGCGATCTGAATATAGATCGCGACCACCTACGCTTTAATGGGACGATTCTGAAAAGATCGGAACGAAATAAGAAATGGCTACGCAGATAGGAAGAATTTCGAAACATCGCCTTACCGCGTCACGAAACACCCCAAAACTTCACAAACAAATATCGAATTAATTGATTACGCTTATCCGCCAGGAGGCGAAACCAAGATTATTCTGATTGCGATACACGTTGAGCCTTAGCGCAATTGAAAAATTATTTTTCCAATCGAACAATACGAAAATCTGATTTTTCTTAATGAAAATTCTTAACTTTAGGAAAAGTCCTGTTGAGAAGCACATTCGCCATCCGCAAAATCGGAAGCATTGCTTCAACAAAGAGCCCCGCTACCTGGATGTAGACATAAAGCGCGCATCCAAAGCGACCGGCTCGACTGCGGCCGGCTCCGGTGTCCGATTCCGTGGAGTTCCACTTCGTCCCAGCGAGCGCGAGCTAGCGGCCAGGCGGATCCCCGGCGTTGCGTCGAGCCAAACCCACTTTCAACAAGGAAAAACCATGAAATGCTTTGTCACCCTGACCACTGTGGGCCTGTTGCTCTCGTCCGTCGCATCGTATTCATACGCCACCACGCCAGACGAAGCCGCGCTGATCGCACTCGAACAATCTTGGGCCCAAGCTGCCTCCAGTCACGACGAAGCCGTGCTCGACAAAGTGCTTGACGACTCGTATGTCGAGATCACAGCAAATGGCACGAGTCGCAGTAAATCCGACGCGCTCGCAGCGCCAGGGTTGCCCGCGGGTGCGTCCCAATCGCTCGATCAAGTCGAGGCGCACGTGGACGGCGATATCGCAGTAGTCACTGGCGTGAACTACTACTCGCCAGCGCCTGGCGCATTGAAAGTCAAGTTCGTCTTCACCGACGTCTATGCCAAGCGACCTGACGGTTGGCGCGTCATTTCATCGCATATGACGCGCCGGCCCATGTAGTGTCAGCGGATCGCGGCGACTGAACGCGGTCTTGCGGCTGCGTCCTATGTCGCTGGGCTCGCGGTTTCAACTGCGGCAAACACTGGCGTCGTCGCGAGCAAAAAGCAAAGAGGCGCGATAGGCTCGCGCCTCTTTTGCTTTGCTGTTGCTGGAATGTGCCGCCGACCGTCTCAGTGCGTGGCCGCAGCAATGGCTACGTCCGCGTTTTCATGCGTCGAATTACGTGTCGCAAATTTGCGCGATTCGGCTTGCTCGCGAGCCTGCATGGTTTTCTGCCCCGCCTCCGCCAGCAACTTCGCCGCTGCACCCGCCGTGATCCGCCGGTGCGCGATACCCTTCGCATCGAGCGCAATCACCTGATACAACTCGCGGTCGCCTTCCACTTCCCGCTCGTATTCCTCGCACGTTTCAACCAGCAGTTCGAGCAGCACTTGCCGGCTGCGTCGTTCGTGGTGGGTCAATGCAGGATTCCTATATATCGAGGTCGCAAGCGTGGCCAAACGGTTAAGTTGGGTCAACTGCCGGTCGCAGGAACCGAATGCCGACAACGCGAGCTTTTCGTACTGCAAGGCATCGACTGGTGGGCGTGAGGCGGGTTGATTTTTGATGGACTTGCTCATGGTGCGATCTCCTGAAACTTAACTGGATCGCCCGACACTCGCTTGCAAGGAGGGTGAGCGGGCACGTAGCGGGTTAGCAGACCGGGCCAAAAACATACCGGCGAGCCTTTCGGCTCCCCACCACGGCCCGCCCATTGAAATTAGACGTGCAGAGGCAGACGCACGCCCGCCTAGGCGGGGTGCGGTTTTTGGCACTGGCTGCTAAACCAGACCATCGGTTGGTGCCAATGGTGCGGAAATTATAAATCAGCCCACACGCGCATTGGTCGTCCCAATATAGCCTCACAACCGCGCTATCCGTTCAGCCTAAGACAATCCGTCGCACATCGAAACCAACAATAAAAAAAGGCGGTTTGCCGAACCCAGCAAACCGCCCTTCACAATTCCGCGCCTGCAACCTGACCAACGCAGCGAACGCTCGCCCACGCTTTAAAACGGCTTGATCACCACCAACGCCACCGCCGCCAACATCCCCAGCACCGGCAACTCGTTGAACATCCGATACCACTTATCCGACCGACGATTCTCACCGCGCTCGAACGTCCGCAGCAACACACCGCAGTACGCGTGATACCCGATCAGCAGCACCACCACACCAACCTTCGCGTGAATCCAACCCTGCCCGCTGCCGATGCCAATCACGAGCCAAAGCCACAGTCCACATGCCAGCGCCGGCACCGCGATAAACGTCATGAAGCGAAACAGCTTGCGCGCCATCGTCAACAGACGCGCCGTGGCCGCGGGTTCCGTTTCCATCGCCAGATTGACGAAGATGCGCGGCAGATAGAACAGGCCGGCGAACCACGAAGCAACCAGGACGATATGAAAGGTTTTGACCCAAAGCATCGACGATCCTTGTGCAGCGTATTGGCGTAAAGAGAAGCGCGCACATCACCGCGCTTCTACGAAAGACTAGCCCGCGAAGCCGCCCTTATTGACGGCCTTCGCCGTGCCCGAGCACGACGTATTTCATCGACGTCAGCCCTTCGAGTCCCACCGGACCGCGCGCATGCAGCTTGTCGTTCGAGATGCCGATCTCCGCGCCCAGACCGAATTCGAAACCATCGGCAAAACGCGTCGACGCGTTGACCATTACGCTCGCTGAGTCCACTTCGCGCAGGAAGCGCATTGCGCGATCGTGGTCTTCGGTAACGATCGCGTCGGTGTGCTGCGAACTGTACTCGTTAATGTGCTCGATCGCCGCGTCGAGATCGTCCACCACCTTGATCGCCAGCACGGGCGCAAGATATTCGGTACGCCAGTCTTCTTCGCTTGCATCGACGAGCGGGCCCACGCCCGCATCCGCCAGCACCGCGCGCGCCGCCGCGTCCACGCGCAGTTCGACTTGCTTGTCGCGATACAGCTTGCCCAAAGGCGGCAGCACTTGAGCCGCGATACCGCGCGCGACCAGCAGCGTTTCCATCGTATTGCAGGTGCCGTAGCGGTGCGTCTTGGCGTTGTCGCAAACGGTCAGCGCCTTGGTCAGATCCGCGCGATCGTCCACGTACACGTGGCAGATGCCGTCGAGGTGCTTGATCATCGGCACGCGCGCTTCGTTCATCAGGCGCTCGATCAGGCTCTTGCCGCCGCGCGGCACGATCACGTCGACGTACTCCGTCATGGTGATCAGCTTGCCGACCGCCGCGCGGTCCGAGGTGGCCACCACTTGCACGGCGTCCTGCGGCAATCCGGCGGCTTCGAGACCTTCGCCGATCAGCTTTGCCAGCGCCGTATTGCATTCGAGCGCTTCCGAACCGCCGCGCAGAATGGTGGCGTTGCCCGACTTGAGGCAGAGCGCCGCGGCGTCGATCGTCACGTTCGGACGCGATTCGTAGATGATGCCGATCACGCCGAGCGGCACGCGCATCTGACCGACCTGAATGCCGCTCGGCCGGTACTTCAGATTGCTGATCTCGCCGATCGGATCGGCCAGCGCGGCGACTTGCCGCAGACCTTCCACCATCGTCTTCAGCGCTTTGTCCGACAGCGTCAAACGGTCGATGAACGCGGCGTCGTGGCCTTTCTCGCGAGCCTTGGCCACGTCGCGCGCATTCGCTTCTTTCAGCGAGGCGGCATCACGCTCGATCGCCTCGGCGACGGCTGCGAGCGCGGCGTTCTTCGCCGCCGTCGACGCCCGCGCCATCGCCCGCGATGCTTGGCGGGCGCGACGGCCGAGGTCGGTCATGTACTGGTCGATATCCATGGAAATTCTCGTGGTGCCGCGCACATCGAGGTGCGGCGGACGGACAGAATGAGCGAATGATTCAACGATTGTAAGTCGAGCGAAGGCGCTTTGCTTGCCGCCGGGCGGGTTGTTCTTCACCCCGGCGCACGAGGAACGCAGCAGGCTTGCCGGTTCACTCGCGCTTCAGGAAGACATCACGATGCGATTCAATGGCGATTCAAGGGTGCCTCTTGAGCGACTCAAAAGCGCCCTCACAGCTTGCCGGCTGGCCTGGCGTTGCCGTTCAGGCCGGCCTTCGTGCCGGTGCAGCAGTTCCAGGTCGAGGTCGTGGCGGTGGCACGGGCGACGTTTTCGGCGAAGCCACCGTCATGGCCAATTCGAACAGGCCATCCCACGGATCAGGCGGCGGATCGTTGCGATGATTGCCCGGCGTGCCGCCCGACAAACCTTTGACCTGCCGATCCAGCCGCGCCGCCAGCGCAAGCGCCTTTTCCAGCGTGCCTTCGCTGACCCGCGACAAGGCCGGCCCAATCAACCGTTCGCGCGGACCCCATACGCGGTTCTCGCGCACCAGCATCGCAAGCGGCTTGCCGGCCGCGACGCCGCGTTTGATGCGCAGCAGCGTGCGTATTTCTTCCACCACGGCCCACAGCACCAGCACTGCGGCCTCGCCTTCGCCGCGCAAACCGTCGAGCATGCGCGACAGGCGGCCGACGTCGCCGGCCAGCATCGCTTCGTTCAACTTGAAAACGTCATAACGGGCGACGTTGAGCACGGCGTCCTGAACCTGCTCGAAGCTCAGCGACCCGGACGGATACAGCAGCCCGAGTTTCTGGATTTCCTGATGCGCGGCAAGCAGATTGCCCTCCACACGCTCGGCGATAAAGGCCAGCGCGCGCCGCCCTTCTTCACCGGCAGCCACGCGTTGGCCCTGAGCCGCGAGCCGCTGGCCGACCCAATTCGGCAATTGCGCACGCTCGACCGGATCGATTTTCAGCGCGACGCCCGCGTCGGACAACGCCGTGAACCACGCCGACTTCTGCGTGGCCGCATCGAGTCGCGGCAGCGTGATCATGGTGAGCACGTCGTCGTTCACGGCGGCGGCCAGCGCTTTCAGCGCGTCCGCGCCTTCCTTGCCTGGCTTGCCCGACGGAATGCGCAACTCGACCAGTTGACGGTCGCCGAACAGCGACATCGACTGGCTCGCGCCCAGCAGCGAACTCCAGTCGAACCCGCGCTCCACCGTAAACACCGAGCGATCGGTGAAGCCGGCCGCGCGCGCGGTGGCGCGAATCCGGTCGCACGCTTCCTGCGCGAGCAGGTGCTCGTCGCCGTACACGACGTACAGTCCGGCAAGTCCCTTGGCGAGATGCGCTTCGAGCGCGTCAAGTCGCAGTTGCATGGCTACCGATCGGCGAGGTTGAACAGGTGCGGCACATTAAGCGAAACAAAGAACGCGGCACGACGCTCACAGCGGCGGCGGCGGCAACGGCGCGCGCGGCGCAATCGACGGCACTTCCTGGCCCGGCGCCGGGTGCATCGTGCGAACGACAGACAGACGTCGCGTGAGCTGGTCGATCGCGTCGTTTTCCATATCGGCGAAGAGAATTTCGCTTTCGGCGGCTTTCGCTTGCGAATATTGATCGCTATAGGTCATCGCGCGGTTCAGCGCGATCACGCTCGGCGGAATCAGCAGCGTGCCGTCCTTGGCCGTTAGCGAATAGGTCATCGAAAGATTCAGTGCGTACTCTTCGACCGCGCCCAGCGAGTTCAGCGTCAGCGTGCTGGTGCCACGGCCTTCGGTGATCTGCAACGTGGCGTCGGCATTCGCGACGGACGTGACCACGACCGTGTCGCTGCCGCCTTGCACGATACGCGTCAAGCGCGCGGCCGCCGATGGAGAACCGCCGGCGATAAAGAGGCGTTTGAATGCGTAGTCCTGCTGGCCGCGCAGCTGGAAGCCGCAGGCGGACAACATCAGCACGCTGCAAGCCAGCGTCAAAAACGATCTGCGAGTCACATTGGCTCCTGGTTCGCAGTAGATTCCGCAGCGCGGACAAGCGCCGCCGCGCGCGGCGGCGTCCTGCCTGCTGTCATGTCTTCGTTGATCCTCACACGACCACGTTCACGAGACGACCCGGCACCACGATGATCTTCTTGGGCGCCTTGCCTTCGCTGAACTTGGCGACCATCTCGTGAGCGGCCGCAAGCTGTTCGATCGCTTCACGCGAGGCGTCTTTGGCCACCGTGATCGCGCCGCGCACCTTGCCGTTCACCTGCAGCACGAGTTCGATCTCGGACTGCTCCAGCGCCTTCTCGTCGACCTTCGGCCACGGCGCGTCGAGCAGCGAGCCGAGTTCGTCGGCGTAACCGAGTTCCTGCCACAACTGGAACGTGAGGTGCGGCACAACCGGATACAACACGCGCAGCATCACGCTGCAGGTTTCGCGCAGCACGGCCGGCCGGGCGCCCTTCGCGCTGTCGAGCGCGTTGAGCATCTTCATCGCGGCCGACACCACCGTGTTGTATTGCAGACGCTGATAGTCGAAGTCGGCCTGCTTCAGCACGCTGTAAATCTCGCGGCGCAAGGTTTTCTCGACGTCGCTCAGTTGCGCGGCGTCGAACGTGCCGCCCTGGCGCAACGCGGCTTCGTTCGTCTGACTGAAACTCCACACACGGCGCAGGAAGCGGCTCGCGCCTTCCACGCCCGAACCGGACCATTCGAGCGACTGCTCGGGCGGTGCGGCGAACATGACGAACAGACGCGCGGTGTCCGCGCCGTGCTGATCGATCAGCAATTGCGGATCGACGCCGTTGTTCTTCGACTTCGACATTTTCTCGACGCCGCCGAGCACCACCGGCTGGCCGTCCGCGTTGAGGATCGCGCCGACCGGGCGGCCCTTGTCGTCGAACGAGACGGTCACGTCGGCCGGGTTGTACCAGGTCTTCTTGCCCGCTTCGTTTTCACGATAGTAGGTTTCGTTGAGCACCATGCCCTGCGTCAGCAGGTTCTTGGCCGGCTCGCCGAACTTGATCAGGCCGAGGTCGCGCATCACCTTCGCCCAGAAGCGCGAGTACAACAGGTGAAGAATCGCGTGCTCGATGCCGCCGATGTACTGGTCCATCGGCGCCCAGTAATCGGTGCGCTCGTCGACCATGGTCTTCGCACCCGGCGACGCATAGCGGTAGAAGTACCACGACGAATCGACGAAGGTGTCCATCGTGTCGGTTTCGCGTTTGGCCGCACCGCCACAGGTCGGGCAGGTGCAGTTCACGAACGCTTCGGACTTGGCGAGCGGATTGCCCGTGCCGTCCGGCACGAGGTCTTCCGGCAGCACCACCGGCAGATCTTTTTCCGGCACCGGCACGTCGCCGCACGTCGGGCAGTGAATGATCGGAATCGGCGTGCCCCAGTAGCGCTGGCGCGACACGCCCCAGTCACGCAGACGCCACGTGATCTGCTTGTCGCCGAGGCCCAATTCCTTCAGGTCGGCGGCGATCCGGTCGACTGCCTGTTCGTAGTTGAGGCCGTCGTACTTGCCGCTGTTGATCAGCGTGCCGGTCTTCTCGCCGTACCATTCCTGCCAGGCATCGGTCGAGTATTCCTTGCCTTCAACCGCGACCACCTGCTTGATCGGCAGACCGTATTTCTTCACGAACGCAAAGTCGCGCTCGTCGTGCGCCGGCACGCCCATCACCGCGCCTTCGCCGTAGCTCATCAGCACGTAGTTGCCGATCCACACTTCGACCTGCTCCTGCGTCAGCGGATGCGTGACGGTGAAGCCGGTGGCCATGCCCTTCTTTTCCATGGTCGCGACGTCGGCTTCAGCCACGCCGCCGCGCTTGCATTCCTCGATGAAGGCCTGCAGTTCCGGCTTGTCTTGCGCAAGGCGCGTGGCGAGCGGATGCTCGGCGGCGACCGCGCAGAAGGTGACGCCCATGATCGTGTCGGCGCGCGTGGTGAAAACGCGCAGCAGCTTCTGTTCACCGTCGATCTCGTACGGGAAGCCGAAATTCACGCCGAAGCTCTTGCCGATCCAGTTCTGCTGCATGATCTTGACGCGCTCGGGCCAGCCGAGGCCGTCGAGGTCGTTCAGCAGCTCGTCCGCGTACTGCGTAATGCGCATGTAGTACATCGGGATTTCGCGCTTTTCGACGAGCGCGCCCGAACGCCAGCCGCGGCCGTCGATCACCTGCTCGTTGGCGAGCACTGTCTGATCGACCGGATCCCAGTTGACGGTGCCGGTTTTCTTGTACGCGATGCCCTTTTCCAGCATCTTCAGGAACAGCCACTGGTTCCACTTGTAGTAGTCGGGGCTGCAGGTCGCGACTTCGCGCGACCAGTCGATCGCGAGGCCCATGGACTGCATCTGCTTCTTCATGTAAGCGATGTTGTCGTAGGTCCACTGCGCGGGCGGCACGTTGTTGGCCATCGCGGCGTTTTCCGCCGGCATGCCGAACGCGTCCCAACCCATCGGCATCAGCACGTTGTAGCCGTTCATCCGCAGATAGCGGTACATCACGTCGTTGATCGTGTAATTGCGCACGTGACCCATGTGCAGCTTGCCCGACGGGTACGGCAGCATCGAGACGCAATAGAACTTGGGCTTGTCGGTGACTTCCGTCGTCTTGTACGCGTCGATGGCGCGCCATTGCCCTTGCGCGGCGGATTCGACGTCGGAGGGAACGTATTTTTCGTGCATGGTGTGATGGGATCGCTGGGTTCGGTGCTTTCGCACCGGGCCTGGTGCTCTGCTGGATGAAATGGCGTTGATTCCCCTTCTGCGGGGGAAAGGGCTGATTATACCGTCCGCGGACGGGTACGCCGCGCCTACGGCCTGGCGGCAGGCGGCGGCGGGTCGGTCACGAAACCGATCCGCTCGAGGCCGGCCTGCTGCGCCGCGCCCATGACCTGGGCGATCACCTCGTAGCGCGTGGAGCGCTCGGCGCTCAGATGAATCTCGGGCTGGTCGCTCTGCTTGCCCGCTTGCGCGAAGCGCGCGCGCATCTGCTCGAGCGTGATGACGGTGCCGTTCCAGTAGAGTTTGCCGGCGGCGTCGATGGAAAGAGAAATGGTTTGCGGCGTCTGGCGCGCGGGCGCGGCCGCGACTTTCGGCAAATCGAGCCGGATCGCGTGCGTGAACAAAGGCGCGGTAATGATAAAAATCACCAGCAGCACCAGCATCACGTCGATCAGCGGCGTCATGTTGATCTCGGCCATGGGCGCGGCCGTCTGCTTTTTCTCGAGTCCGCCGAATGCCATGTCGCCTCCTTCTGCCTGAGCGGCGCGCCTAGTGGGTCGAGGCCTGGTGGGCGCGCGCGTGCGCTGGAACCTGTTCCGCCGGCGCGCACACGTAGGCGTGCAGGTCGTGCGCAAAGCCGTCGAGCTCTTCCGACAACTGCCGCACCAGCCGGCCGAGCACGTTGTACGCGAGCACCGCCGGGATCGCGACCACGAGGCCGAAAGCGGTCATGATGAGCGCCTCGCCAACCGGCCCGGCGACATTTTCGATCTGCGCCTGACCGCTCGCCGCAATGCTGCCGAGCGCGTGATAGATGCCCCACACGGTGCCGAGCAAGCCGACGAACGGCGCCGTGCTGCCCACCGAGGCCAGCAGCACCTGGCCGAATTCGAGCCGCCGCTGCGACGCATTGAGCGCCTGGCGCAGCGCTCGCAGCACCCGCTCGCCACGCTCGACGCGGGCGAGCAGCGCGCCCGGAATATCCACCTCAGCCGCATGAAGCGCCGCTTCCGCGAGCGGCGTGAAGACCCGTTCGCGGTCCGCGCGCCTGAGCGCCGCGACACCTTCGGACAACGTGGGCGCCTGCCAGAACTGCGCGATCGCACGCGTGGCCTGACGCTTGGCGCGCGTGAGGATCCAGCTTTTGACGATCAGAAAACACCAGCTCGCAATCGACATGGCCAGCAGCACGTAAGCGACGCCATGCGTGATCGCGTCGCTGGTTTGCAGGTAATGGATGATGCCGCTGCTGCCTGCCATCTGACCTCGCCGTGGAGTAGTGATTTCACGAGCTCGCCGGGAGACGCCCTGCCCCCGGCCTTCGCTCAGAATACGTCGGACACAGCGTTGAATTCAGCGTTCAACGCAGGCCGAGTACGTCTTGCATGTCGAAAAAGCCGGTGGAGTGGCCTTCGAGGAAACGGACAGCACGAAGCGCGCCTTGCGCATACGACAGACGGCTCGCCGATTTGTGCGTGATCTCGATTCGCTCGCCGATGCCCGCAAACAGCACCGTATGGTCGCCGACAATGTCGCCGCCGCGGATCGCCGAAAAACCGATCGTGGACGGGTCGCGTTCGCCGGTGACGCCTTCGCGGCTGTAGACCGCGCAGTCGTCGAGATTGCGGCCGAGCGCGTTGGCGATCACTTCGCCCATGGTCAACGCCGTGCCGGACGGCGCGTCGACCTTGTGACGGTGATGCGCCTCGATGATCTCGATGTCGTAGCCCGTCGCGAAGTGCTTCGCGGCGTATTCGAGCAGCTTCAGCGTAACGTTCACGCCAACGCTCATGTTCGACGCAAACATGATGGCGATCTTGTCCGCCGCGGCGCGCAGTTGCGCCTTCTGCTCGTTGTCGAAGCCGGTGGTGCCGATCACCATTTTCACGTTGTGACGCTGCGCCGCTTCAAGATGCATCAGCGTGCCTTCGGGGCGCGTGAAGTCGATCAGGTAGTCGGATTCGGCGAATACGCGCTCGACGTCGTCGGTTAGCATGACGCCCGTCTGTTTGCCGAGAAACGCGCCGGCGTCCTGGCCGAGTTGCGGGGAGCCCGCGCGATCGAGTGCGCCGGACAGCGTGGCGTCGGTATCGTTGAGGACTGTTTCGATGAGCATGCGGCCCATACGGCCCGATGCGCCAGCAATGGCAATTTTCATGGCTACGAGGGTTCGAAAAGGCAAAACCCGGCAAAGGCGGGCGAAAGCGGCGGCGGGCAGCACCCGTGCGCCGCGCATGACTGAAAAAGCAGAGAACCGCACGGACGCCGCGCACTGCGGCTGCCCGTGCGCGGCGTTCGTCTCAAGCGTGAGTCTTAAGCATGGGTCTTAAGACAGGGACAGCGCAATTAGCCGCCCGTTCCCGTAGACGAGGACGAGGTCAGCGGCGCGTTGTGCGTCGGGCCGCCGTTGCTGCTCTGCGGTCCCGTCGGGCCGACCGGATTGCTGTTGTCCGTACCCGGATTCTGCGGCGGCGGCGGACGATGGAACTGGAACTGCGGCTGCCCATTGCCCGTGGGGCTTTGCTGCGGGATGCCGCCGCCGTTCGCCGTCGGCGCGCTCGGCACACTCGGACGCGCGGGCGACAGCTGCACCGCATTGGTCGCACGATTGGCGGCTTGCGCGGCTTCCGCGTTGGCGTCCGTTGACGGCGTCGCCGCGCCGGCAGCGCCAGCGACGGACGGCGAACGCACGGTGTCCAGCGTGACCGGCGCCGCCGCGGCTGCATCGCTCGCGCCACTCGCGCCGCTCGCCACGGCAGTGGCGGCCTTCTTCTTGCCCAGCTTGTCGCCGTCGATTTCGGCCAGCAATTCGAGGTTGGACGGCAGATCGTCACCACCCGACCAGCTGGCGACGCGGTCGCCCGCGAACATGACCACGAAGTCGCGCTGCTGGACGACACTCGTCGAGCCACGCTTGAAATAGAACACGTAGTCCCAGCGGTCCGCGTGGAACATGTCGGTCAGGAGCGGCGTGCCGAGCAATTGCTTGACCTGCGCGCGGGTCAAGCCGACCTGCATCTGTGCAGCCGCTTCTTTCGAGACGAAATTGCCTTGCACCACCGTGATACGGTACGGCGTGATGCTTTGGGCAATACGCTGTGTCAGGCTGTCGTAAGTGGAACATCCGGCAAGAACCGCGACAGTCGCAACAGCGATCAAGGTACCCCGCATGCGGCTCCCCCGGTAGATCAATTGAGATTTTGAAATCATTTCACTCACCGTGCGGGCCCGCTGACGAGCCGCGCGAGTTTCATTCCATCGAAGATGACCAGAACGCCAAAAACACATTACTATGAGAGCCCAGCATTGTACTCTAGGGATCCCTTGTCATGACCAATCCAACCGATCTCAAGAATATCGGGCTCAAGGCGACCCTTCCGCGCCTCAAAATCCTTGAGATTTTCCAGCACAGCCCGGTGCGTCACCTGACCGCCGAAGATGTGTACCGCAACCTGCTGCACGAAGAACTCGATATCGGGCTTGCAACCGTGTATCGCGTGCTGACGCAATTCGAGCAGGCCGGCCTGCTCTCGCGCAGCAATTTCGAGTCGGGTAAAGCGGTGTTCGAATTGAATGAGGGGTCGCACCACGACCACCTCGTGTGTCTCGATTGCGGGCTCGTCGAAGAGTTTTTCGACTCCGAAATCGAGAGCCGTCAGCAGTCCATCGCGAAGGAACGCGGCTTCAAGCTGCAGGAGCACGCGTTGGCTCTGTACGGTGCCTGCACCAAGGAGAACTGCCCGCATCGCAAGCATTGACGCGAGGCCGGCCGCGCTGGGGTGCGCGGTCCGGCGGGCAAAAAAAGACCCGGCCGATGCAAATCGGCCGGGTCTTTTTGCATCTGCGACGCGGTTCTGTACGCGAGCCGTTGACGCCCCTAGCCCACCAGCTCGGCGCTCGCTTCGAACGTCAGCCGCCACGGCTCTACCAATGACAATTCGTCGCAATTGGGCTGCTCGCCGCCCCGATCGACCACCACGAAATCGCTCACCCGATCGAGCGCGAGCAACGGGTGATGCCAGACGCCTTTCGCATAGTTCACGCCCTGCCACGCATCGGTCCAGAAGGCGCGCATTTGCGACGGATCGAATTCGCCGGCCGGCGCGACCACCACCAGATAGCGGCCCGCCGTTAAGGGAATGAAAGCCTGACTGCCGAGCGGATGCCGCTCCATCATCGTGATCTCGACCGGCAGCGCGCGCGGCTGCGCGCGAAACAGGTTGATCAGCGGCCGCCCGCCTTGCTCCGTCACGTCGACGCAGGCGAGGTCGTGATAACGCTCGGTCGTGCCGCCGTTGATGGCGAAATGACGTGCGCCGTCCAGTTCGATAACGTCGCCGAACGGCGCGAAAGCCGCGCGCGTGAGCCGTTCCATCTGCAATGTCTTCATCGACGCCGCTCCTCCGCTATGCGATTTCACCCCACAGGCGCAGACGCGACACGCCGCCGTCCGGAAAGATATTGAAACGCACATGCGTGACCGGGCCCAGCGACGCGAGGTTGTCCGCGAAGGTGTGGACGTGGTCCATCTGCAGTTTTTGTTCGCCGAGCAGCACCGGCCAGAACATCGCCTGCGTGACGAGCGAATCGTCCGTGCCGCCCGTCACCGACGCGGCTTGCAGCGAGCAGCGGTCCGGGAAATTGCCCTTGAAGTGCGCCGTATCCACTTCGATCTTGCGGATCACGCCCGGCCTCGCCAAAGCGACGATCGCCCAGTCGTTGCCCGGCTCGCGACGGCGCCGGGTTTCCCAGCCGTCGCCCATGTTGACGCCACGGCCCGGCATCAGCATCTGCGAGGCCGGCCCGAAATGCTGGTTGTTCGCGGCGACCAGATACGCGCCGTTTTCGATGGCGGCCAGGTCCAGCAGCGTGCCGCGCTCAACGCGCTCCCAATCGCGCTTAGGCTGGCCGTACACGCGCAGGCGGGCGAGGCCGCCGTCCGGGTACAGATTCACACGCAGATGAGTGAAGGCGCGCGCGTCGCTCACGTCGACGTAGTGGTGCTGGTTGCCCTGCAACGTGGTAGCCGGCACGAGCGTTTGCCAGTCGGCGTTGTCGGGCGGCACGTCGCCGTCCACGTAGCAGGCGTCGATCGACGCGGCCGGCGGAAAATTGCCGGTGAAATGGCTCGTATCCAGGTCCACGCCGTACACGACGCCCGGGTGCGCGAGGCGAATCACACAATAATCGTGACCGGTGGTGCGCTTGCGGCGGGTTTCCCAGCCGTCCATCCACTTGCCGTGGTCGTCGTACTTACCGGGAATGAACACCGCCGGTTGCGGCTCGAGCATGCGTTCTTTCGGCGCGAAGAATTCGTCGCTGGCGAAGAGCGCCTTCGCGCCCAGGCGCGGATCGGCGAGGTTCATATAGCGACGGGTGAAAGCAGGAGCGTTGGGGTCGAGGATCGGATTAGCCATTGTCTCTAGTCTCGGTCAGGCGCGAAAAAGTGAAGGAGAGCCGGCATGTGCAGCCTCTGCCGGCGCTGAAGGCGCGCTGCGTTGGCGCGCGCGGATTCGAAAGCGGATTTCAAGCGGTTTAGACGGCAGGAGCGTGTTCGCCAGCGGCGGGCGCGGCGTCGTCGCCGGCCGGCACGTAGCGCAATGCCGCGTCGCGATTCAGCACGCGATGAGCGCGCGCCCGGTCGATATCGTTCTCCCACACGGCGACCACCACTGTCGCCACGCAGTTGCCGATCAGGTTGGTCAACGCGCGCGCAATGCCGACGAACCAGTCGACCGGCAGGATCAGCACGAGGCCGAGCACGGGAATCGCCGGAATCGCGGACAGCGTGGCGGCCAGAATCACAATGGCCGAGCCGGGAATGCCGTGCGCGCCCTTCGAGGTCACCAGCGAAACCAGCACCACCACGATCAGGTCGTGCATCGACAGTGGCGTGTTGGTGGCCTGCGCGATGAAAATCACGGCGAGCGTGAGGTAGATGGAAAAGCCGTCCAGATTGAACGAGTAGCCGGTCGGAATGACGAGGCCGACGGTCGAATCCTTGACGCCCATCCATTCGAGCTTGCGCATGATCTGCGGCAGCACGGCGTCGGACGAAGCGGTGCCGAGCACGATCGACAACTCTTCGCGCAGGTAGCGAATCAGCTTGAAGATGCTGAAGCCGGCCAGCCGCATGACGACGCCCAACACCACGACTACAAACACGAAGCAGCTCGCGTAGAACACGAGCACCAGCAAGCCGAGTTGCTTGAGCGACTCGACGCCATAGGTGCCGGTGGTGAAGGCGATCGCGCCCAGCACGCCGAGCGGCGCGAGCTTGATGATGAAACCCATCACGCGGAAAAACACTTGCGACAGTTCGTCGATCAGGCTGCTCACGCGCTGAGCCTTATTGCCGAGTAGCGACAGCGCCGAGCCGAACAGCACCGAAAACACCAGAATTTGCAGGATGTCGCCGGTGGCGAAAGCGTTGATCGCCGTGTCGGGGATGATTTTCAGCAGGAAGCCGGCCGTGTCCTTCAGGCTCTTGGCGTGCTCGGTGTACGTGGAGAGCGACGCGGGATCCAGCGAGCGCAGATCGATATTCATGCCGACGCCAGGACGCGTAACGTACGCCAGGACTGCGCCGATCACGAGCGCGATCGTCGTCATCACCTCGAAGTAGACCACGGCCTTCAGGCCGACGCGGCCCACTTTGCGCAAGTCGCCGGCATGCGCCATGCCGCTGACCACGACGCAAAAGACGATCGGGCCGATCACCATCTTGATCAGCTTGAGAAAGCCGTCGCCGAGCGGACGCAGCGATTGGGCGAAATGCGGGAATACGGCGCCGATCACGATACCGGCCACCAGCGCTATGACGACCCGGCCAAACAGCGAATTGAAAAATTTCAACACGGCTTCCTCCTGGTTTCGATTCACGTCTGTTCAGACTGGTCCGACCAGTGCTGTTATGTCGAATAGTAGGAAGCCGATATACTGGCGTCAAGGTTTCATAAAACAGTGTTTACCCGCTGTTTTTGCAGCGGTTTTTGGCCGGATCGGCGTCAGCAGACGGTAAGCTGCACGAGCGTTCGGACCGCGTATTACAATGCTGGTCAGACCGCGATTCCAAAGTGAGACAACAATGAAAAACGTCCCGCATACCGTTACCGATGCCGCCATCGCGACCATCCGCGAACGGATCGAAGCGGGCGTCTATCCCGTAGGCAGCTTGCTCCCGGCTCAGCGTCAACTCTCCGAAGAACTTGCGATCAGCCGCGCTTCGTTGCGCGAAGCGCTCTCCACGCTCGAAGCGCTCGGTTTGCTGGTGATCCGACCCGGCAAGGGCGTGTACGTGGAAAGGGCGCAGGCGCAGGCCGCGCAACCGTGGCGCTTCGCGGAGCAATCGTCACTGCCTGATACGTATCAGATGCGCTTCGCGCTGGAAGGCTTTATCGCGCGCATGGCGGCGCTCGCGGTCAGCGATTCCGACCTCGCGTGGTTCGAAGAGAACATCACGGCCATGCAAACAGCGCTCGCCTGCGACGAACTCGATGAAGCCGCCCGGCTCGACTACGACTTCCACATGCGGATCGTCAGCATTGCCGGCAATGCGGCGATCGAGTCGATCCTGAGCAGCAGCGCGGAGATCATGAAGGAAAGCCAGCGCATGCCGTATTACCGGCGTGAACTGGTGCTGTCCACGTACAACGAGCATCGCGTGATTCTGGATGCGCTGAAGGCGCGCGATTCCGCCGCGGCCGGCAAGGCCATCGAAACGCATATCTCGAACGCCGCGCAGCGCGCCGGCGTCTATTTCCCGACTCCGCAACCGCAGTAGGCGAAAAAAAACCGCTCCGAAGAGCGGTTTTTTACGCCTGCCACCGCCGACTCAAACCGGCTTTGGCAGGCATAGCTAGCGCACGAAGCGCCGTGATTTACTTCGCGTTGGCCAGCGCCACAGCCGTGTCCAGCATGCGGTTCGAGAAGCCCCACTCGTTGTCGTACCAGCTCGACACCTTCACCAGACGGCCCGACACCTTGGTCAGCGTCGCGTCGAACGTCGACGAAGCCGGGTTGTGGTTGAAGTCGATCGACACCAGCGGTGCATCGTTGTAGCCGAGGATGCCCTTCAGCGAGCCTTCCGACGCTTCCTTCATGATCGCGTTGACTTCTTCGACCGTCGTGTCGCGCGCGGCGATGAACGACAGGTCGACGACCGACACGTTGATCGTCGGGACGCGAATCGCGTAGCCGTCCAGCTTGCCGTTCAGTTCCGGCAGCACCAGGCCGACCGCCGAAGCAGCGCCGGTCTTGGTCGGGATCTGGCTGTGCGTGGCCGAGCGCGCACGGCGCAGGTCTTCGTGGTACACGTCCGTCAGAACCTGGTCGTTCGTGTATGCGTGGATCGTGGTCATCAGACCGTTCACCAGGCCGATCTTGTCGTTCAGCGGCTTGACGAGCGGCGCGAGGCAGTTCGTCGTGCACGAGGCGTTCGAGATGACCGTGTCCGATGCCTTCAGCACGTTGTGGTTCACGCCGTAGACGATCGTGGCGTCGACGTCTTTACCGCCCGGCGCCGAAATGATCACCTTCTTCGCGCCGCCCTTGATGTGCGCGCTCGCCTTTTCCTTGGTCGTGAAAAAGCCCGTGCATTCCAGCACGACGTCGACGTTCAGCTCGCCCCACGGCAGTTCAGCCGGGTTGCGGTTGGCCAGCACGCGGATCTTGTCGCCGTTGACAACCAGGTAGTCGCCGTCCACCGACACTTCGCCCGGGAACTTGCCGTGCGCCGTGTCGTATTGCGTCAGGTGAGCGTTGGTCTTGGCATCGCCGAGATCGTTGATGGCGACGATTTCGATATCGTGCTTCTTGCCGTTTTCATAGAAGGCGCGCAGCGTGTTGCGGCCGATCCGGCCGTAGCCGTTGATTGCGACGCGAATCGTCATGGTCTATCTCCTGATGGCTAAAAAAATTCGTCCAGGTTCGTCTGACTGACAGCGTTGCCGCGCGTTCGCACGCAAACGGCAACGCTTGTCCAGGATCAGCCGAGTGCGGCTTTTGCCGTCTCTACCACGTGTTCGACGGTGAAGCCGAAATGCTTGAACAGCACGCCAGCCGGGGCCGATTCGCCGAACGTGTCGATGCCGACCACGCCGCCTTCCAGACCCACGTACTTGCGCCAGAAATCCGAAACACCCGCTTCGATCGCGACGCGGCGCACGCCTTGCGGCAGCACGCGTTCGCGGTACTCGGCGTCCTGCTTGTCGAACACGGTGGTCGACGGCATGGACACGACGCGCGCCGCGATGCCTTCGCGCGCCAGCGGCTCGACCGCGTTCAGCGCCAGTTCGACTTCCGAACCGGTGGCGATCAGGATGATCTTGCGCGCGACGATTTCGTCGTTCCAGTCGCGCAGCACGTAACCGCCCTTTTCAATGTTGGCGATCTGCGCGTCCGTGCGTTCCGAGAACGGCAGGTTCTGACGACTGAAGATCAGGGCCGACGGGCCGTGATGTTCGACCGCGTGGGTCCAGGCCACCGCCGTCTCCACGGTATCAGCCGGACGCCACACTTGCAGGTGCGGAATCAGACGCAGGCTCGCAACATGTTCGATCGACTGGTGGGTCGGGCCGTCTTCGCCCAGACCGATCGAGTCGTGCGTGAACACGAAGATCGACGGCGCTTTCATCAGCGCGGCGACACGCAGCGCGTTGCGGCTGTAGTCCGAGAACGTCAGGAACGTGCCGCCGAAGGCCTTGAAGCCGCCATGCAGCGCGACGCCGTTGATCGCGGCGCTCATGCCGAATTCACGCACACCGTAGTTGACGTAGTTGCCGGCAGCCTTGCCTTCGGCATTCACGCGCACCGGCTTGGCGGCCTTCCAGTTGGTCAGGTTCGAACCGGTCAGGTCGGCGGAGCCGCCGAGCAGTTCCGGCAGCACGGCCGACAACGCCTCGATAGCCTGTTGCGACGCCTTGCGCGTCGCGACGGTTTCCGCGCGCTCGTTCGCGCCGGCAATGATCGCCTTGGCCTTTTCCTTCCAGTCGGCCGGCAACTGCTTCGCATCGCGACGCTTGAATTCAGCGGCTTCCTGCGGATATTTGGCTGCGTACGCGGCGAACGCCTTGTCCCACTCGGCTTCGTTGCGTGCGCCGGCTTCCTTTGCGTCCCATGCGGCGTAGACCTCTTGCGGGATCACAAACGGCTCCCACTTCCAGCCGATCTTCTCGCGCGTGGCCGCAACTTCCTTGTCGCCGAGCGCCGAGCCGTGCGAATCGTGGCTGCCCGCCTTGTTCGGCGAGCCTTCGCCGATCACCGTCTTGCAGCAGATCAGCGTGGGCTTGTCGGATTGCTTGGCCTGCTTGATGGCTGCGTCGACTGCCTCGACGTCGTGGCCGATCACGTTCGGGATCACGTTCCAGCCGTACGCCTCGAAGCGCTTCGGCGTGTCGTCGTGGAACCAGTGCACCACTTCGCCGTCGATCGAGATGCCGTTGTCGTCGTAGAACGCGATCAGCTTGTTCAGCTTCAGCACGCCCGCCAGCGAGCAGGCTTCGTGCGAGATGCCTTCCATCAGGCAGCCGTCGCCGACGAACACGTACGTGTGGTGGTCGACGATCGTTGCGTCAGGCTTGTTGAACTCGGTAGCGAGCAGCGACTCGGCGAGCGCCATGCCGACCGCATTGGCCAGACCCTGGCCGAGCGGGCCGGTGGTCGTTTCGACGCCCGGCGTGATGCCGTATTCCGGGTGGCCCGGCGTCTTCGAATGCATCTGGCGGAAGTTCTTCAGCTCTTCGATCGGCAGATCGTAGCCGGTCAGGTGCAGCAGCGAATACAGCAGCATCGAGCCGTGGCCGTTGGACAGCACGAAACGGTCGCGATCGGCCCATTGCGGGTTCTTCGGGTTGTGGCGCAGATGGCGCGACCACAAAGCCACGCCGATTTCGGCCATGCCCATCGGCATGCCGGGGTGGCCGGAGTTCGCTTTTTGAACGGCGTCCATGGACAACGCGCGGATTGCGTTGGCCATCAAGGAAGTGGGTGCGGGAGACGGGGTCGTCATGTCGAGTCCGGAGACAGAGTCAGAAGGCGGTACGCGCTTGAGGCCCGGATGCTCGAATGCCAGCTCACTCGGGCGCACGGTGCGGCGCCAGGAGACGCGAAACGGGCAGAGCAAACGGACAAGGCTGAAAGCGTGACATTCTAACAGAACGTTGCCCGCCCCCCCCCCGCCCCGAAAGCCGACGGGTCGTGCGGCTCGGTGCGTCCGCCGAGGCCGCGCCGTGCTTCGCCCTTTACAATTGCACAACCTCAACCCACCGCGCTCCGCACGGAGCCCGCCAGCCGTGAGCGCTCCGCTGCTGTTCCGACCGAGTCCCGACGCCGTCTACGGATTTCCGCACGCCAGGCGCGTGGCGCGCGTCGAATCGCCTTACCAGCTAGTCGAAGTCTGGGACACGCCGCAGCTCGGCCGGCTCTTCACGCTCGACGGCCGTCCGATGACGTCCACCGGCGACGAGTTCATCTATCACGAATGCATGGTGCATCCGGCCGCGCTGGCGCATCCATCGCCGCAAGCGGCGCTCGTGCTGGGCGGCGGCGACGGCGGCGCCGCGCGGCAATTGCTGAGGCATGCGGGCATCGAACGGATCGTGGTGGCCGAGTTGGACGCCGAAGTGGTCCGCCTGACGCGCGAGCATCTGCCGGAAGTGCACGGTGGCGCCTTCGACAACCCTCGCGTCGAACTGGTGATCGGCGACGCCGCGCATTACGTCGAAGCCGCGGCGCCGGCGCAATTCGATCTGGTCGTGTTCGACCTGACGCCGCCCGACTCACCCGCCGCCGGCCTCTACACGCAAGCCTTCTATCAGCAGCTCAAGCGGATCATGAGCCCGACGGCCGCCGTCTCCGTGCACCTCGGTTCGCCGTATTTTCACGCCGAGCGCATCGCGCGCCTGCTCGGCGACCTGCGCGCGGCGTTCGCCATTGTCCGCACCATGAGCACGTTCATCCCTCTGTACGGCTCGCTCTGGATGATGGCCACCGCCAGCGACACGCTCGACCCGGCCGCCCTCACCGCCGATACGCTCGCGGCCCGCCTCGCCGCGCGCCAGATCGACGACCTGATGCACTACGACACGGCCACGCACGCCGGACTGTTCTCGGCATCCCGCTCAGTGCGCGATAAACTAAGTCAATTCTTAAAGCCAGCAAGCTAACGCGTGGGCAAAATGCTCGGTTCCGTCGGACTGCGCTATCGGCATCTCGATGCGCGACCATCCGCCTGGACTTGCTGCCTATGCCCCGCCAACCCTTTGGATCCGGAGAACTCCATGACCGCCTCCCGCCCCGCCGGTGTGCCTTGGTTGACCCCCTATCTGACGGTGCGCGATGCACGTGCCGCGTCCGCGTTCTTCACGGCGGCGTTCGGCTTCGAAGTGCGCGACAGTGTCCAGGACGACGGTGTCGTCATGCATGTCGAGATGACCTACCAGGGCCAGTTGATCGTGATGTTCGCACCGGAAGGCGCGTTCGGCTCGGCTGCGAAAACACCGAAAAGCGCGGGCGCGATCGCACCGCAATCGTTCTATGTCTATGTCGACGATGTCGACGCGATTTACGCGCGGGCGCTGGCCGCCGGCGCAAAATCGCTGAGCGAGCCACAGGATCAGTTCTGGGGCGACCGCTTCGCCCAGGTCGAAGATCTGGACGGCTACCGCTGGGCGCTCGCTCGCCACCTTTCGTGAACCAATGAGTATTTTTCTGATGCCACGCTTCTTCGTCGGAACGCCCCTTCAACCCGACGACATCATGCAGCTTCCCGATGACGTCGTTCGGCATGTGCTCGTGCTGCGTTTGCAGCCCGGCGATTCCATCGTGCTGTTCAATGGCGAAGGCGGCGAATATAGCGCCGAACTCGTCGAGGTCGAGCGCCGCTCGGCCAAGGTAAGAATCCGCGAATTCCGCAATATCGAAGTCGAGGCGCCGTATCGCCTCACGCTCGCGCAGGGCATCGCCGGCGGCGACAAGATGGACTGGCTGATCGAAAAGGCCGTCGAACTCGGCGCGGCAGCCTTTGTGCCGCTGACCACCACCCGCAGCGTCGTGCGTCTGTCGGGCGAGCGCGCGCAGCGGCGCCATGCGCATTGGCAAGGGATCGTGCGGGCGTCGTGCGAGCAGTGCGGGCGCAATCGCCTGCCGGAAGTCATGCCGGTGCGCGAGATCGCCACCTGGCTGGGCGCCATGCCTCGCACGCCTGACGAAGGCGACTTGCGCATTCTGCTGTCGCCGCGGGCCAGTATCAGCTTTTCCGCGTTGCCCGCCGAGCCGCCAAAAGGCCGCGTAACAGTGCTGGTCGGCCCGGAAGGCGGCTTTTCCGCCGCAGAGGAAGCGGCCGCGACCGATCACGGTTTCACCGCCGTCGGCCTCGGCCCGCGCGTGATGCGCACCGAAACTGCCGGCATCGCAGTGCTCTCGGCGCTGGCGGCCGGCTGGGGCGGCTGGTAAGCCGCCTGCGTGCCGGGTTTGCCGCCTGGACCGGCGGCGGCGCAGGTCACGTCGGCATCTACAGCAGCAAAAACAAAGGCCCGCCATTGGCGGGCCTTTGTCACTTAGCCCAAGCAGGAAACGCCCGGGCAAAAATACAAACGAAAATCTCAGGCGAACGAGTAAAACACGCGGAATGCCACCTTGCGCTCGGCCCAGAATTCGGAGGCTTCGCGGAACACGTCCAGCAGCGTTTCGCGCCCTTCCTTGTCGAACTTCTGCGCCACCGGCAACTGCTCGAGGACGATCACGAAGCCCGGCTGCGCACCCGCCTTATGAACCAGATCGGTCAAACAGTCGTAAAGCGCGTCGTAATTCTTGCCGAAGTGTTTCGGAAACAGGAACGACGTCGCGATAGTCTCCAGCACTTCCTGTTTGGACTGCGCATTGGCGCAATACGCATACAGAAAATGCTGGCCGAGCTGGTTGGCCTCGTCGGCCAGATCCTGCACGCGGAACGCGCGGATCGACTGTACGATGTTCGGTCGTACGGTCTTGAAAAGACTCATGGGCTCCTCGTTCGATGAAACCACAGTGCCTGCTTCGCTCTGGTTCTCGCGGCCCTGATCGGCGGCTCGCATCTGCATGACGCGCTGGAACAGATTGCCGTCGCCGGCCGCGAAAAGATCCGTCGCGACTCCGGAGTCGTGCGCGTAGACGTTGTCGCTCATGCCGTTCATCCCGATGTCATTCAACAATACGATTAAAACTGGTGTAGTGGTCGTCCGAGTAGTAACAATTGTCGGTTCGCTTCAGCGGACCTCCGCAGACGATGCGACGCGCCCCGCGATTACGTGAGCGAGGCGTGGAAACGGTGTATTCGTGGTAATAGCCGCGCCGATGGGCCGGCAGCAACCGTTCGCGATTGCCGAATACGATGCCGTCCTTCTCATACGGGTAAGGCCCGCCTGCGGCAATCAAGTTCAATGTATTGACCGCTTCGCGTGGCAACTGCGCCAGCGCGATCGTGCCCTGAAACTGCGCGTTCGAGTCGGCGGGCGCCGTGGAGTCGCGTGCATACGCGCCAGGCACGGGGCCAGATAGAGCGCACAGCGTAACAGCACTGATCAGCACGCCTTTCATGCGTTGCCACTTGCGTGCCATGTATCAAGGTTCCCCGCTGTTAGATCACGAGTTTGACGACCATGAAAGACGTAAGGGTATCGCTAATGGCCCCCGGAATCAACGCTCGCCAGCCGACCCCAGACTTCCAATCAGGCGGGAATGGCCCACCGGAGGGACTTTGACGACTTTTGACAGAAAAAATAGCTTAGTCAAGCTAAAATTTATTCTAACGGTGCGAATGAGGTGAAGGCGGGCGTGTGACGGGCGGTCGGCAGCCGCTGCGTCGGCGTCTGCAGGCATCTGAATGCGCCGTTGCAATGGCTTATAGCCATTGAGCGCTCTTTGAAGGCGGAATTTTGTCTGACTTGCCGTTTTTAGGGTGAGGTATCCCCTGTTCACCCTGAGGCGTGCCCGTTGCGGGCACGCCTTTTTTTTCGTGGCGCGGACGTTCCCGCGCCATGCTTCGTCTGTATCGCGGATTAACGCGCCGCGATCACATCCGCCACCAGCAGCGCCGTCATGTTGACGATCCGGCGCACCGTCGCCGAAGCCGTCAGCACATGGACCGGCTTGGCCGCGCCCAGCAGCATCGGACCAATCGCGATGTTGTTGCCCGCGGCGGTCTTCAGCAGGTTGTACGAGATGTTAGCCGCGTCGATGTTCGGCAGCACCAGCAGGTTCGCGTCGCCTTCGAGCGTCGAGTCGGGCATCACTTCGCGGCGCAGATTCGCGTCGAGTGCGATGTCGCCGTGCATTTCGCCGTCCACCTGCAGGTCCGGCGCGCGTTCGCGCAGGATAGCCAGCGTGTCGCGCATCTTCTGTGCGGTAGGCGCGTTGCTGGTGCCGAAGTTCGAATGCGACAACAGCGCGATCTTCGGCTCGATACCGAAACGGCGCACTTCTTCCGCCGCCATGATCGTGATTTCGGCGAGTTGCTCCGGCGTCGGATCGACGTTCACGTGCGTATCCACGAGGAAGATCTGACGATTCGGCAGGACCAGCGCGTTCATCGCCGCGTAGACCTTCGCGCCTTCCTTCTTGCCGATCACCTGATCGATGAAGTGCAGGTGCCGATGCGTGGTCGACACCGTGCCGCAGATCATGCCGTCGGCTTCGCCCTTTTCCACCAGCATCGCGCCGATCAGCGTGGTGCGGCGGCGCATTTCGAGCTTGGCCATCTGCGCGCTGATGCCCTTGCGCGACATCATCTTGTGATATTCCTGCCAGAAATCGCGGTAACGCTCGTCGTGGTCGGTGTTCACGACCGTGTAGTCCTGACCCGCGACCAGACGCAGACCGTAGCGCGCAATACGCTGCTCGATCACGGCCGGGCGGCCGATCAGAATCGGCTTGGCCAGCTTTTCGTCGACGATGATCTGCATCGCACGCAGCACGCGCTCTTCTTCGCCTTCCGCGAACACAATGCGCTTCTTCTCCGGCTCGACGCCGCGCGCCAGCTGGAAAATCGGCTTCATGGTCGTGCCGCTGTGGTACACGAACTGCTGCAGATGCTGTTCGTACGCGTCCATGTCCTCGATCGGACGCTCGGCGACGCCCGAATCCATCGCGGCCTTCGCCACGGCCGGCGCGACCTTGACGATCAGACGCGGATCGAACGGCTTCGGAATCAGATACTCAGGGCCGAACGACAGGTCCTGAATGCCGTACGCCGTCGCGACGATATCGCTCTGCTCCTGGCGCGCCAGTTCGGCGATCGCATTGACCGCCGCGATTTCCATTTCCCGCGTCACCGTGGTCGCGCCCGCATCCAGCGCGCCGCGGAACAGGAACGGGAACACCAGCACGTTGTTCACCTGGTTCGGGTAGTCGGTGCGGCCCGTGCACAGCACGGCGTCCGGTCGCACTTCCAGTGCGAGTTCCGGCAGGATTTCCGGCGTCGGGTTGGCCAGCGCCAGAATCAGCGGCTTGTCCGCCATCTGCTTGACCATGTCCTGCTTGAGCACGCCGCCGGCCGAGAGGCCGAGGAAAACGTCCGCGCCGCCGATCGCTTCGGCAAGCGTGCGGGCGTCGGTTTCACGCGCGAAGCGCTCCTTGTCCGGGTCCATCAGCTCGACGCGGCCCTTGTAGACCACACCGGCCAGATCGGTCACGGTGATGTTTTCGAGCGGCAGGCCGATATCGACCAGCAGGTCCAGACAGGCCAGCGCCGCTGCGCCCGCGCCCGAGGACACCAGCTTGACTTCCTTGATGTCCTTGCCGACCACCTTCAGACCGTTGGTGATGGCTGCCGCGACGACGATCGCCGTGCCGTGCTGGTCGTCGTGGAAAACCGGAATCTTCATGCGCTTGCGGCATTCGCGTTCGACGATGAAGCAGTCCGGCGCCTTGATGTCTTCGAGGTTGATACCGCCGAAGGTCGGCTCCAGCGCCGCGATCACGTCGACCAGCTTGTGCGGGTCGGACTCGTTCAGCTCGATATCGAACACGTCGATGCCGGCGAATTTCTTGAACAGGACGGCCTTGCCTTCCATAACCGGCTTTGAGGCGAGCGGCCCGATGTTGCCCAGACCGAGCACCGCGGTGCCGTTCGTGACCACGCCGACCAGGTTGCTGCGCGCGGTGAAGCGCGCGGCGTTCAGCGGGTTCTCGACGATTTCCTCACACGCGAATGCCACGCCCGGCGAGTACGCCAGCGCGAGGTCGCGTTGGTTGATCATCTGCTTGGTCGGGGCGATCGCGATCTTCCCGGGGGTGGGGAACTCGTGGTAATCGAGGGCGGCTTCGCGGAGTTTGCTATTGACGGGAGTCGACATAAGGCGGGCTTCGAAGGGCAGATTAGAATAGACGTTCGACGGCATTGTAGCCCCAATTGCCGGCCCAATTCCTTCAATACGGGTACAACTGCCGCGACTGAAACAGAGCGAAAGGCTGGCGTAACCTGCTGGCGTCCGAACGTCACCCGTCTCGGAGTTGCCGGCGGATCGCGTCTCGATCCCTTGCCCACTTCGTACAATGCGCGCCGTTAGCCGAACTTCGCGGCATTTATCCGTTCATCTATCGCCACCATGCTCTCCGAGTTTTCGCTGATCGATCGCTTCTTCGCCCGCCGCGCTGCGGCGCGGCCCTCCGACGCCGCGGGCGGCACGCTCGGCATCGGTGACGACTGTGCGCTGCTCGCGCCGCCCGCAGGCGAAATGCTGGCGATATCAACGGACATGCTGGTCGAAGGCCGCCACTTCTTTCCTGACGTCGATCCCGAGGCGCTGGGTCACAAAGCGCTGGCGGTCAATCTGTCGGACCTCGCCGCCATGGGCGCCAAACCGCTGGCGTTCACGCTGGCGTTCGCCCTGCCGAAAGCGGATGAAGCGTGGCTCGCCGCGTTCAGCGAAGGACTGTTCGCGCTGGCCGAACGCTACGGCTGCGAATTGGTCGGCGGCGATACGACGGGGGGCCCGCTGAATCTGTGCATTACCGTGTTCGGCAGCGTGCCGCCGCGCGCGGCGCTGCGCCGCGACGCCGCGCAGCCGGGTGACGATATCTGGATTTCCGGCACGCTCGGCGACGCGCGCGCCGGCCTCGGCGTGCAGCGCGGTGAGTGGTCCGCGGATGCCAGCGACGCTGCGACGTTTCGTCGCGCCCTCGAACGCCCGGAGCCACGTGTCGCCCTCGGGCTGGCACTGCGAGGCATCGCCCACGCGGCGCTCGACCTCTCGGACGGCCTCGCCGGCGACCTGCTGCACATCCTCGAACGATCGAATCTTCGAGCCGCCGTCGACGTCGACGCCGTGCCGCGCTCGGACGCGCTGCGCCGCCTCTCGCCCGAGATCCAGCGCCGCTGCACGCTCGCCGGCGGCGACGACTACGAGCTGTGTTTCACCGCGCCGGCCTCGGCGCGCGCCTCGGTCGAAGCGGCAGGTCGCGAGGTGGGTGTGCCGGTCACCCGCATCGGTACAATAAGCGCTCTCCAGGCGGCGACCGAGCGCCCGGCGATCAGCTGGCACGACACCGCTGGCGCGCCGCTCACACTGACGTTGCAAGGCTTCGACCACTTTCATGCAGACTGATCCCCCGCTCGGCGCTGCCGACAAACTCATCGGCGGCGAACCGCCGCGCGCGCCGCGCGCGCCCGATCCGCGTCCGCCGGGCCGTCAGCCGCGCCGTGCCACCGCGCGCTTCATGCTGTCGCATCCGCTGCACATCCTGTCGCTGGGGTTTGGCAGCGGCTTGTCGCCAGTCGCGCCGGGCACGATCGGCACGCTCTTCGCGTGGGCCTCGTTCGCCGTCCTGAGCCGCTACCTGACGGTGGTTGAATGGGGCGCGCTGATCGTGGCCGGCTTCTTCGGCGGGATTGCGATTTGCGGGTTTACCGCGAAGAAGCTCGGCATCGACGATCCGTCGCCCGTGGTGTGGGACGAAATCATCGCCTTCTGGCTGGTGCTGCTGATGGTCACGCCGGTCACGCTGACCGGCCAGCTGTGGGCGTTCATCGTGTTCCGCTTCTTCGACATGGTGAAACCGCCGCCCATCGGTTATTTCGATCGACGTCTGAAAGGTGGCTTTGGCATCATGTTCGATGACCTGGTCGCCGCGTTTTTCACGCTGCTCGTGATTGCGCTCTGGCGCATGTCCGTATAACCGTTGCCCGGCGGCCCGCGCGCCGCCGGGCAGCCACCGCCGGTCCCTGCTCTCCGGATTGACGCCATGCCTACCGATTCCGTCGTTCATCAGCTCGCCATTCGCGTGAGCAACCGTCTGCGCGACGAGCGCCTGATGCTCGTCACCGCCGAGTCCTGCACGGGCGGCATGGTGGCGACCGCAATCACCGACATTTCCGGCAGCAGCGGCTGGTTCGAGCGCGGCTTCGTTACGTATTCGAATCAGGCGAAGAGCGAAATGATCGGCGTGCCCGCCGAGTTGATCGAGAAGCACGGCGCGGTGAGCGAGCAGGTGGCGCGCGCCATGGCCGAAGGCGCGCTGCGCAATAGCCGCGCGCAGGTTTCGCTGTCGATCACCGGCGTCGCCGGCCCGGGTGGCGGCACCGAGACCAAGCCGGTCGGCATGGTGTCGTTCGGCTGGAGCAACCGGCTGCATACGTCGGTGGAAACGAAGATTTTCAAGGGCGACCGCGAAAAGATCCGCGTGCAGGCCGCCGCACATGCCTTGCGCGGGGTACTCGCCTTGCTCGACGAGCGCGAGCATTAACCCTTCTTCAACGCGGAAAGCCCATGCCTGATTCGCACGCAGTCAAGGACGAACTGGTCCGCCGCCTCGATCTCAAGCCGCATCCCGAAGGCGGATTTTTTAGCGAAACATATCGGTCGGCGGAGCGCGTGATGCGCGACAAAAACGGCGGCGGTTCCACGGAAACCCGCTCGGCGTCGACAGCGATCTACTACCTGCTCAGTGACGGCGCGCATTCGGCGTGGCATCGGATCAAATCCGACGAGGTCTGGCATTTCTATGCGGGCGAGCCGTTGCACGTTCACGTGCTCGACGAAACCGGCGCGCTGGTGACGCACAGACTCGGCAACGCGCTGACGCATGCCGACGCTGTGTTTCAGGCCGTGGTGCCCGCAGGTTTGTGGTTCGCGGCGGAGTGCGCGGATCCGGCGACCTTCGCGCTGGTGGGCTGCACCGTCGCGCCGGGTTTTGAATTCAGCGAATTCGAGCTGGCGGATGTCGATGCGCTGAAAGCGCGGCATCCGCAGCATGCGGCGTTGATCGAGCGGCTAGGGCCCGTTTGAACCCCACCCGCTCATGAAGCTGTCTTCGAAAAAACAGCCTGCGATTACCGGAACGCGTTGATCCGGTCGCGCGTTTCCATCGCGGCCTTCGCTGCGGCTTCGGCGAAATCGTCACCCTTGCCCGCGTAGATAATCGCCCGCGACGAGTTGATCAGCATGCCCGTGCCATTCGCGGTACGGCCGGCGTTAACCGTGGCTTGCACGTCGCCGCCTTGCGCGCCGATGCCCGGAATCAGCAGCGGCATATCGCCGACAATCCCCCGCACCACTTCGATTTCCTTCGGGAACGTCGCGCCGACCACCAGACCCAGTTGGCCGCTTGCATTCCATTTGTCAGCCGCCAGTTGCGCGACGACCTGATACAGCGGACGGCCGCCCGTTTCCAGGAATTGCAGATCGGAGCCACCCGCGTTCGACGTGCGGCACAGCACGATGACGCCTTTGCCTTCGTGCTCCAGATACGGCTGGATCGAATCGAAACCCATGTACGGATTCACCGTGACCGCGTCGGCCTGATAGCGCTCGAACGCCTCGCGCGCATATTGCTCGGCGGTGCTGCCGATGTCGCCGCGCTTCGCATCCAGAATCACCGGCAGCCCCGGATGGTTCGCGTGAATGTGGGCGATCAACTGCTCGAGCTGGTCTTCCGCGCGATGTGCCGCGAAGTAGGCAATCTGCGGTTTGAACGACGACGCATACGGCGCCGTTGCGTCGACGATCGTGCGGCAGAAGTCGAAGATCGCGTCGGGCCGGCCCGCGAGCGCGCCCGGGAATTTAGTGGGCTCGGGATCGAGGCCGACGCACAGCAGCGAGTTAGTGCGCTGCCAGGCGTCGTTGAGTGTCTGGATGAAATTGGACATGGTGGGTCTCGCGGCGAGCAGGAAAACGGAAGAGGCGCGTATTTTACCCGTCCTGCGGGGCGGTCCGCGCTGCGAGCGTGCGCAGCGTTGGTCCGGAGCGAGATGCGGACAGGCGAGGCTAGCGTCCGCAACGCGCCCTAGGTGCGCACATGCATCGGCCTGGCGCTCGCGAAGCGTGCGAGCCGATTGCCCGCAGCGCATCAGGGCATGCACACGTCCGCCCTGTCGCGCCACCCTCGCCCGCTACTGCTTACGCTTCGAGCCGCGCGCTCCCGGCATCGAGCGCAAACCGGTGCGCTCGACGGTGAAGCGGAACGTGCGCGTGAGACGCTCGCCGCGTCCCAGCAAGGTCATGCCGTTTTCACTCGCGCCGCCGGCCAGATTCATCGCGTTGATCGGATGATCGACGGGTTCGAAGCAGAAGAAGTCTTCGCCCGGCGGCGTGTATAGCACGTAGTAATCGGTATCGGCGGCAATGTTCAGCGACAGGCGGCGCTTGGGCCACACCACCGCCGCCTGGCCGCTCCAGCCGGTGAAAGCGTGATTGACGATGGTTTCCGGCAGCGGATACGCCACGCCGAATTGCCAGGCGGGCGGCGCCGGCACGTGCCGCACGGGCAGCCAGTCGTCGCCGGAGAGCCACAGGCCGCCGGCCGCCGCCGACAACTCAGTGTCCGCGTCACGCACGAAGAAGGGATGCACGCCCAGCCCGAAAGGCAGCGCTTCACGTCCGGCGTTTTCGATTTCGAGCGTCACGACGAGTGTCGGGCCGTCCAGCGTATAGGTTTGCGTCGCACTGTATGCGTAGGGCTTGCCATCGCGGCGATCGAGCGTGAGGCGGACGTTTTCACGGTCCGACTCGGCGACCTGCCAGGCCGATTGCCAACCGTCGCCGTGAATCGGCAGGGGTTCATCGGCGCGATTGCGCGGCACCTCGACGCGACGGCCCGCCACGTTGAAATGGCCGCCGCCGATCCGGTTCGAATACGGCAGCAGCGGATAGCACGCGAGTTCGTTCGGCTGCGTATCGACCCCGACATGTCGGCAGCGCCGAAAGATCGGCGTGAGCGCGCCGTCGTTGCGCCAGTCGAAACGGGTGACGCCGCCACCGAGCGTCGGCGCGACATCGAGACGCAAATGCGCATTGGCGAGCGTAATGCACGCGACATCGCCGCCGCTGGTTTCGCCGACGGCCACCGCCGACGTGCTGGGACCCGGAAGCACCGGATTGGCCGCCGCGGCGAGTCGCGAGCGTCGGCTCTGAGAGGTCTGTGGGGAGGAGGAAACGAGATTCGCAACAGTCATATCTGGCTCCATCGAGAGGCTTGGGACGTTGCCGTCATTGCTGACGGATGCTGTAGGGCGATTTTCTTGAACGGGTCGCCTCTGGGTCCGAACTGCATGCTGCCGATTTGCTGCCACTGGTATTGCAACATCAACTTGCGACACACTTTTAGATTCAATGCCTCATTGCGCTTCGTTGCTGCGTTGCTTCGTTGCTGCCTCGAGACCGAGGCAGCGTCATTCTGCGCTAAGCAGGCGCACCTTGGAACACCGGTTCCGGCAAACCACGCCGTCCGGGCGTCGCGATGAACACGCCGCCCGCCCGCGTATCGTCGGCGAGCGCCGCCGCATCGAGGTCGCAACGCGCGCTCGTAATGTACAGCGTGCCGAGTTGCGCCCCGCCCAGCGCGACGCAACTGGGCTGCGCGGTCGGCACGTCGACGCGCTCCGTTTCCACGCCGTCCGGGCCATAACGCACCACCCGCCGGCCGCCCCACTGCGCGTTCCACAGCCCGCCGTCGCGATCGACAGTCGAGCCGTCGGGTTCGCCGGTGGCGTCGGTCAGGCGCGTGAAGAGGCGATCGTTGGCGACGCTGCCATCCGCGCGATAGTCGCAGACGCGGATTTCGCGCGTGGGCGAATCGCAGTAGTACATCGTCGCGCCGTCGGGACTGAACGCGATGCTGTTCGAGATCGCCGGCGCGGGCAGCGGCAAACGCTCCAGCGACAAATCGTGATTGAGACGGTAGAACCCGCCGACGGGCTGCACCGGCGCGCTCTCATCTTTGGTCCCGAACACGAAGCGGCCCTGACGGTCGCAGCGGCCGTCGTTCACGCGCGTGTTCAAACCGGGTTCGACGTCGACGATGCGCCGTGTCTCGCCGGTAGCCAGATCGAAGAACGCGAGATGCGTGGCGAGACCAAGCAACAGGTAATGCGGATCGGCGCACAGCGCAAACGTGGCAAGCCGCTCGGGCATGCGCCAGAACGTGCTGCGGCCGTCGCTCGGGTCATAGCGCCACAGGCGCGCGCCTTCGATATCCGTCCAGTAGAAGCGGCCGGTTTGCGCGCACCATGTCGCGCCTTCGCCGAGCGTGCACTTCGTGTCGAGCAGCAGCGCCGCGCGCTGTGCAGCCGCGCCTGACGAAGCGTTCGCACTCACGCCCAGCCTCCGTCGACGATGATGTCCTGCGCGGTGATCATCTTGCTGTCGTCGGCGGCGAGGAAGAGCGCCATGCGGGCGAGGTCGGCCGGTTCCAGCTCGGCGTCGATACACTGCCCTTCCTTGATCGAGCGACGGCCCGCGTCGTCGAGCCACAGGCGCTTCTGCTTCTCGGTCATCACCCAGCCCGGCACGAGCGTATTGACGCGGATATTGAAGTGACCGAGGTCGCGCGCGAGACCGCGCGTCAAACCCTGCACCGCCGACTTCGACATGACATACACCGGATAGCCGCCGTTCTTCAACATCCAGCTGATCGAACCGAGGTTGATGATCGAGCCGCTGTTGGCCGCCTTCATGTCTTCCATCACCGCTTGCGCCGCGAAGAACTGGTGACGGATATTCACCGCGATGCCCGCGTCGAACGACTCGCGCGTGACTTCGCCGATCGTGTGGCGTTTGTCATTCGCGGCGTTGTTCACCAGCACCTGAATGGGCCCAAGCGTGGCCTTCACGTCGGCGATCGCTTTTTGCAGCGCGTCGATATCGGTGAGATCGCACGGCAAAAACAGCGGCTTGTGCTTCGAATCGCCGAGTTCGTCGGCGAGCGCTTCACCGGCGCTCGCATCGATATCGAAGAACGCGACGCGTGCGCCTTGCGCCGCAAAATGCTCGACGAACGATGCGCCGATGCCGGTCGCGCCGCCCGTGATCAATACCGTGCGATCCACAAGACTCGGATAGCGTGCGAAGGTGCTGTCCGCGAGACGGGCGTTTGCATTGGCCGGAGACGACATCGTTCGATTCCTTTTAGAGCAAGTGAGTGGGTCGCGCGTTTAATCCCGCGAGCCGCGGTTCTTCAACTGGTCGAGCAGCACGGCGGCGAGCAGGATCGCGCCGCGCACGAGGTACTGATAGAACGCGTCGATGTTCATCAGGTTCATCACGTTCTCGACCGTACCCATGATCAGCACGCCGATCACGACGCCGGAAATCGTCGCGCGGCCGCCGAGCAGCGAGACGCCGCCCAGGACGCACGCCGAGATCACGTTCAGCTCGAAACCTTCCGCGGCATTCGGCTGACCCGACGTGATACGCGAGGCCAGAATCACACCGGCCAGCGCGGTCACCGCGCCCTGAATCAGGAAGATGTAGACGCGCGTGCGTTCCACGTTGATACCGGCCAGACGCGACGCTTCCGGATTGCCGCCGATGGCGAGCGTATTACGGCCGTACACGGTCTGGTTGAGCATCACGCCGAACACGATGAAGCACAGCAGCGTGACCCAGATCGGCAGCGACACGCCGAAGAAGCTCAAGCCGCCCAGCGCGATGAACGTGTCCGACGACACGCCAACCGCCTGACCGTGCGAGACGATAAAGCCGAGACCGCGGACGATTTCCATCGTGGCGAGCGTGGTGATCAGCGCGTTGATGCGCAGATACGCGATCACCGCGCCGTTGACGAAGCCGATCACGGCGCCCGCCGCCACCGCGGCGATGATCGCAATGAAGGTGTTGCCGGTGGCGTTGAGCACCATCGCGCACAGCACGCCGGCGAACGCGACCGTCGAACCGACCGAGAGGTCGAAGTCGCGCGAGGCCAGACAGAACATCATCGTGCACGCGACCATGCCGATCTGCGAAATCGACAGCGCGAGGCCGAGCATGTTCTCGATCGAGAAGAAGTGATCGACGGTCAGCGACATCGTGATGAACATCACGACGAAGATCACGATCAGGCTGTACTCGGTGATCTGCTGCCACCATTTCGCCTTGTCGTTGGACTGCGGAATCAGCGCATCAGCGGCGCTCTTGGCGGCCTGTTGCGCGAGGTTTTCTCTGGCTTGCATGTTGAAGACTCCTCCCGTTCCCCACGGGTTGCCGGACTTTCGTCCGAATGATGTTCAGGCCGCCTGTTGGGCAGCGGTTTCGGGCAGCGCGGTCGAGCTTTGCGGCAGCGCGAGGCTCAACACCGATTGTTCCGTTGCATCCTTGCGCGCCAGTTCGCCGGAAATCCGGCCCTGGCGCATCACGACGATCCGGTCGGACACGCCGAGCACTTCCGGCAACTCCGACGAAATCATCACGATCGCGCAGCCGCGTTCGGCAAGCTGATAGATCACGTTGTAAATTTCGTGCTTCGCGCCGACGTCGATACCGCGCGTCGGCTCGTCGAGAATCACCACTTTCAGATCCGGCTCGGCCAACCAGCGCGACAGAATCGCCTTCTGTTGATTACCGCCCGAGAGGAAACGAATCTTCTGGCGGCGGCTCGGCGTCTTGATCTTCAGGAGCTTGATGAAACGGTCCGCGGTTTCCGCTTCCTTCTTGCGATCGAGGAATATCCCCGCGCGCAGATAGTGACGGCGGCAACTGATGTTGATGTTCTCCGACACGGTCGCCATCGCGACGATGCCTTCTTCCTTGCGGTCTTCCGGACATAGCACGATGCCGTGCCGGATCGCTTCGCCCGCGCTGCGCACCTTGATCGGCTTGCCATCAAGCACCAGCTCGCCGCCCTTCTTGTGATCTGCGCCGTACACCAGATGCATCAGTTCGCTGCGGCCCGCGCCCACCAGGCCGAAGAAGCCGACGATCTCGCCGCGCCGCACTTCGAAGCTGGCCGGTTGCGCAAGCGCGTGGCCTTCGATCGCTTTCGCCGCGAAGCGCACTTCGCCGAGCGGCCGCGCCGAATAGTTATAGATGTCCGAAATTTCCCGCCCCACCATCTCGCTGACGATGGTGTCGCGCGACACGCCTTCGAGCGTCGGGTGCGACGCAATCTTGCGGCCGTCGCGGAAGATCGTGCAGGCGTCGCATAGCTCGTAGATCTCGTCCATGCGGTGCGAGATGTAGATCATCGCGCGATTGTCGGCGCGCAGGTCGCGCACGAGCTTGAACAGCACCTCGGTCTCGCGGTGCGACAGCGAGCTGGTCGGCTCGTCCAGGGCGATCACGCGCGCGTTGCGCAGCAGTGCCTTGCAGATTTCCACCATCTGGCGTTGCGCGATCGAGAGCTTGCGCAGCTTCGCGTTCGGATCGAGCGCCACGCCCATCGCTTCGAGGCGTTCGCGCACGAAGCGTTTGGCTTCGCGCTTGTTGACCCAGCCGAGCGAGTTCGGCAACTGGCCAAGCAGCAGGTTTTCCGCGACCGTCAGATCGGGCACGTATTGCAGTTCCTGGTGAATCACCGCGATCCCTGCCGCGATCGACGACGCCGCGCTCGAGAAGCGCACCTCGTTGCCGTCGATCATCACGCGGCCCGAGTCGGGCTGATATTCACCGCCGAGAATCTTCAGCAGGGTCGATTTCCCTGCGCCGTTTTCGCCCATCAGGCCGTGCACCTGGCCGACGTTGACGTCGAAGGACACACCGTCGAGCGCGCGCACGCCTGGAAAGACCTTGCCAATATTGTCAAAACGTAGCGTCGCTGACACTTCGCCTCCTGTTGCTGTGTGAACCGTCTGTCTCTACTGCTGATGTCTTATTGCTGCTGACGGCGCGCCGATCTGTGCAGAAAGGCGCGCCGGCAGTTCACTTCATTGCACTGCGTACCGAATCACCCGGCTCAATTCGCCGCGAGGCCCATCTTCTGGCGCACGTCGGCAACGTTGTCACGCGTGGCCAGCATGCCGCTGGTCAGCGTCAGTGCCGGCGGTGCCTTGCCTTGCGTGATCCAGTCGTACATCAGCGTGGAGGTTTCTTCGCCATGGCGCTTCGGGCTGATGATGACCGTGCCGTAGAAGCCCGTCGGCGACGGCTTCTTGAACTCGTTCAGCGCCGATTCCGATCCGCCGATGCCGATACCGATCATGTTGTCCGCCTTGAAGCCGCGGCCTTCCGCTGCGCGCACCGCGCCGAGCACGCCTTCGTCGTTCAGCGCGTAGGCCACCCAGTGCTTGAAGTTCGGATTTTTCGTCAACGCGATGTTGGCGGCGTTGAACGCGTTTTCCGTGTCGGTCTTCGCTTGCGGCGCGGCGATGATGTTCGCCTTCGGGAAGCCGGCGGCAATCAGGGCGTCAGTCGCGCCGCTCGTGCGGTCATGCGCGGTCGGCAGCTGTTCGTAGGTCACGTCGATCGCGCCCACGTCCTTCATGTCCCAGCCGCGCTTCTTGATTTCCGCAGCCAGGCCGTCGCCGACCTGCTTGCCGATGTTGTATGCCGAGATGCCCATATGCGGCACCGACGCGATCGGCTTGCCCGCGCCGTCGACCAGACGGTCGTCCACCGTCATCATCTTCAGGCCGTCGGCCTTCGCCTTCGCGACGATGCCCGGCCCGAGCTTGACGTCCGGCGTGCAGATCACGAAGCCTTGCGCCTTTTGCGCCGACAGGTTATCGATTGCGCTCATCACCTTCTCGCCGGACGGCGCGCCGATCTTCACCAGCGTGAAGCCCTTCTCCTTGGCGGCGATTTCGGCGAACTTCCACTCGTCCTGGAACCACGGCTCTTCCGGCTGCTTCACGAGGAAGCCGATCTTCACCGGATCAGCGGCTTGCGCGACCGGTGCGTTGAAGAGCACACCCGTCGCCGCTGCTGCAAGCGTGAGGAAAATTCTACGTTTCATGATGCGTGTCTCCTGACTAATTGGTAACGAGAAGGTATCGGCCGCGTCTTCTTGTACCGGTTATGACACACGCGGCCAGCGCGTCGTCCGGTGTACTTCTTGCGCCCCTGCGCAATCCGGGTCTTGCAAAAATCAGTCGTGATACAGCGCCGAGCGCCCACCATCCACGGTGATACAGGTGGCGTTGATGAACGGCGCTTCGTCCGAGGCGAGAAACACCGCCGTCATCGCCACCTCTTCCGGGCGGCCGATGCGCTTCATCGGTTGCAGATCCAGCGTCGCCTGCTGCGCGGCGGCCGGATCGGCCTGTTCGTTCCACCAGTCGTGCGTCAATTGCGTTTCGATGTAACCCGGCGCGATCGCGTTGACCCGCACGTTGCGCGGCGCGTATTCGATGCCGAGCGCGCGGGTCAGGCCAATCACACCGTGCTTGGCCACCGGATACGGAAAGCAGCCCGGAATGATCTTGAACGAATGCGTCGAAGCGATATTCACGATGCTCCCCGCGCCGCGTTCGACCATGCCCGGCAGCACCGCGCGGCAACCGTTCCACACGCCGTCGAGATCGACGGCGAAGCAACGGCGCCAGTCGTCGTCCGTCATGGTCAAGGGATCGCAGAACACGTTGATGCCAGCGTTGTTCACCAGCACGTCGACCGAGCCGAATGCGCGTTCGGCTTCGCTCACCGCGTGCTGAACCGAAGCCGCCTGCGTCACGTCCGTAGGCACCGCGAGCACGCGCGCGCCGGTTTGCGACTTGATATGCTCCGCCGTCTGCTGCGCGGTTTCGATGTCCAGTTCGGCCAGCACGACTGCCGCGCCCTCGCGCGCGAACGCATGCGCGATCGCCGCGCCGATGCCGCGACCGGCTCCGGTGACGAGAGCAACTTTGCCGGCGAGCCGCTTCATTTCTTCGCACCCGCGCGGGCAATGCGCAAACCGTTGATGAACGCCTTCGCGTGCGATGCGGTCACGGCCGCGCTCTGACCCGGCTTGTACAACGCCGAGCCGAGGCCGAAGCCGTTCGCGCCCGCGCTGAGAAACGGCCCCATGTTGTCGGGCGTGATACCGCCGACCGGCACCAGCGGCACTTCCGCCGCGATCACCGCGCGCCATGCCTTCACGACCTGGCAGCCGAGTTGTTCGGCGGGGAACATCTTCAGCACGTCCGCGCCGTTCTTCAGCGCGATGAACGCTTCTGTCGGCGTCGCGACGCCCGGCGCGCAGGCCATGCCTTGCGCTTTCGCGGCGCTGACCACTTCCGGATCGCTATGCGGCATGACGATCAGTTCGCCGCCCGCCGACTTCACGTCGTTGACGAAACTCGGATGCAGCACCGTGCCCGCGCCGACGATCGCATCCGCCGGCAACACCTTGCGGATCGCAGCGATGCTGTCGAACGGCTGCGGCGAATTCAGCGGCACTTCGACGATCCGGAAGCCGGCTTCGTAAAGCGCCTGGCCGTGCTCGGCGGCATCGGCGGGCGTCACGCCGCGCATGATCGCGATCAGCGGACAGGCCTCGAACGCCGCGATCAAACCCGCGTGCGGCATGTACGGAGCGGGCAGATTGATGTGAGGTTGCATGTCGGTTCCTTGTTTCGTAAGCGGCGGCGTTGCCGGTTAGCCGGCGCGTGCCGCGTGAGCCGCCGGATTGACCAGCCCTGCCTGTGAGGCGACGCGCCACAGGCCGCGCTCGGTGGCGTGCTTGACCAATTCCGCTTGGGTGCAGCCGAACTGCGCCAGCGCGAGGCGGTAGCGCTCGCACAGCGCTTCGTTGCCGATCAGGCGCAGGCTCTGCCCGGCGAGCGTGCTTTGCTGTTGCGTGAGCACCGCGTCGAGGCCGGCCAGTTCGTGCCCGATCAGCAATCCCGACAGATAGTCGGGCTGTTGTTCGCGCGAAAGTTGTCCGGTGAGGCCGAGCGTGCGCGAGCTGAATATGGTCGCGAGCACACCCGCCTGACCCTTTTCCCGCGCGATGTTCACGCCATGCAGGAATGCGCCGGTGTCCGGCAGATCCGGCGTGAGCATCGTGCGGCCGAGGATTGTGTGCTCGCGCAATGCCGCGAACACTTCGCCGGTCATGAAGGTGTGAAAACGTTCGATCCGGCCCGCCTGCACCACCGCCCATTTCGCGTGAGTGCCGGGCAGACCGATCAGTGAGCGCTTGCTGTCGGCGGGATGGGTGGCGTTCGTGGCGTTCGTGGCGTTCGTCACGTTCGCTTCTTCGCCGAGCGCGCCAAAAATCTGCGTTTCTTCGCCGCGCATGACGTTGGGCAGTTCGCCGCGCTGCAGGACGCCCGGCACGATATGCAGCGTCACACCGCAGGCTGCCTCGACGCGGACGATGCCGGCCACCAGCGCATCGGCGCTCGCCGGCGTATCCACATAAGGCGCTTCCAGCCAGCCTTGCGCGCTGCCGACCATCCCTGCCGCGATCACCGGCACGCCGGGCGCGTCTGCGAGCCAGGCGCCGCAGACGTCCTCGAAAGCCGCGTCGAAGCCGCCCTGCTCCGCGCTGCGCGGCAGATTCATGATGCCCGCCGTCGATGCGCGCGTGGCCAGCACATTGCCGGACGCGTCATACAGATACGCGCGCAGCGAGGTCGTGCCCCAATCGAGCGCGATCAGCGCGGCGTGCGCGTGCGTGGCGTCGACTGCGCCTGCTGCGGCGTGGCTGGCTGCCGGGGTGGGAGAACCCGCTTGCTTCATCGCTTGATCCTGCGGGTTGCCGGTTGCGGGGCGCGCCAGCCGAGTTCTTCCGAGATCGCGCGCGCTTCGCGCTGCACGACCGGAATCAGTTCGTCCATGCGTTCGAGCGACATATACGGAATCGTGCTCGCCACCGAGAGCGCCGCCACCACCGCGCCCGACGCATCGCGCACCGGGGCCGCGACGCAGCGGATCGACGCCTCGTTTTCTTCGAGGTCGAAGGTGTAGCCGCCGGCGGCGTAGTTGGTCATGCGCTGCATGAAGGTCTGCGCGTCGGGACGGTTATCCGGCTTGAAGCTGACGCCGGCGAGCGCGCGACGCGATGCATCGAAAAGCGACTGCCAGACGTCGGGCGTGAGATCGAGCATCATGGCCTTGCCGATTCCCGTCGACGCCAGCGGCATGCGGTGCCCGACGCGCGAGCGCATTTCGAGGCCACGCGTGCCGGGGATCTTGTCGATGTACAGCACGTCGTCGCCATCGCGCACGCCGAGGTGGATCGTGTCGAGCGTCTGTTCCGCGAGCGATTCGAGATGCTGACGCGCGACCGCGGTGAGCGGCATCTGTTCGAGGGCGATCGTGCCGAGTTCGATCAGCTTCGGGCCGAGCAGGTAGCCGCCTTGCACCTGGCGGAGATAGCGGGCCTGCACGAGGCTGCTCACCAGCCGATGCGTCGTGCTGCGGGTCGTGCCGAGGGCGGCGCCGAAGGTGCGCAGGTCGCGCACGCCGGCCGCGGCTGCCTCCAGGATCGCCAGGCCGCGCAGGAGCGTTTGCGTGCCCGCTTGCTGCGGTGTGATGTCGAGCAGCGTGCTGGGTAAGGCGATTCCGTCGACCGGCGCCGGTTGGACAGCGGCGCTGGCGCGGGGCGCTTTCGAGGCCGGCGTCGGGCGCGGCGCGGCGCGGGGCGCTTGATCGGCGGATGACGCCAGATCGGCTTCGGACGCGGTCGCGGCGTGAGTGGGCATCGCTTTGTTCATGGCGATTCGCTTTTCGGTGGTTTTTTGCGCTTACAGCGCGGGGCCGGAGAGGGGGCCTTGGGTGCTCGCTGTGCGCGCCGTTCTGGCGATGCTTTGGGCGATGCTTTGGGCGTTGTGATGCTGCCTTTTTGCCTTGGGCATGGTTGGCTTTGTCTCCGGTTTTTTTGCTGTCGCTTTCGCGCTGCGTGGCTTTTTTTGCCGTTGCTTTGTTGCGCTTTGCGTGTTGGTTCGGATTGTAGGGCGGTTTTTGGGAAACCTCCAATATGTGAGTGGTTGATCCATATAATGGGAAGGTTGGTGCGTTGGGTTTTTTGTGGCCGCTTTGGGTTTTTGGCCTTTCCTTGCTTTGTTAGTGGTCTATTGGCGTTGCCCCTGTGCGGGGCGGCACCTACTTTCTTTGCCGCGGCAAAGAAAGTAGGCAAAGAAAGCCGCTTTGAACCGCCAGCCCATAAGCGGGTCCCCCGCACAGTCACGGTAGTGGCGCATCTGGAATCGGTGTTCTCGCACATTCGGCGCAAGTGACAAGGCCGTCATACCTCCCGACTCGCGCTGCGCGCTCGCCGGAACGGTCTGCCTTGAAGTGGATTTGTCTGTGCGCCGGGGGGCCGTCGGCTTCGCCTCGGCGTGATGCCAATCATTGAAATGTCAACGCCGGCGATCCAATCGCCAGCGGTCTGACACACCGTGCTGTTCCTTCGGGCGGTTACGCCCTGCCAAGCCTGGCCGCGCCCTCGCGGACGCGATCGCGTCCACGGAGTTGATCGCCATGTGCGTGACGGCCAACAACACCATTTTTTGATGCATTCCCTCGGAAGTTACTTAGTGCGGTCGCCGCGATTCCGACGAAGTGCCTAGGAAATTTCGGAAATGATGGCGGCGCGCACCTTTTAGCTTGGGTAGGTGATCACTGTCGGCGCGACTTGTCTAAACTTGGTTTGCCGTCGCGATTGCGATGGTTCAGGTTCGACAGCCTGATGCGTAGAGTAGAACCCGCGCGTCTGTATCGCAGGCGCGCGTTAGCTTAAGCACGCCTCCTTTCCATGGGCGGGCCTTGGCATGGAGACCTACGGGTCTGCCGGTTTGGTTCTACGCCGGTCTGTCGACCTGTCACTGTGCCCGCTCACCACCCTCCACGCGCGTGACGGGCGATCCAGTCAAGTTTCAGGGAGATCGCGCCATGAGTAAATCCATCAAAAATTCTCCAATCACGTCGCGCCCACCCGTTGACGCACTTCAATACGAAAAGCTCGCCCTATCCGCTTTCGGTTTAGTTGAAAGGCAACTAGACCAACTGGACAAACTGATCAAGCTTGCGGCCTCAATAGTTAGGAGTCCGGCAGTGACGCGAGATGAGAGACATAGTCAGCGGAAGTTGCTGGAACTGTTAATCGACACTGGGGAGGATTACCAGCGCGAAGTCGAAATCGACCGTGAGTTGTATCAGGTCATCGCGCTCGACGCGAAGGGCGTTGCTCAAAGCCGCATCACAGCGCGACACGCAGCGGACCTTCTCTCGAAGGCTACGCAGACTGCATCAGAAAAGCGCGAACGCATTGGCGCCACGAGAAAGCTGGAGAACGTGCGGCCCCGCTTCCGAACGATCGCGCGAGCAACTACCACGGCACATTGACGGCGCAATGCCCCACTACGACAGGCACCTGAAAAGCTAGAAGTATCGCGGCGCTACGTGACGAAGCCGCCACCCACGCGCCCTAATCGTCTAAAGGACACTGCGACACTAACCGAAGCGCGAATCATGCGTCCACCATGAGCGCTCTGGTGAACACCAGTGCGGAGCCGCATAAAAAAATGAGGCGCACTACTACGGCATTTCGCCGAGGCGAAGCCGACGGCCCCCACAGCGCACACAAACGCAACCAATGTTTTTGAGCAGACCGTTCCGGCGAACGCGTAGCGTGAGGCGGGAGGCATGACGGCCTTGTCACGAAGGCCGAGTGTGCGAGAACGCCGATTCCAGATGCACCACTATCGTGGCTGTGCGGGGGACCCGCTTATGGGCTGGCGGTGTAAAGCGGCTTTCTTTGCCTACTTTCTTTGCCGCGGCAAAGAAAGTAGGTGCCGCCCCGCACAGGGGCAACGCCAATAGACCACAAACAAATCAAGAAAAGGCCAAGCCCCCAAAGAACAAAACCACAACCACGCCGCAAAGGCCAAAAAAAGCTAATCGGGCAACTCCGCCGCCCCCATCCTGCGAGCAATAACCCGCGACCGCTGCGCAAGATAAGGCGACCCTCGATGCTCATCAAAATACTTAGGCTGCGGCAACATAACAGCCAACCGGGCCGACTGCGCAGCAGTCAACTTACTCGCTGAAGTCTTATAGTAATAACGAGCCGCGGCCTCAGCCCCATAAACCCCATTCCCCCACTCAACGGAGTTGAGATAAATCTCAAAGATCCGTTCCTTATCCATCAAGGCCTCAAGCATCCACGTAATGATGAGTTCCTGCCCCTTGCGGATATAACTCTTCTCCCGCGACAAAAACAGATTGCGCGCCAACTGCTGAGTAATGGTCGACCCACCGCGCACAATCTTGCCCTTGGCCTTATTCCGCTCCCAGGCCTGCAAGATAGCGTCCGTCTCATACCCATTGTTATTGACGAAATTCGCATCCTCGGAAGCGATGATCGCGCGCTTCAGATTGCGCGAAATCTGGTCATACGGCACCCACGTATGCTGCACGGAAAGATCCGGCCGATCCTGCGACAAGCGCCACGCGTCCGAACGCATAAACGCAGTGCTGCGTGGATTGACGTAATTCCAAACGGCGATCTGCGCGAAATAAAACGCCTGCGTCGCAATCCAAGCGATCGCCACCACCGCGCCCAGATAGACGATCCATCGCACCGGACCTGGCCGGCTCACGCGCCGCGTTGCTGTCATCGTGCTCCAGGTCCTCGTGTCGGTAAATTCGGCAAGGTAAGACGCAGCATTTGCGTGACGCGGTTAAGCGTGCGACGGCGCAGCCAACTGCGCACGCAATTCGGCCAGCACCGGCGCGCCGTCGGGCCGCACGCCGCGCCAAACGTAAAACGACTCGGCCGCCTGCTCGACCAGCATGCCGAGTCCATCGGCGCCGCGTGCACCCAGCTTCCGCGCGTGCTCCATGAATACCGTCGGATGCGCGCCGTACATCATGTCGTAGGCGAGCGTGCCGCTGCCGAACGCGCGGTCGTCGCACTCGGGCAACGACGCGTCCAGACTACCCGCCGTCGCATTGACGATCACGTCATACGCGCTCGCTTCGATCACCCGCGCGCTACCACCGCTCAGACGACACGAGGCGTCACTCGCGGCCTGCGCGAACTGGCCGACCAATGCTTCGGCCTTCTCCGCCGTACGATTGACGATGGTGAGCGTATGCGGCGCGCGCTCCAGCATCGGCAGAACCACGCCACGTGCGGCGCCGCCCGCGCCCAGCAACAGAATGCGCGCGCCCTTCAGCGACACGCCGAGATTCACCTCGATATCGCGCACGAGACCAAAGCCATCGGTGTTGTCGCCGAAAATACCGTTCGCGTCGACGCGCAACGTATTCACCGCGCCCGCAGCCGCCGCGCGCGGCGACAACGTGTCGGCCAACGCATGCGCTTCGAGCTTGAACGGCACGGTGACGTTCAGCCCGCGCCCGCCTGCCTCGATGAAGGCCCGCACATGCGGCACGAACGCATCCACCGGCGCGAGCAGACGGCCGTACTCGACCGGCTCGCCGGTCTGTTCGGCAAAACGTCCATGAATGAACGGCGATTTGCTATGGCCGACCGGATTGCCGATGACCGCATAACGGTCGAGTGAATCGTTGGCGCTCATCGTCCCGGCTCCGCAATCTGCTGGTCGGCGGCATCGCTCGCACCGTCGCCATTGGCGGCGTCGCTCGGCGTGGCCGCCTCGTTGCCCTCGAGTTCGGCTTCGGCCTGAGCCTCGGCTTCGCCTTCGGCGCTCTCGTCGGCAGCGTCGATGATTTCCTCTTCGCTCTCGTCCGGTTCTTCAGCCTCGCTGCCGCTCGTCACGGTCGGCGCGTCGAGCACGTGCAGGAGACGCACGGACGCTTCGACAGTCAACTCGTCGATCGACATCACTTCCATCTGCAAGCGCGTGCCGCGCGCATGCACGCCGAGACCCGGCACGTGCAGCAGCAACGGAATCTCTTCGAGACGCACCAGATCGCCCTTCACGACCGATGCCACCACCTGCTTCCTGTTTTCCTGCTTCAGCCAGCGCAGACACCAGAAGTACTCCATGCGGCGCTGATGATCGGCATACGCGGTGTAGGTATCGTCGAAACCTTGCACGACGGCGAACAGGTCGGCGTCTTTCGGCTTGAACGGTGCGGCCAATTTGGCGGTCACGCCGTGCTGCACACAGGCGATCAACTGCCACTGGTTCACCAGGTCGACATAACGGCGCAGCGGCGACGTGCTCCACGCGTACTGCGTGACGCCGAGGCCTTCATGCGGCGCGGCGTTGGTTTGCATGCGCGTGCGCTTCGGGCCGGTCGGCGCGCCGAACGCGCGCTGCGTGCGATAGATGCCCGGCACGCCATGATCGTGCAGGAACGCGCCCCACGACGAGTTGGCGAGAATCGCCAGCTCGGCGACGATCGTGTCGAGCGGCGAACCGCGCCGGCGCGGCGTGATCGTGATGTGCTCGCCTTCCACGTAGAAGTTGAAATCCGTATTGCGCTGCACTTCGCGACGCAAACCGTAACCGGCGCGCGCGGTCTGACGCTTCTCGAACAGCGCCTGCGCGAACGGCCACAGCACGGCGATGTCTTCCTTGTGCGGATAGTCGCCGGTGCCGGCGGCGAGCGCCTCTTCAGTCACCAGCTCGTCGAGCGTGTTGTGGCGCAGATTGTTCTTCACGAACACGCGCTCGGCGCGCGTTTCGCTCGCGACGATCTCCTGCGTCTCGCGATTGACGATCACATACAGAGAAAGCGCGGGGCGCAAGCCGCCTTCGGCCAGCGTGAACGCTTCGACGACGCTGTCGGGCAACATGGTGATCTTGTCGCCCGGCATGTACACGGTCGACAGGCGCGTGCGCGCGATCGCATCGACCTCGTCGCCGCGCTGAATACCGAGCGCCGGCGCGGCAATGTGCACGCCGATCCGCACACGGCCATCGGCCAGATGCTCGACGGAAAAGGCGTCGTCGATTTCGGTCGTGGTGATGTCGTCGATCGAGAACGCCTGCACGTTCGCTTCGGGCAGATCTTCGGGCAACGCGCCGACGGTAACCGGCGGGAAGCCGGTGCCGTGCGGGAAAAACTCCGAGAGGAATTTCGCCTCGTGCAATGCGCGCGCCGACGGAATGGCGCCGCATTCGAGCATCAGGCGCGCTTGCGAAATGCCGCGCGCCGCCGCCGCGCCTTCGAGCGCCTTGTATTCGATCGTGTTCTTGTCGGGCTTGGTCAGCAGCGCCAGCGCCTTGCTGCCGGTGAAGGCTTCCGGCAAACGGCCGGCCTTCAGCTCTTCCTCATAGCCGGCCTGCACCAGCGCCTGCTGACGCTTGCGCTCGAGTCCGGCAAGCGCCATCTTCAGTTGTTCTTGCGGCGCGCGCTGATACATGCCGCGGCCCTTGCGGCGGAAGTACACCGGCGAGCCGTGCATGCGCAACACCAGCGCGGCGCGCTCGATCGAGCCGAAGCGCTCGCCGAAATACTCGGCGCCGAGCGTGGCGAACGGGAATTCGTCGTCAGGCGCGCATTCCCACAGGAAATCCAGGTCGATCTCCTGCGCGGCGGCGTCGGCCTGTTGCATCAACTCGGCCGCAGTCGGCTTTTCGAATTCGATCAGCACGTCTTTCGCGCGCACCTTGGCGCGGCGTCCGCCCGGCAGCTCGACCTGAAACGCATCGCCCTGGCGCGACAGCACGCTGCCCGCCTTGAAACTGCCCGATTCCTCGAAGAAAACGTTCACTCAATACTCTCGTTCTGACTTGCATCTGCCGACGCGCCCGATCTTGCTCTGCGATCGGTCACTGCATGCGCGGCACGGCAACGTGTTCGTGGTAGTGGATCCGCGGCGCGTTACACGCGCGCCGGCGGCATGAATCTGATGAGCAGCCAATGTCTCGCTGCTGGAAAGCCCGGACTGGCCGACTCTACGCGGCTTCGCGCGGGGCGGGCGGTTCGACGTCTTCCGCGTTGCAAAAGGCCAGTACCTCGTCGACGTATTGCGCGAACTCGCTGATCGCGTGGTCGCTCCCTTCGATCAGCGTAGTGCGTGCGCCGGGATAGTGCGCGAGCATTTCGCGATAGTCGAGCACTTCGTCGCCGGTCGCGGCCATCAAATAATAGCGATCGGGCCGCGTGATCGACGCGACGCCGAGCGCGCGCAATTCATCCAGATGATGCGGCTCGACGACGATGCTGCCGCCGCCGTGCCACAACGGCTGCTCGCCGAGATAGGCGCTCAGGTCGCGCTGCGGCACGACTGCCGGGTTGAGCAGCACCGCCGGCCAGCCATGCTTCTCCGCCAGATAAGTGGCGAAATAGCCGCCGAGCGAACTGCCGATCAGCGTGACGTTTTTCGGCTTGGCTTCGGCCACCAGCGACTCGGCGAGCGCCACCGTCTCGAACGGCGAGACCGGCAGCATCGGACAGCACCATTCGTCGCTGCGGCCGAGTTCGACGAGCCGCGCCGCCAGCACGCGCGCCTTGAACGAATTGGGTGACGAGCGGAAACCGTGCAGATAGAGGATCACGAAGTGCCTCGCGCGGAAAGAGCGTCGAGCAGCTTCTGGTGCACGCCGCCGAAGCCGCCGTTGCTCATCACCAGAATCTGATCGCCGGGGCGCGCGGCGTGGACTACCGCCTTGACCAGCGCGTCGAGATTGTCGAAAGCCTGCGCTTTGCCGCCGAGCGGCGCGAGCGCCTCGCCGAGGTTCCAGCCGAGCGCGTCGCGGCCGGTCGGCGCGCCGTAGCCGAACACGAGATCGGCGTCGGCGAGGCTGGCCGGCAATTGCGCTTTCATCACGCCGAGCTTCATGGTGTTGGAGCGCGGCTCCAGCACGGCGAGAATGCGCGTGTTCTCGCGCCCTACGCGGGCGCGCAGCCCCGCGACGGTCGTGTCGATGGCAGTGGGATGGTGCGCGAAATCGTCATAGACCGTCACGCCGTCCACGCTGCCGCGCACTTCCATGCGGCGCTTGACGTTGCGAAAGCTCGCCAGCGACCGGGCGGCCTGCGCCGGCGGCACGCCGACGTGGCGCGCGGCGGCGATCGCGGCCAGCGCGTTCATGCGGTTGTGCTCGCCTTGCACCTGCCACTCGACCACGCCGACGCGCTCACTGTTGTGATAGACGGCGAAACGCTCGTCGACCGGCACGCCGTCTTCCGCGGGCAAGGTTTCCCAGCCGCCCTGCACACCAAAACGCTCCACTTCGCTCCAGCAGCCGCGCGTCAGCACGCGCTCCAGCGCGTCTTCACGGCCGTTCGTCACGATGCGGCCAATGCCCGGCACGGTGCGGATCAGATGATGGAACTGCGTTTCGATCGCGGCCAGATCCGGGAAAATGTCCGCGTGATCGAATTCGAGGTTGTTCAGCACGGCGGTTTTGGGCCGGTAGTGGACGAACTTCGAGCGCTTGTCGAAGAAGGCCGTGTCGTACTCGTCGGCTTCGATCACGAAGAAGCTCGAATCGGTCAGCCGGGCCGACACGTCGAAATTCAGCGGCACGCCGCCAATCAGAAAGCCCGGATTGAGGCCGGCGTCTTCGAGCAGCCAGGTCAGCATGGAGCTGGTGGTCGTCTTGCCGTGCGTGCCGGCCACCGCCAGCACCCATTTGCCGTTCAGCACGTGCTCGCCGAGCCATTGCGGGCCGGAGGTGTACGGCAGACCGCGGTCGAGAATGGCTTCCATCAGCGGGTTGCCGCGAGAGACCACGTTGCCGATCACGAACAGGTCGGCATTCAGACCGTTCAACTGGTCCGCGTCATAACCTTCGATCAGACGAATACCCTGTGCCTCGAGCTGGGTGCTCATGGGCGGATAGACGCCGGCGTCGCAACCCGTCACGGTGTGGCCCGCGCCGCGCGCGAGGACCGCGAGACCGCCCATGAACGTGCCGCAGATACCGAGGATGTGGATGTGCATAAGCCTGTCGTGCCGCGCGGGCGTTTTTTCTGGAACGACCCCCTAAACCTGCCGCTTCGCGCCAGGCCCCCAGAGGGGCAAGAAAACTTGGGGCGGGCCGGCGTTTTCCTGAGAGGGATGGGAGCGCAGAAGAGCGGCCGAATCGACCGTCTGCAAAGGACGCTATTGTAACCGACGCCTCCCGATCGCCCTATGAACGCTTGCCCGTACTTCCCGTGCCCGGCCGCGCGGTGCGACCCGCCAGGAAAGGCTGTCATCAATCTCTAGTATGATCGGGGGATGGTTCGCAAATCACATTTCGATCCGCAGCGCGTGCGCGAGGAAATCGCCATCGCGGCTGCGCGCATGATCGCCGAAGACGGTCTGGACTACGCCACGGCGAAGCGCAAAGCGGCCCGGCAAGTGGTCGGCGAGAGCCGTGTTGCCGGCGAATGGCTGCCGGATAACGACCAGATTGAAGAAGAAATCCGGGAATATCAGTCGCTGTTCCAGGGCGACAGCCAGCCTGCTCTATTGCGGCGCCTGCGCCGTATCGCGGTCGACTGGATGGAGCGGCTCGCGCCGTTCAACCCCTATCTGACCGGCGCGGTGCTCGGCGGCACGGCCGGCGAACACTCGGACATTCACCTGCAGGTTTTCTGCGACAACCCGAAAGAAGTCGCGATCTACTTCCTGAACGCGAACATCCAGTACGACGTTTCGGAAACGCGGCATTTCGCCGGCCGCGGCTATGTCGAGACGCTCAGCTTCCTGTGGCGCCCCACCAATGAAGGGCGCGAGGCGGAACCGGTCGGCGTGCACGTCGCGCTCTACGAAACGGACGACCTGCGCGGCGCGGTACGGGCCGACGCGCGCGGTCGTACCGCGCGCGCGAATCTGCAAGCCGTACAGACGCTGCTCGACGGCAACGACGTCGCCCCATCAACTAACTAGACTGACAAGATGAACACGAGACGGATTCTGGCGGGCGCGCTTGTCGCGATCGTCGCCGCGGGCGGCGGTGTGCTGGCGAGCCACTGGCTGAACGGCGGCAAAACCGAAGTCGCGGCCAATGCACAGCCGGTTTCCGGCGAAAGCGCTGTCGCCCAACTGTGGAGCGCTCCGGTGACCACCGTGGACGGCAAACCACAAACCCTAAGTTCGCTGAAAGGACACGCAATCGTCGTCAACTTCTGGGCCTCGTGGTGCGGGCCTTGCGTCGAGGAAATGCCGGCGTTGTCCCAGCTTCAGCGCGACTACGCAGAAAAAGGCATCCAGTTCGTCGGACTTGGCGTCGATTCGGACAAAAACGTTCAGGCGTTCCTGCAGAAAGTGAAAGTGGCCTACCCGGTGTATGTCACGGGCTTCGGCGGGGCCGACCTCGCGCGAGCCTTCGGTAATACGGCGGGCGGCCTGCCCTTTACCGTCGTAATCGACGCAAAAGGTGAGATTCGCTCGACAAAATTAGGACAAATCGATCCGCAAGCGCTGAAAAAGACCCTCGACGCGCTTTAAATTTCACATTCTTTTGACACTCAAATACCCGCAGAACGCGCAAAAATACGCGCAAATCGCTCGGATTTGAGAGAAGATGGGCGCCCGGCGCGGCGGCAAAATGCCGCCGTAATCTAACCGTACGTTCGGGAAACTAGACAAGTTTCTCTAATCAGCGCTAAAGTGCGCCCAATTCCACGGAAAAAGAAGCGACCATGACGCGACTGCTGGTACTGCACGGACCCAACCTCAACCTTCTCGGCACCCGGGAACCCGAGGTCTACGGTCGCGTGACCTTGCCGCAGATCGATCAGGCGCTGGCGGACCGCGCAGCGGACGCAGGCGTCGAACTCGCGTCGTTCCAGAGCAACCATGAAGGCGCTCTGGTGGACCGCATCCAATCCGCCCGGACTGAACAGACCGATTTCATATTGATCAATCCCGCCGCGTACACGCACACGAGCGTGGCGATTCGGGACGCACTGGCGGGGGTCGGCATCCCGTTCGTCGAGATTCATCTGTCGAACGTGCATCGTCGCGAACCGTTCCGGCATCACTCGTATTTTTCCGACCAGGCGGAGGGCGTCATTTGCGGCCTCGGCTGGAAGGGTTATCTGTACGCGCTCGAATTCGCGCTCGACCGGCTCGCCGCCGGCTCGTCGCGCGGCTGATTCCAAACACGTCTAATTTGCGCCGGCTGCGTATGCGCCGGCACTTTTCGCATTGAAAGGGGCTTCCTGATGGATCTACGTAAACTGAAAACTCTGATCGACCTCGTCTCGGAGTCCGGTATTTCCGAACTCGAAGTGACCGAGGGCGAAGGCAAGGTTCGCATCGTCAAGAATGCGCCGCCGGTTTACGTGCAACCGTCCGCCTCGTATGCGCCGCAATACGCGCAACCGGCGCCGGCCATCGGCGGCGAAGCGCCGGCCGCTGCCGCAGCTGCGCCGGCCACGCCGGCCGCCGCCGCGCCGCAAGGCCACGTGGTGACCTCGCCGATGGTCGGCACGTTCTACCGCGCGCCGTCGCCGGGCGCCGACCCGTTCGTCCAGGTGGGCGACACGGTCAAGGAAGGCCAGACGATCTGCATCATCGAAGCGATGAAGCTGCTGAACGAAATCGAGTCGGACAAGTCCGGCGTGGTGAAGGAAATCCTCGTCGAAAACGGCCAGGCGGTCGAGTACGGCCAACCGCTGTTCGTGGTCGGCTGACGCGGCACGCTTAGCGCTTCTTTTTTGCGCATGCCGCCCGCGCGCCCGCAGTCCCCAAGGCGCGCGACCGATCCTCTGAGGCAGCCGGCGTTGTGATCAACCCGGCGCCCATTGATGAGTCGAAAACCCGCTATGTTTGAAAAAATCCTCATTGCCAATCGTGGCGAGATCGCGCTTCGTATCCAGCGCGCCTGCCGCGAGCTTGGCGTCAAGACAGTCGTCGTCTATTCGGAAGCCGACAAGGAAGCCAAGTACGTGAAGCTCGCCGACGAGGCGGTCTGTATCGGCCCGGCGCCTTCCAACCTGAGCTATCTGAATATGCCCGCGCTGATCAGCGCGGCGGAAGTCACCGACGCCGAAGCGATCCACCCCGGCTACGGCTTCCTCTCGGAAAACGCCGACTTCGCCGAGCGCGTCGAGCAGTCCGGCTTCACCTTCATCGGCCCGCGTCCGGAAACGATTCGGATGATGGGCGACAAGGTCACGGCCAAGCAGACCATGATCAAGACCGGCGTGCCGTGCGTGCCGGGTTCGGAAGGCGCGTTGCCGGAAGATCCGAAAGAGATCGTGAAGATTGCCCGCCAGGTCGGCTACCCGGTCATCATCAAGGCCGCTGGCGGCGGCGGCGGCCGCGGCATGCGCGTGGTCCACACGGAAGCGGCGCTGGTCAACGCGGTCAACATGACGCGCGAAGAAGCCGGCCGTGCGTTCGGCAACCCGCAGGTCTACATGGAGAAATTCCTGGAGAACCCGCGGCACATCGAAATCCAGGTGCTGGCCGATTCGTTCAAGAATGCTGTCTGGCTGGGCGAGCGCGATTGCTCGATGCAGCGCCGTCACCAGAAAGTGATTGAAGAAGCGCCGGCGCCGGGTATCGCGCGCCGTCTGATCGATCGCATCGGCGATCGTTGCGCGGACGCCTGCAAGAAGATGGGCTATCTTGGCGCGGGTACGTTCGAGTTCCTGTACGAAAACGGCGAGTTCTACTTCATTGAAATGAACACGCGCGTGCAGGTCGAGCACCCCGTGACCGAACTGATCACGGGCGTCGACATCGTCCAGGAACAGATCCGCATTGCGGCCGGCGAAAAGCTCGCCTTCCGTCAGCGCGACATCGTGTTCAAGGGTCACGCGATCGAATGCCGGATCAACGCGGAGGATCCGTTCAAGTTCACTCCGTCGCCGGGACGTTTGACGTCGTGGCACATGCCGGGCGGCCCCGGCATCCGCGTCGACTCGCACGCCTACAATGGCTACTTCGTACCGCCGAACTATGATTCGATGATCGGCAAGCTGATCGCTTACGGCGCCACGCGCGAACAGGCGATCAAACGCATGCGCATCGCGCTGTCGGAAATGGTGGTGGAAGGCATTCAAACCAACATCCCGTTGCACCGCGAGCTGATGCTGGACGCGAAATTCGTCGAAGGCGGCACCAGCATTCACTACCTCGAAAACCGGTTGGCCGCGAAGCAGCAGGCCGCGCCGGAAGAAGCGTAAGTCATGAGCTACCGGGAACTGATCGCCGAGTTGGCACGCGAGCACGCGGAGGAATTCTCCGACGCGCTGCTCGAGTTGGGCGCGCTGTCCGTATCGGTCGAAGATGCGGACGCCGACACGCCCGACGAGCAGCCGCTGTTCGGCGAGCCCGGTCTCACGCCGGATCGCACGGCGTGGCAGCGTTCGCGCGTGATCGCACTGCTCGCGCCGGAACACGAGCCGGCAGTGCTGCTGACCGCAGCAGCCAATGAAATCGGCCTGGAGACAGCGCCGTCATTCACCGTGCGTGAAGTCGAGGATCAGGATTGGGTGCGGCTCACGCAGTCGCAGTTCGATCCGATCAAGATCGGCGAACGTATCTGGGTCGTGCCGTCGTGGCACGACGCACCGGACCCTGAAGCACTCGTGCTGGAGCTCGATCCTGGCCTCGCGTTCGGCACCGGCAGCCATCCCACCACGCGGCTTTGCATGGAATGGCTGGAGCAATCGGTGAAGCCCGGGCAGTCATTGCTCGACTACGGCTGCGGCTCCGGCATCCTTGCGATTCTGGCGAAGAAGTGTGGCGCCGATCCGGTGTACGGCATCGACATCGACCCGCAAGCGGTCGAGTCGGCGCGTCACAACAGCGAGCGTAACCGCGCGGACGTCACGTACGGTTTGCCCGACGAATGTCCCACTGGCGAGTTCGATATCGTGGTGGCCAACATTCTCTCCAACCCACTCAAGCTGATGGCGTCGATGCTCTCGTCGAAGGTCAAGCCGGGTGGCCGGATCGCGCTGTCCGGCATTCTGGCTCGGCAAGCGGACGAAGTCGCGCAGGTCTACGCACGATGGATCGATATCAGCGTATGGCGCGAACACGAAGGTTGGGTATGTCTGTCGGGAACGCGCCGCGAAAGCCATTAGAATAAGGCGTATTGTCCAACCAACGGCCTTCCGGCTTATCGGCTCAATATGCTCCTGGCGACGCGTTGCCCCTTCTGTGAAACCGTCTTCCGCCTGCAAACGGAACAGCTCGCGCTACGCCGCGGGCTAGTCCGCTGCGGGCATTGCCACGAAGTATTCGACGCGTCGAGCAGCCTGTTCGACATCACAGAAGGCGGTGATTTCTCCTCCGCCAAACCGGTCGCCGCTGCCGCGGCGATCGAAGCACTGTCGGGTGTGCGTCCGAAAGGTCCGGACTTCAGCGCCGAAGCCTGGGATCCGTGGGCGCCGGCACCCGACGCCACCATCGACAATCGTCTGCGGCACCATGCCGGCAATGTGCCGCTCTCGCCGGTCTCCACCGACGCAGGCGTCGCGGTCACGCCGCGCCACGCCGCGGAGCCCGAACTGCCGGCCGGCGCATTCACCGCGCCCATTCCACCCGACCACGAACCGATTCTGGCGGACGCGCCGCTCGACCCGTTCGCGTATGACGTCGATCCGCCCGTCGAAGAAGCGCCGCGCGTCTGGCATAAGACCGAGCGCGCGTCTGACGCGCCGCTCGAAGAGCCGGTCCTGGATGAATCGGCCACTTTGCATGGCATCCCTGACAATGAGCCGCGTTTCGGCGCGGCCGGCGTAGGCGCGGCGGGCGTAGGTGCGGCCGGTGTAGGTGCGGCCGGCGCAGGCGCCGCAAGCTTCGGTGGTGCCAGCGCGGCCGCTACCGCCGGCCCGGTTCCGGCAAGCGGCGAGCCCTTCTCCGTCCAGCCGGTCAACGACGGCGCCGAGCCCTTCCCCGTCGTGCGTGAAACGCGCCCGGCCGAGCCGCGGCGCACGGGCTGGATTATCGTCGGTTCGGTGGTGGCGGGACTGTTGATCATTGCGCTGCTCGCGCAGCTCGCCTGGTGGCAGCGCGAAACGGTGATGGTGTACTTGCCGCGCTCCCAGACGCTCTACGCGAAGGCCTGCGCGACGCTCGGCTGCCTCGTCACGCCACCGCACGACATCGACGGCTTGCAGGTCGAACCTTCCGATCTTCGGCAGATCGACGGCCCGCACAAGCTCGAACTGAAGATGCCGCTGCGCAACCGCTTCAACATTGCGCTCGCCTATCCGGCCATCGAGCTCACCCTTTTGGACGATCAGAACAATGTCGCGGTACGCCGCGTGCTGTGGCCGCAAGACTATGTACCGCCCGGCACGGCGATCGCGGCCGGCCTGCCCGCCCACACGACTCAGACCATGATCGTGCATCTCGACACGGGCAATGCGGTCGCTTCCAATTTCCGCGTACAGATTTTTTATCCGTAACGCATTCTTGCGTGCCCGGCACCGACCGGGTACGTCCACCGTCATTACTGACGAATTTTCGGAGCACAACAACATGAGTCAAGTCACGCTGGGTGGCAACCCGATTGAAGTAGCCGGCACGTTCCCGTCGGTCGGCCAGGCCGCTCCTGCTTTCTCGCTGGTCGGCAAGGATCTGAAGCCGGTGTCGCTGGCCGATTTCGCCGGCAAGCGCAAAGTGCTGAACATCGTCCCGAGCCTCGACACGCCGACCTGCGCCACCTCGACCCGCAAGTTCAACGAAGCCGCCGCCAAGCTGACCAACACGTCGGTGATCGTCGTGTCGGGCGATCTGCCGTTCGCCGCATCGCGCTTCTGCACGACCGAAGGCATTGAGAACGTCGTCACGGCATCCACGTTCCGTGGCCATGAGTTCGCGCAAGCCTACGGCGTCGACGTGACGAGCGGCCCGCTGACCGGCCTGACGGCTCGCGCCGTGGTGGTGATCGACGAGAACGACAAGGTCGTTCACGCTGAACTGGTCGGCGAAATCAAGAACGAACCGAACTACGACGCAGCACTCGCCGCGCTGAAGTAAACCCTTCGCGTACGAACTCCGGCGCCGCGCTTCATGCGCGGCGCTGTCGCATCGACGCTCCCTTTTCCTTTATCGTTTTTACAGGACGCTCGCCTTGGCTACGCTCATTTGCGGCTCGCTCGCCTACGACAACATCATGACTTTCGAAGGCCGCTTCCGGGAGCACATCCTACCGGAGCAGGTCCACATCCTGAATGTGAGCTTTCTCGTGCCGACCATGCGCCGCGAGTTCGGCGGCTGTGCGGGCAACATCGCCTATTCGCTGCATCTGCTCGGCGGCGACGCGCGCATCATGGGCACGCTGGGCTCGGTCGACGCGCAACTCTATATGGACCGGTTCAAGCAACTCGGCCTGTCGACGGAAAGCGTGCTCGTGGTGCCGGACACCTATTCCGCCCAGGCGATGATCACCACGGATCTGGAAAACAATCAGATCACCGCGTTCCACCCCGGCGCGATGATGCAGTCGCATCTGAACCGGGCCGATCAGGCCAGCGGCATCACGCTCGGTATCGTCGCACCCGACGGCTACGACGGCATGATCCAGCATTCGGAGCATCTGGCGGCCGCGGGCGTGCCGTTCATCTTCGATCCGGGCCAAGGTTTGCCGCTCTTCGACGGCGAGTCGCTGCGACGCATGATTGAACTCGCTACGTATGTAGCGGTCAATGACTACGAAGCCAAACTGGTCAGCAACAAAACGGGTTGGTCGATCGAAGAAATCGCCGGCAAGGTCGAGGCGCTGATCGTCACGCTCGGCGAGCAAGGCGCGCAGATCCATCACGCGGGCGGCGTCGAAGACATTCCGGCGGTCAAGGCACGGCAAGTGCTCGATCCCACTGGCTGCGGCGACGCTTTCCGCGGCGGCCTGCTGTACGGCATCGAGAACAAGCTTGGCTGGGCCACCACCGGCCGTCTCGCGAGTCTGATGGGTGCGCTGAAGATCGAACACCAGGGCCCGCAAAACTACGCGCCCAGCCGGGCGGAGATCAACGAGCGGTTCAAGCAGGCGTTCGGATACGACCTGCCGTAATACCGAGAGCTATTGGAGTTTAGGGAATGAGAACAACGAGTCGCCTGATAGTGGCCGCCTTGATCGCCGGTTCGCTTGCCATGTCGGGCTGTGCGTACAACAGCAGTTCCGCGGACGTGTACACGGCGTCGCAGGCACAGCGGGAAGAAACGGTCCGCATGGGTACGGTCGACAGCGTGCGCGCGGTGAAGATCAGTTCGAACAACGGTCAGCCGAGCGGTATCGGCGCGATCGGCGGCGGCGCGCTGGGTGCGGTGGCCGGCAGCAGGATCGGCGGTGGCACCGGCGCGATCGTCACGGGCATCATCGGCGGTCTCGCGGGCGCGATAGCCGGCAACTCGATCGAGAACGGCGTGGCTGTGCACGATGGCCTCGAGATCACCGTGCGGCTCGATAACGGCGACATCCGTGCCATTACCCAAAGCGCCACGGGCGAGATCTTCCGCGCCGGCGAGCGCGTGCGGCTGCTCTCCAGCGGTGGCGTCACGCGCGTCACCCACTAGGTTTCCCCTCTCGCGCGGCGAGGCTTTACGCCGCCGCGGCGACCTCACACGCATGCCCTCCCCTGTGCATGCGTTTTTTTTCGCCTGCGGATTTTGAAGCGCTTCTCGTAGCCGGCGCCTTCACCGGGGCAAAAAAAATCCCGTCGCCAGAAACCCGGCAACGGGACCCTGACCGAGTAGCGCTTGGTCATGCTGCTGAAGCGCTACTCGATCATCGACACACGATACGACGTGCCGAAGTACTTCTACGGCTTACGGACGGCTGCCCGTCGGGAACGGCCATGCCGCTGCCGGGTTCAGCGCGGTCTTCACCGTCGCCGCCGGTGCGCTCGAGACAGAAGTCGCAGCGGGTGCAGGAGCCGCCTTCTTGGCGACAGCCTTCTTCGCAGGGGCAGCCTTCTTGGCAGGAGCAGCGGCCTTCTTCGCGGCAGCCTTCTTGGCAGGCGCAGCCTTTTTAGCGGCAGCCTTTTTCGCGGGCGCAGCCTTTTTCGCAGCAGCCTTTTTCGCAGGCGCAGCCTTCTTGGCAGCAGCCTTCTTAGCCGGTGCAGCCTTCTTCGCTGCAGCCTTCTTGGCCGGTGCTGCTTTCTTTGCTGCAACCTTCTTCACTGCGGCTTTCTTAGCCGGCGCTGCCTTCTTGGCCGGCGCCTTCTTCGCTGCAACCTTCTTAGCCGCAACCTTCTTCACAGCGACTTTCTTGGCGGCGACCTTCTTGGCCGGCGCAGCTTTCTTCGCTGCAACCTTCTTAGCCGGTGCTGCCTTCTTCGCTGCAACCTTCTTCACTGCGACTTTCTTTGCAGCGACTTTCTTTGCCGGTGCGGCCTTCTTAGCCGGAGCAGCCTTCTTTGCTGCGGGCTTCTTAGCAGCCGCTTTCTTGATAGTTGCCATCATTTTCTCCTTCAGGTTTTCAGATGAGAGTCAGTTCAAACTACACCCTTCGTCAAAACCCGCTTCCCGCGGACGCTTCTCAGGGCGCGCGCTACGAAGCGGGCTATTCATCGGCGTACGCAGGTGCTGCGCGCTTACGCTAATGAATGCGGTAAGGCGCGCCGTGCCACAAGGCACCGCGCGCCAGATCTGATCGGCGTTGATACTCAACGCCGGCAATTGCTTGATCGAGCCGCCGGCGATCGCGCCAGCGGCTTTTTCCGGGGGGAAGTTTGCCCATCCCACTGAAGGGTTCGCAAAGTGCCTGTCATAGTTGTGGGCCGCGAAGGCACGCGGCGCACCGGGCATGCTTTGCATCAGGCGGTTCTGCTCCTAGCCAAAATTGCCGCGGCCCAAGCCAACGGCATCCCCATCAAAGAATGCATCTGCAGCACGAACCCGGATCACTCCCAGGTCAGCGCGCCGCCAGTCTGATATTCGATCACTCGCGTCTCGAAGAAGTTGCGTTCCTTCTTCAAATCGATCATCTCGCTCATCCACGGGAACGGGTTTTCCTCGTTCGGGTACAGCGGATCGAGACCGATCTGCTGGCAACGGCGGTTGCAGATGAAGCGCAGGTAGCTCTTGAACATCGACGCATTGAGGCCGAGCACCCCGCGCGGCATCGTGTCTTCCGCGTAACGATATTCGAGTTCGACTGCCTGCTGGAAGATCTCGCGGATTTCCGCGCGGAATTCAGCCGTCCAGAGTTGCGGGTTTTCGAGTTTGATCTGGTTGATCAGGTCGATGCCAAAGTTGCAGTGCATCGACTCGTCGCGCAGGATGTACTGGTACTGTTCCGCCGCGCCGGTCATCTTGTTCTGGCGACCCAGCGCCAGGATCTGGGTAAAGCCGACGTAGAAGAACAGGCCTTCCATCACACAGGCGAACACGATCAGCGAGCGCAGCAGCGTCTGGTCTGCCTCGAGCGTGCCGGTCTTGAAGGCCGGATCGGTCAGCACGTGGATGTACGGAATCAGGAATTCGTCTTTCGCGCGGATCGAGGAGACCTCGTGATACGCGTTGAAGATTTCGCCTTCGTCGAGGCCCAGCGATTCGACGATGTACTGGTAGGCGTGCGTGTGGATCGCCTCTTCGAACGCCTGGCGCAGCAGGAACTGGCGGCATTCGGGCGCCGTGATGTGGCGGTAGGTGCCCAGCACGATATTGTTGGCGGCGAGGGAATCGGCCGTCACGAAGAAGCCCAGGTTGCGCTTGACGATGCGGCGCTCGTCTTCGGTCAGACCGTTCGGGTCTTTCCAGAGGGCGATGTCGCGCGACATGTTCACTTCTTGCGGCATCCAGTGGTTGGCACAACCAGCCAGATACTTTTCCCAAGCCCACTTGTATTTGAACGGCACCAACTGATTGACGTCGGTCTGGCCGTTGATGATGCGCTTGTCGGCGACGTTGACTCGCGCTTCCGAAACGGCAGCCGTTCCGGTAGCAGCATGAGCGACGGGAGCGACAGCAATGTCGTTCGCGAATACGTCTTGAGCCGAGGGAGCATGAGGAGCGGAACGCGTTCCGACTTGCGAACCGACAGCCGATCCCGCAGCGTTGCGCAACACATTCTGTTGCGTAGCGCTCGAGGGAGTTACGGCAGTGATCTCGTCATCCCAGTTGAGCATAAATGTCACCATCAATTTAGAACGGTTTGTACCATCTTTTCACGAGCGATAAAAGAGTTCGCTGATGAAAAATCCTGTTTTCGATTCGCGTTGCTACGTTCATACAACACTTTGTTCAACAGAGTGTGTGCGTCACCTCATGTGAAGCGTGTTGAACGAGTGTCGTCGAGGTGCTTCGCGAGCTCGAAGAGCAACGTGTCGATGCGACGTTTCGCTGCTCTATCTATCTGTATTGCGGAGCGTGCTCGTAGCGTCTTGCGATTGCTGACTGCTCACTTGCGTGGCTCGTCGCGTTACTCGTCGCGGTGGTCCGCGCTTGCCCTGCGTGTGCTTCGCATGTGCCTCGCATCTGCTGCTTCGTCAGTGCTGGCGAGGTGAAGTTCAATGCCATGTCGAGCGATGCATCGGGCCGGCTGCGTTGATCGACCCATCGATCGAAGCGTTTGCTGCGCGCACTGTGTCGCGCGCTTCGTCTGGTGCTGCCGACTGCTGACTGCCGATTGACCGCGTCACGATGGCCGGGTCACGATGACCGCGTCACGGCTTCAGTGACCTGCGCTGCTTCGCTGCGTTGCGATGAGCGGCGCGCTTCCTGTTTCACTCGCTGCGCCGCTCATCTACTTCACTTCCACTTCACTTCTACTTCTCTTCCATCTGCTTCGCTGCTCGCTGCATGCGGGTCATTACCTACTACCCGTCAGCAAGCAGCGATCCCGCTGCTTGCCCGCTACTTACTGGCAAGCTTCGCACTCGTCGAAGCCAGGGTCGCCCGGACGCATCATGCACACCGGACCATCCGCTTCCGGCGCTGCTTCAGCCGCGACTGCTGGCGTGGCCGCTGCAGCCTGAAAGCCACCTGCGGCACCGCCAGCCGCGCCGTTGTTCGCACCGAAACCACCTGCCGCGCCGCCCGCTGCACCACCCGAACCTTCGCCGCCGCCCGAGCTCACCGCGTTCAGCGCGCCGTGTGCCACCGTCGACTTCTCGACGTGGGTCGCCGCCATCGTGCGGAGGTAGTAGGTCGTCTTCAGGCCACGCACCCAGGCGAGCTTGTAGATCTCGTCGAGCTTCTTACCCGACGCGCCGCCCATGTAGATGTTCAGCGACTGCGCCTGGTCGATCCACTTCTGACGACGCGACGCTGCTTCGACCAGCCACTTCGGATCGACTTCGAACGCGGTGGCGTAGATCGCGCGCAGGTCGGCCGGAATACGGTCGATGCGCGAGAGCGTGCCGTCGAAGTACTTCAGGTCGGCGACCATCACTTCGTCCCACAGACCGCGCGCCTTCAGGTCGCGCACCAGGTAGTCGTTGACCACCGTGAATTCGCCCGACAGATTCGACTTCACATACAGGTTCTGGAAGGTCGGTTCGATGCAGGCCGACACGCCGATGATGTTCGAGATCGTCGCCGTCGGCGCGATCGCGACGCAGTTCGAGTTGCGCATGCCGTACTGGGCGATGCGCGAACGCAGTTCGGTCCAGTCCATCGACTCGCTCGAATCGACTTCGACATAACCGCCGCGCGCTTGCTCCAGCAGCTTCACCGAGTCTTGCGGGAGGATGCCGCGATCCCACAGCGAGCCACGGTAGCTCGAGTAACGGCCACGTTCCTGCGCCAGTTCCGTCGACGCGTAGTAAGCGTAGTAGCAAACCGCTTCCATCGACGTGTCCGCGAACTTGACCGCTTCTTCCGACGCGTACGGCGTGCGCAGCAGATGCAGGCAGTCCTGGAAGCCCATGATGCCCATGCCGACCGGACGGTGCTTCAGGTTCGAGTTACGTGCCTTGGCGACCGCGTAGTAGTTGATGTCGATCACGTTGTCGAGCATGCGCATCGCCACGCTGACGGTGCGCTTGAGCTTGTCGTGGTCGAGCACGAGCGTGCCGTCGGCCTGTTCCTTCAGGTGGGCGACGAGGTTCACGGAGCCCAGGTTGCAGACGGCGATTTCGGCGTCGCTGGTGTTGAGCGTGATTTCCGTGCACAGGTTCGACGAGTGGACGACGCCGACGTGCTGTTGCGGCGAGCGCACATTGCACGGATCCTTGAACGTGATCCACGGGTGGCCGGTTTCGAACAGCATGCCCAGCATCTTGCGCCACAGTTGCGCCGCCGGGATCTTCTTGAACAGCTTGATCTCGCCGCGCGCGACCTTGTCTTCGTAAGCCGTGTAAGCCGTTTCGAACTCGGCGCCGAACTTGTCGTGCAGGTCCGGGCAGGTGGACGGCGAGAACAGCGTCCAGTCGCCGCCTTCCATCACGCGCTTCATGAACAGGTCGGGAATCCAGTTCGCCGTGTTCATGTCGTGCGTGCGACGACGGTCGTCGCCGGTGTTCTTGCGCAGCTCGAGGAATTCCTCGATGTCCAGGTGCCACGTTTCCAGGTACGCGCACACCGCGCCCTTGCGCTTGCCGCCCTGGTTCACGGCGACTGCCGTGTCGTTGACAACCTTCAGGAACGGCACGACGCCTTGCGACTTGCCATTGGTGCCCTTGATGTGGGAGCCCAAAGCACGCACGCGCGTCCAGTCGTTGCCCAGACCGCCGGCGAACTTCGACAGCAGCGCGTTTTCCTTCAGTGCTTCGTAGATGCCGTCGAGGTCGTCGTCGACCGTGGTCAGGTAGCACGACGACAGTTGCGAGCGGCGGGTGCCCGAGTTGAACAGCGTGGGCGTGGACGACATGAAGTCGAAGCTCGACAGCACGTTGTAAAACTCGATCGCGCGCGCTTCACGGTCGATCTCGTTGAGCGACAGACCCATCGCGACACGCATAAAGAATGCCTGCGGCATTTCGATGCGCACACCGTCGTGATGCAGGAAGTAGCGGTCGTACAGCGTTTGCAGACCGAGGTAGCCGAATTGCAGGTCGCGGTTGTTGTCGAGTGCTGCGCCGAGGCGCTTCAGGTCGAACTGCAGCAGCTTGTCGTCGAGCAGTTCGGCTTGCACGCCGCGCTTGATGAACTGCGGGAAATATTCGGCGTAACGCTCGCCCATTTCCGTTTGCGTGACTTCCTCTTCGAGGATCTCGCGGCGAATGGTGTGCAGCAGGATGCGGGCGGTGACCTGGCTGTAAGCCGGGTCCTTTTCGATCATGGTGCGGGCAGCCAGGATGGCCGAGTCGTAGACCTGGCTCATCGGCACGCCGTCGTACAGATTCTTGACCGTTTCCGCGATGATCGGATCGGCGCTCACGGCGTCGCCCAGGTTCGAGCAAGCCAGTTCGATGACGCCGCGCAGCGCAGCCAGATCGAGCGGACGCGTCACGCCGTTGTCCGTGACGTTCAGGCCCGGCGCGCTGGCGGCCACCTGGTCGTCATGGCCGCGAGCCTGCGTGCGCTTCTCGCGATACAGCACGTACGCACGTGCGACGTTGTGTTCGCCGCCGCGCATCAGCGCGAGTTCGACCTGATCCTGAATGTCTTCGATATGGAACGTGCCGCCGTTCGGGCGGCTGCGCACGAGTGCGCGCACCACGTTCTGCGTGAGTTGCTCGACCAGCTCGCGCACACGCGCCGACGCGGCGCCTTGACCACCGTTGACGGCCAGAAATGCCTTCGTCACGGCGATGGCGATTTTCGACGGTTCGAACGACACGACGCTGCCGTTACGACGGATCACCTTGTAGTCGGCGAAGGTCGCTTGCGGCGCGAGCGCTTGTGCGCCTTGTGCCTGGCCGAAGGCCTGGCCAGTCGGTGAGCCCTCATACCGGGTCGTCACGTTGTCGGTGGTTTGCATGTGCAAAGCTCCTGGTCCTGGAAATGTTGCGGGAAGATCCGCGGATTAAAACGAACGCTGCGCCGCCGCGTGCGCAAGCGATGGGGTGCAGGAAAAAGGCCGGCTAAGCCGGGTGGCGGGATGCGACAGCGATGAAGCCTGATTCGAATTGATAACGGTCTTCGTCGTGTGTGTCGCGATCACTGGCTGAGCCCTTTTCCTGAATGTTTTCTGGATGCCGCCGGTGGTCAATCCGGCCGCGCCACAGGAATTTTTTTCGCTGCCTGGAATGCTTGCGGCGCCATGCTCGGGAGCGGGGCGCCGCGGACTTATACACTCGGTTATGCACTCAGTTATTCACACGGTTATGCACAGCTGAACACAAGATGTAGTGCAGAACCGAATTTCTGGCACCAAGTATAGTGGAGATTCGAGACAGGTCAAATCGTTTTATTTGCTTTCGAAGTCTTGACTTTTGGATAGCGCAACGCGAACAAGGCGCGCAGCCGACTCCCCGGAGAACAAGGCAGCGCCTTGCTCTCCTCGCATCACGCGAAGTCGCGCGAAGAGTCGCGAAAGGGTCGTTACGGCGTTTTGGAAAACTTGAGATAGGGGAAATACTGAGCACTGAGCGAAGTGTCGCGCTGCAGACGCGGCCACTCGAAATGCGGCCCTGGATCGGTCTTGCGACCGGGAGCAATATCCGAGTGACCGGCGAGCGCCTCGACCGGATAGCGCGCCTTGAGCGCGTTCACAAGCGCGCCGAGCGTGCGGTATTGCGCCGCTTCGAAAGGCGTGGTGTCACTGCCTTCCAACTCGATACCGATCGAGAAATCATTGCAACGCTCGCGGCCGAAAAAATTCGACGGACCGGCGTGCCACGCGCGCTCGTTGCATGACACGAACTGCTCGAGCGCGCCGTCGCGATGAATCACGAAATGTGCCGACACCCGCACGCCGCGCAGGTGCGAGTCGTAGTACGGGTGAGCGTCGCAATCGAGCGTGTTGAGGAACAGTTCGGCAATCGCGGTGCCACCGAACTCGTTGGGCGGCAGGCTGATGTTGTGGACGACGATCAGCGTCGGCACGGCCCCTTCGGGTCGCGCTTCGAAATTCGGCGATGGCAGTTTGCGTGCGGCAGCGACCCAACCGTCGGCATCGACGGTGAACTCGACGCTCATCGAGCGTCGCGGCCCGTAGGTCGTGCGCCGTGACGCTGCGCGTGCGCGGCGCTGCAGAACGGCTGCCCCGCCACCACCACGGAATCGCTTTTCGGCGCGTGCACGCCGCATTCGACGCAACGGATCATCGGCTCGGCGAGTTGCGCCGGCGCGGGAGCGGACGCGCGCGCGCCGCCGTTCGAACCATTCGGGCCTTTCGCACCCGCGGCGCCACTGGCGCCGGTACCGCTGCGTTGAGACGCCTGCGCGTCATGACGACGTAGCGCCTTCACCAGCCACTGGCCGACGATGAACAACAGGATCAACAGAAATATTTGTCGCATGGGACACGCTCACACTACAGCACGGTGCAACAGCACCTCGAAAACAAAACGGCTGCCGACGTACGCCAGCAACAGCGCGACGAACGACGCCAGCACCCAGCGCAATGCCGCACGGCCGCGCCAGCCGGAAACCTTGCGCGCGGTCAGCAGCGCGCCGAACATCACCCACGAAAGAATCGCGAACACGGTCTTGTGATCGAGTTGCAACGCACGGTCGACCAGTTGCTCGCTGAACAGAATGCCCGACACGAGCGTGAGCGTCAGCAGGACAAAACCCGCGCCGATCAGACGGAACAGCAGTTTCTCCAGCGTGAGGAGCGGCGGCAGCGTATCGAGCCAGCTCGATAGCCAGCCGTTGCCCGCCGCGGCCGTATGCCGCTGCGCAATGCCACCGCGCATGGCATGCAGACGCCGCTCGACCAGCAGCATCAGAACAGCGTGCAGCGCCGCGATCGCGAACAGGCCATACGCAATATTGGCGATCAGAAAATGCAGCTTGAACATTGGCGCGGCGGAATACGGCAGCACGCGCACGCCGTTGAACGCCAGCGGCAACAAGGAAGCGATGCAGGCGAGCGGCAAGACCAGCAGGCGCAGACCGTCGAGCGGAAAGAAAAAACTCTCGATCCAGTAGATGCCGGCGCCGAGCCAGAACATGGCCGACAGCGCGAACGCGAAACCGAACACCATCGCGTTCTGAGGAAAGATGGTGGTATGCAGCAGTACGCCGTGAGCGAGCAGCGCCACGAACAGCAGCGCGCGGCCCGAGCCGCTCATGCCCGAAGCGGCCGGCGGTGCCGGCAGAGGCGCCGCGGCGGCCGGCACCGCCGGCACGCTTTCGAGCATGGGGCGCACGGCGGCGTGCCGGTGCGAGCGCCAGCCGGCCACGGCTAAACCGCCGTAGAGGAGCGCAGTGAGGGCATACAGTACAATATCCATATTCGAAGTTTACACTAGGCCCCTACTCCGCGACGTCTTCCGCTTCGCGCGCTGCCCGGGCCGCACTGTTCATCGCTCCCCATGCTCGACAATCTGACTCAACGGATGGCGCGCGTCGTCAAGACGCTGCGCGGCGAAGCCCGGCTCACCGAGGCGAACACCCAGGAAATGCTGCGCGAGGTGCGTCTCGCGCTGCTCGAGGCCGACGTGGCGCTGCCCGTCGTGCGCGAGTTCATCGCCAAGGTGAAGGAAAAGGCGCTCGGCGAGGAAGTCATCAGCAGCCTGTCGCCCGGCCAGGCGCTGGTTGGCGTGGTGCAGCGCGAGCTGACCGCGATCATCGGCGGCGACTACGAAGGCAAGGCAGTCGAACTCAACCTCGCCGTCACGCCGCCGGCCGTCATCCTGATGGCGGGCCTGCAAGGCGCCGGTAAGACGACCACCGTCGGCAAGCTCGCCAAGCTGCTGCGCGAGAAGTACAAGAAAAAAGTACTGACCGTGTCGTGCGACGTTTACCGCCCTGCCGCTATCGCGCAGCTGAAGACGGTGACCGAGCAGGTCGGCGCGGACTTCTTCCCGTCCGAGCCGGATCAGAAGCCGGTCGACATCGCGCGCGCCGCTGTGGATTGGGCCAAGCGCCACTATCACGACGTGCTGCTGGTCGACACGGCCGGCCGTCTCGGTATCGACGAAGCGATGATGAAGGAAATCACCGCGCTGCACACCGAGCTGAAGCCGGCGGAAACGCTGTTCGTAGTCGACGCGATGCTCGGCCAGGACGCGGTGAACACCGCCAAGGCCTTTAGCGACGCGCTGCCGCTCACCGGCGTGGTCCTCACCAAGCTCGACGGCGACTCGCGCGGTGGCGCGGCGCTCTCGGTGCGTCACGTCACGGGCAAGCCGATCAAGTTCGTCGGCGTCGCGGAAAAGCTCGACGGCCTCGAAGTCTTCTACCCGGACCGCATGGCGAACCGGATTCTCGGCATGGGCGACATTCTCGCCCTCGTCGAAGAAGCACAACGCGGCGTGGACGTGCAGGCCGCGCAGAAGCTCGCCGACAAGGTCAAGAAAGGCGGCGACTTCGATCTGAACGATTTCCGCGCGCAACTCACGCAAATGAAGGGCATGGGCGGCCTGTCGTCGCTGATGGACAAATTGCCCGCGCAATTCCAGCAGGCGGCCGCCGGCGCCGACATGGGCCAGGCCGAAAAGCAGATGCGTCGCATGGAAGGCATCATCAATTCCATGACGCCGCTGGAGCGCGCGAAGCCCGATCTGATCAAGGCCACGCGCAAACGCCGCATTGCCGCGGGCGCGGGCGTGCAGGTGCAGGAAGTCAACCGCATGCTGAATCAGTACGACCAGATGCGCACCATGATGAAAAAGCTCAAGGGCGGCAATCTGCAAAAGATGATGCGCGGGATGAAGGGCATGTTGCCCGGCATGCGCTAAGCTTTAGCAAGACGGCGGCGCGCGGCTGACTTCAGCTTGTGCGGGTTTGCTCTGTACCGCGCGCCGCCGATCTCACTCACACTATGTATACAGTTACCGCCCGTCAGACGTCATGAACCGCGAAGAAGCCCTCCACATTTTTAGCCACTCCGAAGAAATCGTTTCGGCCGAAGACGTCAACGCGTCGATCAGCGGTATGGCGGCCGCCATCCGCGACGAGATGAGCGAGGACTTTCCGCTCGTGCTGTCGGTCATGGGCGGCGCGGCGGTGTTCACCGGCATGCTGTTGCCGCACCTCGATTTCCCGCTCGAGTTCGACTACATCCATCTGACCCGTTACCGCAACACCACCAAAGGCGGCAACGAGATGCAATGGCGCGTGGCGCCGGCGGAGTCGGTGAAGGATCGCGTCGTGCTGGTACTCGACGATATTCTCGACGAAGGCGAGACGATGGCCGCGATCCGCGACCGTATCCTCGCCATGGGCGCGAAGCGCTTCCTGAGCGCGGTGCTGTGCGAGAAGATCATTCCGAAGGCCAAGCCGCTGCGCCCGGATTATTGCGGGTTCGAAGTGCCGGACCGTTATGTGTTCGGCTGCGGGATGGATGCGAAGGGTTACTGGCGTAACCTGCCCACGATTCGTGCGCTGACAGAAGGCGCGTAAGTTGCCTCATTTTCTCGCCGCCGCGAGGTGTATCGCGGCGTGACGAGGAGACGAAAAAGCGGCCCTCACGGGGCCGCTTTTTTTTCATGGGAGATCGCGGGGCTTTGCGCTGCGCTGTCCGCGTTGTGTTGCGTTGCGTTGCGTTGCGCTAAGAGTTGCGAGGCGCGGATTCCGTCGCGCGACAGCGAGCGCCTTTCAAAGTTGATGCACGAACGACCGGATACCTCCGAGCATCATCTCAACTGAAATCGCCACCAGCACGAGGCCCATCAAGCGTTCGAAGGCCATCATGGCACGCTCGCCGAGCCACGCCTGAATGCGCTCCGCCAGCATCAGCACGATCGCGCAGACGACCATCGTGACGGTTAGCGCGCCAATCCACTCGAACATCTTGCCGGGCGCCTGGGATGTCAGCAGCATCACGGTGGCAAGCGCCGACGGTCCCGCGAGCGCCGGAATGGCGAGCGGCACGATCAGCGGTTCTCCGCCACGCGTGTCGCCGCCGAATGGACCATCCGGATGCGGAAACACCATTCTGAGCGCAATAAGGAACAGCACGATCCCGCCACCGATACGCAGCGACTGGTCGGTCAGGCTCATCATGCGCAGAAAGCCGTCGCCGACCACCATGAAGATCAGCAGGATCGCAAAGGCGATCGCCACCTCGCGGAGAATGACGATCGTGCGCCGCTTCGGCGACACCCCGCGCAGACAACTGATAAAGAGCGGAATGTTGCCGAGCGGATCCGTGATCAGAATCAGCAGGACGGTCGCGGACAGGAAGGTGTACTCCACCGTCCGCTCCGCTTAGCTCGCCAACGCTGCGCGAACCTTCGCGATCACCGCTTGCGCGGCCTCTTCGACCGGCAGCAGCGTCGCCTCGGCGTCGCGGCGGCCCTGGTATTCGAGCTTGCCGTCCTTGAGGCCACGGTCGCCGATCACGAGACGATGCGGCACGCCGATCAGCTCCCAGTCGGCGAACATCACGCCGGGGCGCTCCCCACGGTCGTCGAGAATCACGTCGATGCCCGCTTCGACCAACGTTGCGTACAGCCTGTCGGCCGCTTCGCGCACGGCTTCGCTGCGGTCATACCCCATCGGGCACAGCACGACTTCGAACGGCGCGATCGATTCCGGCCAGATAATGCCCTTGTCGTCGAAATTCTGTTCGATCGCCGCGCCCAGAATACGCGTGATACCGATGCCGTAGCAGCCCATTTCCATCGGCCGCGGCTTGCCGGTTTCGTCGAGGCACGTTGCGTTCATGGCTTCGGAATACTTGGTGCCGAGCTGGAACACGTGGCCCACTTCAATTCCGCGGCAGATGTCGATCACGCCCTTGCCGTCCGGCGACGGGTCGCCCTTTTTCACGTTGCGAATGTCTGCGACGACCGGTTCCGGCAGATCGCGGCCCCAGTTCACACCGGTGGTGTGGTAATCCACCTCGTTCGAGCCGACCACGAAGTCGCTCATGTTCGCGACCGTGCGATCCGCCACGACCTTGACCGGCTTCTTCGTGTTGATCGGACCGAGGTAACCCGGGGGCGTGCCAAACGTTTCGATGATCTCAGCCTCGGTCGCCATGCGGAAGTCGGCCAGACCCGGCAGCTTGCTCGCCTTGATCTCGTTCAGATCGTGGTCGCCGCGCAGCATCAACAACCAGATGGTCGGCTCGGAGCCGTCGTTTTCAGTGGCGAGGATGATCGACTTGATCGTGCGCTCGAGCGGAATGTTCAGCAACTCGGCCACCGCTTCGCACTTCGCCTTGCCCGGCGTGGCGGTCTTCTTCAGCTCCTCGGCCGGCGCCGCGCGTTCCGCGTAGAGCGGCAGCGCTTCAGCCGCCTCGACGTTCGCGGCGAATTCGGAGGTCGGGCAATAGGCGATCGCGTCTTCACCCGTCTCGGCGATCACGTGAAATTCGTGCGAACCGCTGCCGCCGATCGAACCGTTGTCCGCCGCCACCGCGCGGAAGTCGAGGCCGAGGCGCGTGAAGATGCGCACGTACGCGTCGTACATCTTGCGATACGACTCACGCAGACCTTCGATGTCCTTGTCGAACGAGTACGCGTCTTTCATGATGAACTCACGGCCGCGCATCACGCCGAAACGCGGACGGATCTCGTCGCGGAACTTTGTCTGGACCTGATAGAAGTTCACCGGCAACTGGCGATAGCTCTTGATCTGATTGCGCGCGATGTCCGTGACCACTTCCTCGTGGGTCGGCCCCAGCACGAAGTCGCCTTGCCTGCGATCCTTGAAGCGCAGCAGCTCGGGACCGTATTTTTCCCAGCGGCCCGATTCCTGCCACAGCTCGGCCGGCTGCACCGACGGCATCAACAACTCGATCGCGCCTGCCCGATTCATTTCTTCGCGCACAATGGCTTCCACCTTGCGGATCGAGCGCAGGCCGACCGGCAGGTAGTTATAGATACCGCCGGCGACACGCCGGATCATGCCGGCGCGCACCATGAGCTTGTGGCTGACGATCTCTGCGTCGGCGGGAGCTTCTTTCAGGGTACCGATAAAGAAACGGGAAGCTTTCATTCAGATTTTCCAAAAGCGGCGGCTCCGGAGGGACCGCCCGAAAGGTGAAAACGGTGGGGGAATCGGCACAGACCCGGCTCAGAGCCGGCACGGTTCGCCTGACATCGGCACACGCGCTACCCGAGCGCGATGCCGAAGCCGCCGCGCAAAGCCTTTGCACAAGGGATAAGGCACGGAAAGACTGTCAGGCTACCGCAAACGCGGGCCTTTTGCGGCGAATCGTTCCATTCTGGTGCGAATCGGTGCGTCGGGTCCGTTATCTGTTTATAATCAAAGCAATTTTAAAGGATTCGAAGGTGGTTGTATGCTGGATCGTGAAGGCTTTCGCCCGAACGTCGGCATCATCCTCTTGAACGCGCACAACGAGGTGTTTTGGGGCAAACGGCTCCGTGAACATTCCTGGCAGTTTCCGCAAGGGGGCATCAAGTACGGAGAGACCCCCGTGCAAGCGATGTATCGGGAGTTACACGAAGAAACCGGGCTGCTTCCTGAGCACGTCAAGGTGATCGGTCGCACGCGCGACTGGTTGCGTTACGAGGTGCCTGACAAGTTCATCAAGCGCGAAGTACGCGGTCATTACCGCGGCCAGAAACAAATCTGGTTTTTGCTCCGGATGGTTGGACGCGACTGCGACATCTGCTTGCGCGCCACCGACCACCCTGAGTTCGATGCATGGCGCTGGAACGAGTACTGGGTGCCGCTCGACTGTGTGATCGAGTTCAAGCGGGATGTATATCAGTTGGCGCTGACGGAGCTATCCCGTTTCATGCGCCGGGCTGCGCCGCGTGCGGAAAAACCTGGCGGGCACCATGGGCCGCGTTATCCCCGGATAGCGTCGTCAATGGAAAGTCCGCCGGATTCCACGGTAATGACGGTGACTTCTGTGACCACCGTCAGTATCGAAACATCGGTTCACGTAGCGATCGCGTCCGATTGCGGTCCGGGTTCCGGGGCAACGGCGGAAGTAGGCGCTGCGCCGGAACACGAAGACGAATCGGCAGGCGAAACGGCCGGCTCGTTGTTCCGCCCGGGCGTGCGCAATTAACAACTCTGTGCGGCTGTCCACGCCGCCTCTCCCTGGCGCGGCTCGTCGAGCCGCGCCAGTGCTTCGAGGAAATCATATTGAAAGCACTTGCTCTCGTCGTGGCGTGCGTCGCCACCGGCGCCCTGCTGGCTGGCTGTTCGAGCGCCGGCAAACCTACCAATAAAGACGACAGCGCGTTCACGTATTTGCTGGACCGCCAAGGCAACTGGGTAGAGAACAAGGTGGACACGCTCCCCCCGCTGCCGCAAGACTCGAATCTGCTGCCTTTCGAAGTCTCCGGCAATACGCCGTTGCAGTTCGCGGTCGACCGGAATTCGCTCAGCGTCGGAACGGACGGAGTGGTTCGCTTTACCGTCGTCGTGGCGAGCCCGAGCGGCGCTCGTAACGTAATCTACGAAGGGATTCGCTGCGACACGTATGAGTGGCGCCAGTATGCCGGCCTGAATTCGGATCACGACGGCTGGGACACGACGGTCGCGAACGATTTCACTCGCATCGAGAACGGCGCGCTGAACGCCTATCAGGCAGCGCTGTATCAGGATTATCTGTGCGCGAACAAGATGCCGATGGGGAATGCGAAGTCGATTCTGGAGAACATCCGGTACAAGCGTACGGCGAGTTCGTTGATTCACTGAGGCGCTTTGCTGAGCGCGCTTTGAATTTGAGCGCGCTTAAGTCGTAGACAAGAACAAGCCGCTCCAGCTTCCGCTGGAACGGCTTTTTTGTTTGCCGTGCTTGTGTGCGCGCCCTGCGCCTGCGCCGGTTACTAACTTAGACCAGCACCAGGTTGTCGCGATGAATCAGCTCCGGTTCCAGCATATAGCCGAGCACCGACTCGATTTCGCCACTCGGACGACGTTGAATCAGCTTGGTTTCAGCACTGCTGTAGTTCGTCAGGCCGCGCGCGACTTCACGCCCCGCGGCGCTCAGACAAGCAATCACCTCACCGCGCGCAAACGCGCCCTGAACGCCGACGATGCCAATGGGCAGCAGGCTCTTGCCGCCTTCGGTCAGTTTTTCGACCGCGCCGTCGTCGATCACGACATGGCCGCGCACTTGCAGGTGATCCGCCATCCATTGCTTGCGCGCCGCCATCCGTGCAGTGCGCGCGATCAACTGCGTGCCGATCGCCTCGCCTGAGGCCAGCCGTGACAGCACGTCCGCTTCGCGCCCGCTTGCGATGACGGTATTTGCGCCACTGTGGGCCGCGCGCTTGGCGGCGAGAATCTTGGTCAGCATGCCGCCGCGCCCCAGACTCGAGCCCGCGCCGCCCGCCATTGCTTCGAGTTCCGGCGCGCCGGCATCGGCCTGCTGGACGAGCGTGGCGGCCGGATCCTTGCGCGGGTCGGCGGTGAACAGCCCTTGCTGATCGGTGAGGATGACGAGCGCATCGCCCTCGATCAGGTTCGCGACGAGCGCGCCTAACGTGTCGTTGTCGCCGAATTTGATTTCGTCGGTGACGACCGTGTCGTTCTCGTTGATGATCGGCACCACACCCAATCGCAGAAGCGTGAGCAGCGTGGAGCGTGCGTTCAGATAGCGTTCGCGGTCGGCCAGGTCGGCGTGAGTCAGCAGAATCTGCGCGGTCTGGATGGAATGCTCGGCAAAGCGGCTTTCGTAGACCTGCGCGAGGCCCATCTGCCCGACGGCCGCGGCCGCTTGCAGTTCGTCGATCTCGCGCGGCCTTTTGGTCCAGCCGAGCCGTTGCATTCCTTCGGCGATGGCGCCCGAACTGACGAGCACCACTTCCTTGCCTTGCGCGCGCAGAGCGGCAATCTGTGCGGCCCAGCGGCCGATAGCAGCATGATCGAGGCCGCGCCCGTCATTCGTGACGAGGCTCGAACCGACTTTCACTACCAATCGCCGTGAATCTGCGATGACGGAACGCATTGTGCGCGGTCTCCAAGATGACGCGTGATGCAGACCGGCAGCCCGTTCGGGCGCCGGCGCTCGAGCTTCTTATTCCTGCGGGTCGATGCTGGCGTCGTCCGCCGCGGCCGGGGCTTCCGGCTTGTCGCGGAAACGTACGTCGGCGGCCAGATCTTCGGCTTCAGCCGCGCGCTGCGCGTCCGAATGCGCGGCGATGTGGTCGAACACCGCATAGCAAAGGTTTTCACAACCCTGCCCGGTCAACGCCGAGATTTCGAACACCGGACCGTCCCAACCGAAGCCTTCGAGGAATGCCGACACACGCGCTTCGCGCTCGTCTTCCGGCACCATATCCAGCTTGTTCAATACCAGCCAGCGCGGCTTTTCATACAGCAGCTCGTCGTACTTGCGCAGTTCGTTGACGATTGCCTTGGCTTCCGCGACCGGATCGACCGATTCGTCGAACGGTGCGAGGTCGACGATGTGCAGCAACAAGCCCGTGCGCTGCAAGTGACGCAGGAACTGATGGCCAAGGCCCGCGCCTTCCGCCGCGCCTTCGATCAAGCCAGGAATGTCCGCAATAACGAAGCTGCGGCTCGGTCCGACACGCACCACGCCGAGATTCGGCGCGAGCGTCGTGAACGGATAATCGGCGATCTTCGGCCTTGCGTTCGACACCGACGAGATAAAAGTCGACTTGCCGGCGTTCGGCATGCCGAGCAGGCCGACGTCCGCCAGAACCTTCAGCTCTAGGCGCACCATGCGGCGTTCGCCCGGCTTGCCGTCTGTCTTCTGACGCGGCGCGCGGTTCGTGCTGGACTTGAAATGCAGGTTGCCGAGACCGCCCGCGCCGCCCTGAGCGATCTGCACGCTCTGGTTGTGCTCGGTCAAATCGGCGATCAGCTCGCCGGTCTCCATGTCTGTGATGGTGGTGCCGACCGGCATGCGCAGCGTAATGTCGTCGCCGCCCTTGCCGTAGCAGTCCGCGCCGCGGCCGTTTTCGCCGTTGCGCGCCAGGTGTTTCTTCGCGTAGCGGTAGTCGATCAGCGTGTTGATGTTGCGGTCCGCGACCGCGATCACGCTGCCGCCCCGCCCGCCGTCGCCGCCATCCGGGCCGCCGAACGGAACGAATTTCTCGCGGCGCATCGACGCGCTGCCATCCCCTCCGTCGCCGGCGATGACTTCAATCCTCGCTTCGTCAATGAACTTCATGCGTAACTCCGTCCCGTGGTGTGCTGCCAGATAGTGCTGCTAAATTTGGTTGCTACTGGATGATGCTATTTTGCCGCGCCCGCCGGGCGCTGATCAATCGGCCGAACAGCATAGGCGCGCGGCATGAGCGCATGCAATCACGCCCATCTCGTCCGGCAAAAGCCGCCGGAATAAAAAAAAGCCCCGCTAACTTCGCGGGGCCTTTTTCCGGTCCTGAAGCCCGTGCCTGAGTAAACTCAGACTGCTGCCGGGACGACGTTGACCATGTGCTTCTTCGCTGCGCCCTTCGTCGAGAAATTGACGTGGCCGTCCGTCAGCGCGAACAAGGTGTGATCCTTGCCGATACCGACGTTTTCGCCCGGGTGCATACGCGTGCCACGTTGACGAACGATGATGCCGCCAGCGTTGATAGCCTGACCGCCGTAAACCTTCACGCCAAGGCGTTTCGATTCGGAGTCGCGGCCGTTGCGGGATGATCCGCCTGCCTTTTTGTGTGCCATTTGATTTGCTCCTTAACCGGTGCGCTTACGCGTTGATCGCGTCGATGCGCAGTTCGGTATAGTTCTGGCGGTGGCCGCCATGCTTCTGGTAGTGCTTCCGGCGACGCATCTTGAAGATGGTCACTTTTGCGTGACGACCTTGCGACACGACGGTAGCCTTGACGGAAGCCCCACTGACCAGCGGCGTACCGAACTTAATCGATTCGCCTTCGCCCACTGCGAGAACCTGGTCGAGCGTGATTTCAGCGTCAATGTCTGCCGGTATCTGTTCTACTTTAAGTTTTTCGCCGACGGCAACTTTATACTGCTTGCCACCGGTTTTTATGACCGCGTACATTGAGAACCTCACTCTGTGTTCATTTTTCCCACGCACCGCGCGCGGAAACCCGTGATTATACATAGAGTTAGCTGCTCGGTCAAAACTCATTGAGCGCCGCCGCGCCGAGCGCCCGGCGCCTTGCCGCACGCCCCGGCGCGCGGCTCTGCCACAGCCCCGGAACGCGCCGCGCCGCAGCCAGCGACCCGGAACTGCCGCGATTCGCCTTATAATTCGCGGCACTACCCAATTCAGCCATCATGTCGTCGACTGCCACCCCCTCCTCCAACGCCGCCAGCCTGCTCGCTCCGATCGCCGAAGACATGCAGCAGGTGAATCGCGTCATTCGGCACCGTCTTGCGTCCGACGTGATGCTGATCAACCAGATTTCCGAGTACATCATCAGTGCCGGCGGCAAGCGGCTGCGGCCCGCGCTGCTGTTGCTGGTGGCCGGCGCGCTGGGTGAAACCACGGGGCACCGGCACGAACTGGCGGCGGTCGTCGAATTCATCCATACGGCTACGCTGCTGCACGACGACGTGGTCGACGAATCCGACCTGCGGCGCGGTCGCCAGACCGCCAACGCGCTGTTCGGCAACGCCGCGAGCGTGCTGGTGGGCGACTTTCTGTATTCGCGCTCGTTCCAGATGATGGTCGGCGTGGGCAAGATGCGCGTCATGGAAATTCTGTCCGAGGCGACCAACATCATCTCCGAAGGCGAAGTGCTGCAACTCCTCAACATGCACGACGCCGACGTGGACGAAGCCCGCTACATGCAGGTGATCCGCTACAAGACCGCCAAGCTGTTCGAGGCCGCCGCTCAACTCGGCGCCGTGCTGGCCGGCTCGGACGCGAAAACCGAAGCGGCCGCGGCGGAATTCGGCCGGCGCATCGGCACCGCGTTCCAGATCATGGACGACTGGCTCGACTACACGGGCACGGCGGAATCAATGGGCAAGAACGCCGGCGACGACCTTCGCGAAGGCAAACCCACGCTTCCGTTGATCTATCTGATCGAACGCGGCACACCGGAACAATCGGCGCTCGCGCGGGAAGCAATCGAACAAGGCGGCACGGACCGGTTCGACACCATTTTCGAGGCAATCACGCGTTCCGGCGCGCTGGATCACACGCTCGAATGCGCGAAGCAGGAAGCTCAGGCAGCCGCCGCAGCAATTTCTTCGTTTCCTGATTCCATTTTCAAAGATAGCCTGCTAGAATTATGTTCTTACTCGACGGCAAGACAGTCTTGAACGAGACTGAAACGCTGAGTTAGTCTGAATCGAGTTCGCAGTACAAATCGGGGTGTAGCTTAGCCTGGTAGAGCGCTACGTTCGGGACGTAGAGGCCGGAGGTTCGAATCCTCTCACCCCGACCAGATTCGCCTTGTTAGTTCAAGGCTCAAAAAACCGCCCAGCTTGCTCGGCGGTTTTTTGTTTTGGGTCGCCCATATTGCTTCGCTTCACAACCGCGCTTGTCTTGCAGCGCCACTGCCGCCGCCAGTCCTGTCTTCAGCCGCCACCTCCGGCGGCTCGCGCAAGCCCCTCTGCTATATTCTCTCCATCCTTTCCCCTATCCTTCACGACGCGTGGAACAACTTCCCTTATGGGCGCAGATCGGCGCCGTCTTTCTGCTGCTCATCTGCTCGAGTTTCTTTTCGAGTTCCGAAACGGCCATGATGGCGATCAATCGCCATCGCCTGAAACATCTTGCCAACCAGAATGCGCTCGGCGCAAAGACCACTCAGGGTCTGCTCGCTCACACCGATCAACTGCTAAGCGTCGTGCTGATCGGCAACAACCTCTTCAATACGATCATTCCGGTGCTCACCACCTCGATCGCGCTGCACACGTTCGGACGTAACAACCTGGTGCTGTCGATCGCGACCGGGATCGTCGCGTTTCTGATCATCGTGTTCGCGGAGATCACGCCGAAGATCATCGGCGCGACGTTCCCGGAAAAGGTCGCCCTGCCGGCCAGCCTGCTGATCGCGCCGATGATGCGCGTCGCCAAACCGCTCGTCTGGTTCGTCAATCTGTTCGCGAACGGCATCTTGCGCGTGTTGCACATCAATACGAAAGGCGGCCACGATCAGCGGCTATCCACCGAAGAACTGCGCACCATCGTCCTCGAGTCCGGCAGCTTCATGCCGACCAAGCACCGCAGCATTCTGCTCAACCTGTTCGATCTCGAAAACATTTCCGTCGACGACGTGATGATCCCGCGCCGCCGTATCGAGGCACTCGACTTCGACGCGCCGTTCGAACAGATCCTGCATCAGCTGGAAACCTGCTATCACAACAAGCTGATCGTCTATCAAGGCGATATCGACCGGGTGCTCGGCGTGCTGCACGTACGCAAGACGCTGGCGGCGCTGCACAACCAGGAACTCGAGCGCGAGACGCTGCGCGAATTGCTGGCCGAACCTTACTTCGTGCCGAGCGGCACACCGGTGTTCCAGCAGCTGCAATACTTCCAGGAGAGCCGTCATCGCACGGCGCTGGTCGTCAACGAATACGGCGAGTTGCAGGGCCTCGTTACGCCGGAAGACATCATCGAGGAACTGATCGGTGAATTCACCACGTCGATTCCGCGTAGCGCCAATTCGCGCGGTGGCTGGAACGAGAACGGCGAATGCATCGTGGCAGGCAGCATGCCGCTTCGCGAGTTGAACCGCTGGCTGCATCTCACGCTGCCCACCGACGGGCCGAAAACGCTCAATGGCCTGATCCTCGAAATTCTCGAAGACATTCCCGACGGCGACGTGTGCGTGCAGATCGGCGAAGTCAAACTCGAAGTCATGCGCAGCGACGATCAGGCGATTCGCACCGTCAAGCTGTTCAGGCCGCCGGTGCGCGCAAAAACCGGCAAGGTGTTGCGCGGCTGAGCGACATTGCGCGACGGTCTGAGCGACACAGCCAGATACGACACACAGCAGCATCGCACACAGGCGCAACATGCGCCATTAGCCGAATGGCCGAATGGCGGCGCCCGCCGCCGTACCGGAAGATGAAGCCGTCCGTGTTCTACAGGCGGCTCATCACCGGTCCCTCATGCAAGCTTCGATTCAACCCGCAACGCCGTCGCCGCGTCCCATCGCAAGCGCTCACGAGAACGCTGCCCAGGCAAAGCCGAAGGCATTCGCACGCGACGCTGGCGCAGCAACTATCGCCAGTTCCGACGACGCCCCCGCCGTGCGTCTGCTGACCGACACGTTGCAGGAAGCCACCCGCCGCAACGCGTCGGACCTTCACATCGAACCGGCAGAACACGGCTGGCGCGTGCGCTTGCGTATCGACGGCGTGCTGCACGAGATCCCGCGGCCGCCCGCGCATCTGCGCGATGCCTTCATTACTCGCGTGAAGGTGCTCGCTCGCATGGATATCGCCGAGCGGCGCGTACCGCAGGATGGGCGGCTGCGCATTTCCACCTCGCCCGGCCGCGTCGAGGACTATCGCGTCAATTCGCTGCCTACGCTGTTCGGCGAAAAGCTCGTACTGCGAAGACTCGATGCTCTGCCCGCGAATCTTTCTCTCGACTCGCTCGGACTCGATGCGCGCCAACGCGCAACTGTCGACGCCGCGATTCGCGCGCCGCACGGCCTCGTGCTCGTCACGGGGCCGACAGGGAGTGGCAAGACGCTGTCGCTCTATTGCTTCCTGAATCTGCTCAACGGCGAGGCGCGCAATCTGTGTTCCGTGGAAGATCCCGCCGAAATCCAGTTGGCCGGTATCAATCAGGTCAGCGTGCGCGAAAAAGCCGGCATGACCTTCGCGGTGGCGTTGCGCGCCTTTCTCCGCCAGGACCCGGACGTCATCATGGTTGGTGAAATCCGCGACGAAGAGACCGCCGACGTCGCGGTGAAAGCCGCGCAAACGGGCCACCTCGTCCTGTCGACGCTGCATACGAACGACGCGCCCGCTGCAGTCGCGCGCCTGATCGATATCGGCGTGGAGCCATACAACCTCGCGGCCGCGTTGCGGATGGTGACCGCACAACGGCTGGTGCGGCGCCTCTGCGCTGCGTGCCGCGTGCCTGCGCCGCAGTCGGCGGCGGCGCTTCGGGCAGCGGGCTTCGGTGAGCATCAACTCGACGGCTGGCAGCCGTTCGCCGCCTGCGGATGCGCGGCGTGCCACGGCATCGGCTATCGGGGCCGCGTCGGCGTTCATCAGGTTATGCCCGTTTCCGATGCGATGCGCGAGTTGATCGTGGCCAGCGCCGGCACGCACGAACTCGCGCGGCTCGCGCAGACCGAACAGGTGGCCACCCTGCGTGACGCCGCGTTGGCGCGTGTGCGCGACGGCACTACCAGTCTCGCCGAAGCACTCGCCGCCACCGAGGTCGCATGAACCTAGCCACGACCCATCGACCGTTGCCCGCCGACACGCGTTTCAAATGGCGCGGCGTCGACGCCAACGGCGTGCGAAAAAGCGGCTCGCTCATTGCGCCGGACGCGGCCACCGCACGCATGCTCCTCAAACGCGACCATCTCTTTGTCATCGAGTTGACGGCGCATGGCGCCGCACCTCGCCCGACCGCACGCGCAGCGGACATCACGCTATTCACCCGGCAACTCTCCAGCCTGCTGCGCGCCGGCCTGCCACTCGCGCCCGCGCTGGACCTGCTCGCACAAGCGCAGACTTCTCGCCATCAGGGCATGCCGCGAATCGTCGGCGCTTTAGCGCGCGACATTACCGGCGGGCTGAATTTTTCGGCGGCGTTGCAGCGGCATCCCGCGCAGTTCAACGCGCTGTACTGCCAGCTGGTCGAAGTCGGCGAGGCAGCAGGCGCGCTCGCAGCCGTCCTCGCTCGCATCGCCGAGGACCGCGAACGCGCCGCCGCGCAGCGTGCGAAAGTGCGCGCGGCACTGACCTATCCGGTCGCGATACTCGTGCTTGCCATGGCGATTACCGCCGCATTGCTCGTATGGGTCGTGCCGACCTTCAAGCAGATTTTCGACGGCTTCGGCGCCAGACTGCCCGCGCCGACGCAATTCGTGCTGGCGTTGTCGTCCGGCGTGGCGCGTTGGAGCATACCGGCACTCGCCATGACTTTCGCCGCCGGTTCGGCAGCGACATTTCTGCTGCGACGTTCCGAAGCGGCGCGCATCCGGTTCGCGCGCGCATCGCTGACAATACCGGTTGCCGGCCCGCTGCTGCGCACTCTGTGCGCGGCTCGCTGGAGCCGCGCGCTAGGCACGTTGCTATCGGCCGGCACACCGCTGGCCGACGCATTCGACTCATTGACTCACGCCACCGGCAACGCCTTCTTCGACCGCGCCACCGTGGAAATCGCCGCGCGGCTGCGGCGCGGCGAGCGGCTCGCCGCGGCCATGCGCGGGGCGCGCTGCTTCCCGCCCGAGGTCGTTCAGCCCATCGCGGTTGCCGAGGAGTCCGGAGCACTCGACACCATGTTGATCGACGTAGCGTCGCTCGCCGATCGCCAGGTAGACGAGAAGATCGGCACGCTGTCGAGCCTGTGCGAGCCGCTCGTCATCATCGTGCTGGGCGCGCTGGTCGGCGGCCTCGTGATCGCGATGTATCTTCCCATTATTCAACTCGGCAACGTGGTGTAGGATCCCAGCCGAATCCATCCCTTATCCATGCGGGCGACAACTCTTCTCGTGCCAGACACCTCTTCCAGCCTGCTGCCGGGCTTACTGCCCGGCCGTATCGATCATTTCGCAACCGGTCTCGGTTTCGCGTTCGGCAGCTTGCCCACGGGCCTGCAGATCACGTTTGCCATCGTGTTCGGCCTCGTGATCGGCAGCTTCCTGAACGTGGTCGTGCATCGGCTGCCCATCATGCTTGAACGCGCATGGCGAGCGGAAATCAGCGAGGCCGCCGGTGAACCGATGGAACAGGACGGCCTGCCGGCGCGCTACAACCTGTGGGTGCCGCGCAGCGCGTGCCCTCACTGCGGCCACGTATTGAGCGCGTGGGAAAATCTGCCGGTGCTGAGTTACGTGCTGCTGCGCGGGCGCTGTTCCGCCTGCAAGGCACGTGTGAGCCTGCGATATCCGTTGCTCGAAATCGCCAGCGCGGGGTTCGCGGCCGGCTCGCTTGTACTGTTCGGCCCAACCCTCACGGCGCTCGCAGCCTTCGGACTGTGCGCGGCGCTGCTCGCCATGAGCGCGATCGACATCGACACCCACCTGCTGCCCGACTCGTTGACGCTGCCGTTGCTGTGGGCCGGCATCATCGTCAACTTCGACGGCATGTTTGCGAATCTCCACGACGCGGTGCTCGGTGCGATCTTCGGCTACCTGGTGCTGTGGGTTGTCCATTGGCTGTTTCGCCTGGTGCGCGGCGTCGAAGGCATGGGTTACGGCGATTTCAAACTGCTCGCGGCGCTCGGCGCGTGGCTCGGCTGGGCGGCGCTGCCGCAGATCGTGCTGATCGCGGCGGTGGCCGGCGCCGTAGTCGGACTGCTGGCAACGTGGCGTGGCCGCATGCGCTTCGAAGAGCCGTTGCCTTTCGGGCCGTTCCTCGCGGCAGGCGGCGCACTGACACTGTTTCTCGGCACACCGCTTTATCTGGCTCTGGGAGGCTGAAGCATGTTCGTTGTGGGACTCACCGGTGGCATAGGCAGCGGCAAATCGACTGTCGCCGACCTGTTTGCCGCGCACGGCGTGCCGCTGGTCGACACCGACCTGATCGCGCATCGCATCACCGCGCCGCATGGCGTGGCGATGCCGCAGATCGCCACCGAATTCGGCGAGGCGTTCGTCGCCGCTGACGGTTCGCTCGACCGTGCCCGCATGCGCACCCTCGTATTCAGCGACGACAGCGCGCGCAAACGCCTCGAGGCCATCACACATCCACTGATTCGTGCGGAGACCGAACGTGAGCAGCGCGAGGCCCAAGGGCCTTATGTGATCGTGGTGGTGCCGCTGCTGGTCGAATCCGGCAGTTGGAAAAGCCGCGTGAATCGCGTGCTGACGGTCGATTGCAGCGTGGAAACGCAGATTTCGCGCGTGATGAGCCGCAACAATTTCAGCCGCGAACAGGTGCTGGCAATCATCGCCCGCCAGGCCACGCGCGAAGCACGCCTCGCCGCAGCCGACGACGTGATCGACAACGACAACGCGCCGCTCCACGCGCTCAAGGCGCAAGTCGACGCGCAGCATCGCGTGTATCTGTCGCTTGCCGGAGCATGAGGCCGGCGCGTCACCTCGGGAAATCCCGGTTGAACTTCACAGCGACGCGCATGCCAAAAGCGCGTTGAAAACCGCCTGAAACACGTGAAAAAAATTGCGAAAGCGCGCTGAAAAAGTGCGTGATTGCTAGGGTAGTCTCACGGCATTAGAATGTTCTGCATTCCCGTCACCGACCACGCCCGAGGCGAGCCCGCTTGATCCTTTACGAGTATCCCTTCAACGAGCGAATCCGGACGCTGCTGCGCCTCGAAGATCTGTTCGAGCGCTTCACGTTCTTTCTGACTCAGGAAGACGCCAGGGAACATCACGTCGCACTGACCACGCTGTTCGAAATCTCAGAGGTTGCGGGTCGCGCGGATCTGAAGTCGGATCTGATGAAAGAACTCGAGCGCCAACGGCAAACGCTGGCGCCGTTTCGCGGCAATCCAGGAATCGAGCAGAACGCGCTCGAGGCCGTACTCGGCGAGATCGAGCAAACGCTCGCGGGGCTTTCGCAGATGCAAGGCAAAACCGGCCAGCACCTTGCGGACAACGAATGGCTCGCCAGTATCCGCAGCCGCGCGATCATTCCGGGCGGCACCTGCAAGTTCGATTTGCCGTCCTACTATGCCTGGCAACAGATTCATCCCGATCAGCGCCGCCAGGACATCGCCAAGTGGGTCACGCCACTGCTGCCGCTGCGCGACGCGGCCACCATCGTTCTGCGGTTGGCGCGCGAATCCGGCCAGGCGTCCAAGGTCATGGCCATGCAGGGCAGCTATCAGCAAATGCTGTCCGGCCGTTCGTATCAATTGATGCAGGTGCGGGTGGCGCCGGAATTGCGCGTGATCCCCGAGGCCAGCGCCAACAAGTACATGCTGTGGGTGCGCTTCACGGTGCAGGACGGCGATCTGCGTCCGCGTGCGGTAGATGTCGACGTACCGTTCCAGCTCACGCTTTGCAGCCTGTAGCCAGCGCTCACAAGCCTGTCATGTTTGCCGGGTAAATCCGGACCGAAGGAAGGGCACGCCTTTAAAGCGGCGAGAAATGCCCCTATATTCGTTACTTATTCCGTTTGCGATTGACTGCCTGACCGTATGCCTACTGTCGTCAAATGCCCCACTTGCGGAAAGGACGTCCGCTGGACACCTGAAAACCGCTTCCGCCCCTTCTGCTCTGACCGCTGCAAGCAGATCGATCTCGGCGCCTGGGCCGCTGAGAAGTACAAGATTGGCGGATCCGAGCAGGAAGCGTCGTCGGACGAGACGCCTGGCGGGGATTACAGCGCGCATTGAAGGTGGCGCGCTGTCCGCGTCGCGTTGGTCGGGTCGTGCGGTCCGGTCACACTGACCGTCTCCGTTAGCGCAACGCCTACGACGGCACGCGCAGCCTGACTGAGCCTGCCAAGGGTAGCGCGCCTCAGCCAGGCGCACAGCGTTTTCCCCTTCTCTTTCCCTGTCAGTTCTTTTCCGCCGCCAGCCATTCCAGCACGGGAATGGTCGCCGGCAAGAGAGGCTCGACATCCGCAGGCAGCGTCTGCCAGACAAAAGCCTGACCTTCGCGGCCGTGCGGTTCGCCGGACCACTGCGTTACCTTGCAGAAAAAGAGCCGCACGTAGGCGTGCGGGTAATCGTGTTCGAGCGTATGCCACAGATGGCTCGCCTTAACGTCGATACCCAGCTCCTCGTGCAACTCACGGGCGAGCGCTGCCTCGACCGACTCGCCCGCTTCCAGCTTGCCGCCCGGAAACTCCCAGTACCCCTCGTACGGCTTGCCGGCCGGGCGCTGCGCCAGCAGATAGCGCCCATCGGGTTGAACCAGCACGCCGACCGCGACTTCCGTCACCTTGCGGCCCGCGGCGTTCTTCTGCGTGTCGTCGCTCATGCCGAGGCTCACGCTGAGGTCTTGCGGCCGGACCAGTCGCGCGCGAACTGCCACGCAACACGTCCCGAACGCGAGCCGCGCTCCAGTGCCCACACCAGCGCATCGCCGCGCGCCGCTTCGATTTCGGCGTCGTCGCAGCCAAAATGCCGCAGCCAGTGGGCGATGATCGACAGGTAGTCGTCCTGCTTGAACGGATAGAAGCTGACCCACAGCCCGAAACGCTCGGACAGCGAGATCTTCTCTTCCACCAGTTCGCCCGGGTGAATCTCGCCGTCGGACGTGTGCTTGTACGTCTCGTTGTCGCTCATATACTCGGGCAACAGATGACGGCGATTCGACGTCGCGTAAATCAGCACGTTGTCCGACTGCGCGGCGATCGAGCCGTCGAGCGCGACCTTCAGCGCCTTGTAGCCCGATTCGCCGTCTTCGAACGAGAGGTCGTCGCAGAACACCACGAAGCGCTCCGGCCTCTGCGCGATCAGGTCGACAATATCGCCGAGGTCGTGCAGATCGTCCTTGTCCACCTCGATCAGACGCAGGCCGTCTTTTGCATAGGCGTTCAGACACGCCTTGATTAGCGACGATTTGCCGGTGCCGCGCGCGCCCGTCAGCAGCACGTTGTTGGCCGGTTGCTTATGCACGAATTGCCGGGTGTTCTGCTCGATCAGGCCTTTCTGGCGATCGATATTCTGCAGGTCGTCGAGCGTGATCGCCGAGATAGCCGGCACCGGTTGCAGGTAACCGCGCCCCTGGCGCTTGCGCCAGCGGAAGGCGACTGCGGCCGACCAGTCGATATCCGGTGCGGCGGGCGGAAGCATGGCCTCCAGGCGGACGAGCACGGCTTCGGCCCGGGTCAGAAACTGTTCGAGTTTGTCCATGGCTGTGTGGAGAGCGGCCCGCAGGCCGCGTTAAAACCCCAATGAAAAACCTGGTTACGAACGATAGTCGGCGTTGATGCTCACGTAGTCGTGCGACAGGTCGCAAGTCCAGATCGTGGCTTGCGCATCGCCGCGCCCGAGTACGACACGAATGCCGATCTCGCTCTTTTTCATGACGCGCTGGCCGTCTTCTTCACGGTAGGCCGGATTGCGGCCGCCGGCAGTGGCAACCAGCACGTCGTCCAGATACAGATCGATCTTGCCGACGTCGAGATCGTCCACACCGGCATAGCCGATGGCCGCGAGAATGCGGCCGAGATTTGGGTCCGATGCATAGAAGGCCGTCTTCACGAGCGGCGAGTGGCCGATCGCATACGCGATCTGGCGGCATTCGCCGACGCTCGAGCCGCCCTCCACCTGCACGGTCATGAATTTGGTCGCGCCTTCGCCGTCGCGCACGATCAGTTGCGCGAGAGTCTGGGCGACTTCGGTTACCGCGTCGCGCAGCGCTGCGTAAGCGGGCGAATCGGTGGACGTGATCGCCGGCAGGCTCGATTTGCCCGACGCGATCAGGATGAACGAATCATTGGTCGACGTATCGCCATCGATCGTGATGCAGTTGAACGAGCGATCCGCCACGTGCTTGACCAGCGCATCGAGCACCGGCTGGGCGACGGCGGCGTCGAACGCGAGAAAGCCGAGCATGGTCGCCATGTTCGGCTTGATCATGCCGGCGCCCTTGCTGATGCCGGTCAGCGTGACCGTGTGGCCCTCGATCGTGACCTGGCGCGACGTGGCCTTGGGCAGCGTGTCGGTGGTCATGATCGCCTGGGCAGCGTCGTACCAGTTCGCTTCCTTGCGGTTGGCCAGCGCAGCCGGCAGACCCGCCTTCAGACGATCGACCGGCAGCGGTTCCAGAATCACGCCCGTCGAAAACGGCAGCACCTGTTCCGGTGTGATGTCCGCGAGACGCGCAAGCTCAGCGCAGGTTTCGCGCGCCGCCACGAGGCCCGGTTCGCCCGTGCCCGCGTTCGCGTTGCCGGTGTTGATCACCAGCGCGCGAATCGGCTTGCCGCCTGCGCGCACGCGTTCCAGATTCTCACGGCATACCGTGACGGGCGCCGCGCAAAAGCGGTTCTGCGTGAACACGCCGCCGACCGTGGCGCCTTCGCCCACGGAAATGACGAGCACGTCCTTGCGGTTCGGCTTGCGGATATTCGCCTCTGCCCAGCCAAGCGAAACGCCGGCGACGGGATGGAGTTGAGCGGGATCGATCGAGGGGAAATTGACAGCCATGGTCGCGACCTGTCGAAGAAAATGCCGGCAGGCGCCGGCATCGAGGGAAACGGAAACTGATGGTCCGGGCATGTTGCCGAACCACCGCGAAATCAAGACAAAGTACCGCGTAAAACGACGCGGCGCGCCTCTGAGCGCGCCGCCTTCGGCATTACACGATCTTGCCGTGGCACTGCTTGTACTTCTTGCCGCTGCCGCACGGGCACGGGTCGTTACGGCCGACCTTCGGTACGTTGTCCGCGCTCACGTTCGCTGCCACCGGTTGCGACGAGCCGTGGCTCATCGCGTCGCCGATCATGGCGGCCGTGGCCGCCTCAGCGGCAACAGGCGCCGCCGCTGCGGCTTCGGCAAATTCAGCGTGGCGGAACTCGACGTTTTCGAGGTGGCTGCCCTGCTCTTCCAGCTGTTCAGCGGCCTGTTCCAACTGTTCCGGCGACTGGATCTGCACGTTCATCACCACGCGGGTGACTTCGAGCTTCACGGCGTCGAGCATCGCGGCGAACAGTTCGAACGCCTCGCGCTTGTATTCCTGCTTCGGGTTCTTCTGCGCATAGCCGCGCAGATGGATGCCCTGACGCAAGTGATCGAGCGCGGCCAGATGTTCGCGCCAGCTGCGGTCGAGCGTTTGCAACATGATCGAGCGTTCGAACGCGCTGAACGACTCGCGGCCGACCAGTTCGACCTTCGCTTCATAGGCTTCGTCGGCGGCGGCTTCAACCGCTTCGAGAATCTCGTCCGCGCTGATCGAGTTCGACTCGTTGATCATTTCCTGGATCGCGAGGTCGAGCTGCCATTCGTTGCGCAGCACCTCTTCCAGCTCGGGCACGTCCCACTGTTCTTCAATGCTGCCTGCCGGCACGAACTGGTGGACGATATCGGCGATCACACTCTGGCGCATCGCACCGATGGTCTCGGTGATGTCGTTCGCTTCGAGCAATTCATTGCGCTGCTGGTAGATCACCTTGCGCTGATCGTTCGACACGTCGTCGTATTCGAGCAATTGCTTGCGAACGTCGAAGTTGCGTGCTTCCACCTTGCGCTGCGCCGATTCGATGGAGCGCGAGACGATGCCAGCCTCGATCGCTTCGCCCTCCGGCATCTTCAGGCGGTCCATGATCGCGCGCACGCGGTCGCCCGCGAAAATGCGCAGCAGCGGATCTTCCAGCGACAGATAGAAGCGCGACGAACCCGGGTCGCCCTGACGGCCCGCACGGCCGCGCAACTGGTTGTCGATCCGGCGCGATTCGTGACGTTCGGTGCCGATAATGTGCAGACCGCCCGCGGCCTTCACCTGATCGTGCAGCGCTTGCCATTCGTCGTGCAGCTTCTGGATGCGGCGCTGCTTGTCGTCTTCAGCCAGCGTTTCGTCCAGTTCAAGGAACGACGCCTGCTTTTCCGCATTGCCGCCCAGCACGATGTCCGTACCGCGGCCGGCCATGTTGGTGGCGATCGTGATGCGCTTCGGACGGCCCGCTTCAGCGACGATCTCCGCTTCACGCGCGTGCTGCTTGGCGTTCAGCACTTCGTGCGGCAACCCGGCCTGCTTCAGCAGATGCGACAGCAGCTCGGAGTTTTCGATCGACGTGGTGCCGACCAGCACCGGCTGACCGCGCTCATAGCAATCGCGGATGTCGCGGATCACCGCGTCGTAGCGTTCCTTGGCGGTCTTGTAGATCTGATCCTGCTTGTCGATCCGCTTGGGCGGACGGTTGGTCGGGATCACGACCGTTTCGAGTCCGTAGATCTCGTTGAATTCGTACGCTTCCGTGTCCGCCGTACCGGTCATGCCGGACAGCTTCGCGTACATACGGAAGTAGTTCTGAAACGTGATCGACGCGAGCGTCTGGTTCTCGCTCTGGATCTTGACGTGTTCCTTCGCCTCGACCGCCTGGTGCAAGCCGTCCGACCAGCGGCGGCCCGACATCAGACGCCCGGTGAATTCGTCGACGATCACTACTTCGCCGTTTTGCACCACGTAATGCTGGTCTTTGAAGAACAGCGTGTGCGCGCGCAGCGCGGCGTACACGTGGTGCATCAGCGTGATGTTCTGCGGCGCGTACAGGCTTTCGCCTTCACCGATCAGGCCCCACTCGGCGAGCAGGCGCTCGGCCTTTTCGTGGCCCGATTCCGTCAGGAACACCTGGCGGCCTTTTTCGTCCAGCGTGTAGTCGCCCGGCTTTTCGACGCCGGTGCCGTCCGCTTTCTCTTCGCCGATCTGGCGTTCGAGCAGCGGCGGCAGCGCATTCATGCGCACGTAGAGTTCGGTGTGATCTTCGGCCTGGCCGGAGATGATGAGCGGCGTACGAGCCTCGTCGATCAGGATCGAGTCGACCTCGTCGACCACTGCGAAATTCAGGGCTCGCTGCACGCGCGCGTCGGTCTCGTAGACCATGTTGTCGCGCAGGTAGTCGAAGCCGAATTCGTTGTTGGTGCCGTACGTGATGTCTGCCGCATAGGCTTGCTGCTTGGACTCGTGGTCCATCTGCGACAGGTTGATGCCGACCGACAGCCCGAGGAAGTTGTACAGACGCGCCATCCATTCGGCGTCGCGCTGGGCGAGGTAGTCGTTGACAGTAACCACGTGCACGCCGCGGCCCGACAGCGCATTCAGGTACACCGGCAGCGTGGCGACGAGCGTTTTGCCCTCACCGGTGCGCATTTCGCCGATCTTGCCGTAATGCAGGACCATGCCGCCGATCAGCTGCACGTCGAAGTGGCGCATTTTCAGCACCCGCTTGCTGGCCTCGCGGCACACCGCGAAGGCTTCCGGCAGGAGCTTGTCGAGCGACTCGCCGCTCGCCACGCGCTGGCGGAATTCACCCGTTTTGGCGCGCAGTTGATCGTCCGTCAATTGCTCGATCTGCGGTTCGAGCGCATTGATCGCCGCGACGGTCTTTTGATATTGCTTGACTAGCCGCTGGTTGCGGCTGCCAAAAATCTTCTGTAGAAAACCGGTGGTCATCGGATCGGTGTCTGCGTCGCGGCTTCGGCTGGGTCGCACCGTGCGGGTCGTGCACGTGCGCTCCGGGGTCGGAAGGGCCTCGGCGGCTTAGTCCAAGAGTGAATTCGAATCGGGCATTTTAGCACGCGCCCCCGCCCACGCCTGTGTCAGCGAAGCGACGGCGGCCGGGCCTCCGAAGCCCGCCGCAGCGGCCCCGGACAGTCCGCATTGAGGCCGGCCTGCGTGCATCCCGCGCGGTACAATCGCGGCGTGAACGCGCATTGGGTGCGAACACGCCGCTACCCACCGAACATGAGCCGCTTTCCTTCCTTTTCAAGGCCGCCGCCCCAGCAGTTCAAGGCGCGCCGCCCGCAGCCGGTCGCCGAGGTGCTCAACCGCACGGACGCGTTCGCGGCCCTGCGCGCGGGCGTCGAGCAGATTGCGGCGCTGGAGAAGGATCTGCGCGCGCTTCTGCCCGACTATCTGGCAACGAGCGTCGAGCCCAGCTTTATCAAGGAAGGCGTGCTGGCGCTGTTCGCCGGCCATAACGCGCTGGCGGCACGTCTCAGGCATCTGGAGCCGCGGCTGCTGTCGGATCTGCAGCAGCGCGGCTGGCCGGTCAATGCACTGCGCATTCGAGTGCGGCCGCAGCCGGTCAAGGAGCCGCCGCCGGTCAAGCAGGCGCGCATGACGCCGGCCGGCGCGGACGCGCTCCATGCGCTGAGCGAATCGCTCGCGCCGTCGCCATTGCAGGAAGCCTTGGCGAAAATGGCGGCCCGGCATCGGAGAAATCGCTGAGCGAAAAAAAAGCGGCCCGTCAGGGCCGCTTACTTTTCATGCACTCGCCGCGGACATTTCCGCGAAAGCGTTAGGCAAACGCCGTCTGCGTTTCGTAGGCAAATCCGCGCGGCGCTTTCTGCGTATCGTCGAAGGTGACGATTTCGTACGAATCTTCATGCGCCAGCAGTTCGCGCAGCAGCGCGTTGTTCAGGCCGTGGCCCGACTTGTACGCGTTGTACGACGCCAGCAGCGGATGACCCACCACATACAGGTCGCCGATCGCGTCGAGCATCTTGTGCTTCACGAACTCGTCGTCGTAGCGCAGGCCGTCGTTGTTCAGAATGCGGTACTCGTCGAGCACGATCGCGTTGTCCATGCTGCCGCCGCGTGCGAGACCCAGTTCGCGCATCATTTCCACTTCATGCGCAAAACCGAAGGTGCGGGCACGCGCGATTTCGCGCACGTACGACGTATTGGCAAAATCCACTTCCAGCGCCTGACCGGTCTTATCCACCGCCGGGTGACGGAAATCGATCGTGAATTTGAGCTTGAAACCGAAATACGGGTCGAGACGCGCGAATTTATCGCCGTCGCGGATTTCGACCGGCTTGGTAACCTTGATGAATTTCTTCGCCGCGTTCTGCTCTTCAATCCCTGCCGATTGAATCAGAAACACGAACGAACCGGCACTGCCGTCCATGATAGGAATTTCTTCGGCGGTGACGTCGACATACAGGTTGTCGATGCCAAGACCGGCGCAGGCGGACATCAGATGCTCGATGGTCGAGACGCGCGCGCCGTCTTTCTGCAAAACGGAAGCCAGACGCGTATCGCCAATCGCCATCGCCGACGCGGGAATGTCCACCGGCGTGGGCAGATCCACGCGCGAAAACACGATGCCCGTGTCCGGCGCGGCCGGACGGAGCGTCAGTTCGACCTTACGGCCCGAGTGCAGGCCGATGCCGACTGTCTTGACGATTTGTTTGATTGTGCGCTGCTTCAACATGGTGATCTTCTATTCGATTGAAAATCCCAATCGGGACTTTTTATTCCATAGCGCGAAGTATACTCCAATACCCTAAGGAGCGTCTTTGCGCGGAACGTATCAATCTGTTTCGCTACGTTACCCTCGGGCGCCCGTCAGGGAAGCGTGACGGGCCGATGTCCCGGAACGGAGGCGTTTCCGGTCATCGGCCCGCGTAACGGCCTGTCACAAAAGCGTCTTATCGACCGTTGCCCAGTCACAACGCGCGTACCGCGCATGCACCAAGGCGAAGGCCACGACGCCGCGTGCTTAGCTCAACGTAGCGAGAATACTCCCTGCATCGCTAACTTCGAATTTGCCGGCAGCCTCGACGTTCAACGTCTTGACCACGCCGTCGTCGACAACCATCGCGTAGCGCTGGGAACGGATTCCCATGCCGCGCGCCGACAAATCCTGCTCGAGACCGAGCGCTCGCGTGAAAGCCGCACTGCCGTCCGCCATCATGCGCACCTTGCCCGAGGCGTGCTGATCGCGTCCCCACGCGCCCATTACGAACGCGTCGTTGACGGACACGCACCAGATCTCGTCGATGCCAAGCGCGCGCAACTGCTCGGCATGCTCGACATAACCCGGTACATGTTTGGCTGAACAGGTCGGCGTGAATGCGCCCGGCAATCCGAAGATCACCACGCGCTTGCCCGCCGTCTGCTCGCGCACGTCGAAGCTGTTAGGCCCGATCGTGCAGCCCGCCCGCTCGTCTTCGATCAACTCGAAGAGCGTTGCGTCGGGCAGCTTGTCACCTGCTTGAATCATGCTCAGTCCTTTGCATCGATGCGAAGCACACTCGCACGTCGTCGTGTCGCAGTGAAAAATCCGGCGTGGGCACCCACCACTGCATGCTCCGCCGTCCGGCGACAGTCGCCCACTCCGCTTCGCGAAACCGAAGAGGGCAGTTGTCCTTGCCGCGAATCTTCAAAGATACGCGACTTGTTTGCCGTTCACCCGCCACGCTCGTGCATTCGTCCGCCAACGCTGCACTGCTCGACAAACGCAGCGCGGCAACGAAAGCCTGCTCGTGCGCTCAGTCCGCCTGCTTGCGCAGGAATGCCGGAATGTCGTACGTGTCGACGCCCTTTTCCTGCAGCGCCTGCACATGCGAAGCGGCCGTATCGCGCGAGGTGCGCCACACTGCCGGCGTATCCAGCGCGCCGTAGTCGGCGGTGCTCGCGTGCGAGGTTTGCGGTGCGTAAGCAGCGTGCGCGTTGATCGGCTGGTTGTCGGTGCCGGTGCGCAGCAGCGTCATCGGTGCCGACTGCTGCTTCTTCGCCGCACGGCCCAGACCCGTTGCCACGACCGTCACGCGCAGCGCGTCGCCCATTGCATCGTCGTACACCGCGCCGAAGATCACGGTTGCGTCTTCTGCGGCATAGCTCTTGATGGTGTTCATCACTTCGCGCGTTTCCGACAGACGCAGCGAACGGCTCGACGTGATGTTCACCAGCACGCCACGCGCGCCCGACAGATCCACACCTTCCAGGAGCGGGCTGGCGACAGCCTGCTCAGCAGCGAGGCGTGCGCGATCGACGCCGGCAACCGTCGCCGTGCCCATCATCGCCTTGCCCTGCTCGCCCATCACCGTCTTCACGTCTTCGAAGTCGACGTTCACCAGACCGTCGACGTTGATGATTTCCGCGATGCCGGCAACTGCGTTGTTCAGAACGTCGTCTGCGCACTGGAAGCACTTGTCCATCTCGGCGTCATCGCCCATCACCTCGAACAGCTTGTCGTTCAGGACGACGATCAGCGAGTCGACGTGATCCTCCAGTTGCTGCGAACCGGCTTCCGCGACGCGCATGCGCTTGCCGCCTTCGAATTCGAACGGCTTGCTGACCACGCCAACGGTCAAGATACCCATTTCTTTAGCGATCTGCGCAACCACGGGTGCTGCGCCCGTGCCCGTGCCGCCGCCCATACCGGCCGTGATGAAGACCATGTGCGCGCCGCGCAGTGCGTCGGCAATACGCTCACGCGCTTCTTCCGCTGCGGCGCGGCCCATTTCCGGCTTCGCGCCGGCGCCCAGACCCGTGTTGCCGAGCTGGATCACCGCGGAGGCGCGCGAACGCGACAGCGCCTGCGCGTCCGTGTTCATCACGATGAAGTCGACGCCTTGCACGCCTTTGTTGATCATGTGCTGAACGGCATTGCCGCCAGCGCCACCTACTCCGATCACCTTGATGATGGTGCCGTTCGTTTCGGTTTCCAGCATTTGGAAATCCATGATGCCTCCGTCAAGATAAAAATTTACAGCCACTTCGGCCGTTATTCGGCAGGAGATCGGGCAACCCCCTGTCGCGCGCCGGCCGCCGGCACCAGCGCGTATTCCTAAAACCCGGTTGAAACCTGTTCGACAACCCGTTCTGTGCAGCGGTACTACGAATGCTTTAGAAGTTGCCGAGGAACCAGTCCTTCATGCGCGTGAACACCTGGCCCATCGAGCCCGACTGCACCGCCACCTTGCGGCCGCGCATGCGTTGCGAGCGTCCCTCGACGAGCAGGCCCATCGCCGTCGAGTAGCGCGGATTGCGCACCACATCGGCGAGACCGCCCGCGTATTCCGGCACGCCGATACGCACCGGCTTCAGGAAAATGTCCTCGCCGAGTTCGACCATGCCGAGCATCATCGACGCGCCGCCGGTCAGCACCACGCCGGAGCTCAGCAGTTCCTCGTAACCCGACTCGCGCACCACTTGCTGCACGAGCGAAAACAGTTCTTCGACGCGCGGCTCGACCACCGCCGCCAGCGCCTGGCGCGACAGCGTGCGCGGGCCGCGCTCGCCCAGCCCCGGCACTTCGATCATTTCGTCCGGATCGGCCAAAGCCTGCTTGGCGATGCCGTAATCCACCTTGATGTCTTCCGCGTCCGGCGTCGGCGTGCGCAGCGCCATGGCAATGTCGCTCGTGATCTGGTCGCCGGCGATCGGAATCACCGCCGTATGCCGGATCGCGCCTTCGCTGAAAATCGCGATGTCCGTCGTGCCGCCGCCGATATCGACCAGCACCACGCCGAGTTCTTTTTCGTCTTCCGTCAGCACCGCGAGCGACGACGCCAGCGGCTGCAGAATCAGATCGTTCACTTCGAGCCCGCAACGGCGCACGCACTTCACGATGTTCTGCGCCGCGCTCACCGCGCCGGTGACGATATGCACCTTCACTTCGAGGCGAATGCCGCTCATGCCGATCGGCTCGCGCACATCTTCCTGGCCGTCGATGATGAATTCCTGCGTCAGGATATGCAGCACCTGCTGATCGGTCGGGATGTTGATCGCCTTCGCCGTTTCGATCACGCGCGCCACATCCGTCTGCGTGACTTCCTTCTCCTTGATCGCCACCATGCCGCTGGAGTTGAAGCTGCGGATATGGCTGCCGGCAATTCCGGTAAATACGTTCGTGATCTTGCAGTCGGCCATCAGCTCGGCTTCTTCGAGCGCGCGCTGAATGGACTGCACGGTGGCTTCGATATTCACCACCACGCCTTTCTTGAGCCCCTTCGATTCGCTCTGGCCGAGGCCGATCACCTCGTAGTGACCTTCGCCCTTCAACTCGGCGACGATAGCCACGACCTTCGACGTCCCGATGTCGAGGGCGACCAGCAGATCTTTATAGTCTTTACTCATAGCGTGCTCATTGCGTGTGATGTCCGTTTACTTCTTGCCCTTGTCGGGTTCGCTGATGAAGCGCATGCCAGCGGCACGAATCGCGAAACCGTTCGGATAGCGCAAGTCCGCATACTCGATATCCTTTCCCCAACGTTGCGTCACCGCGTTCCACGCCGCGGTCAGGCGGCGGCTCCGATCGAGCAGCGTGTCCTGATTGCGTTCGCGCCCAAGTTCCACCTGCGTGCCGTTCGAGAGCTTCACCGTCCACGCGTAGCGCGGCGACAGCGTCACTTCTTCGGGCGTCGCGCCCAACGGCGCGAACCATTTCTGAAAATCGTGATAGCGCGTGACTACTTCTTTTGCCGTGCCGTCCGGACCGTCGAAGGCGGGCAGATCCTCTTCGAGCTCGCCCTGATTCGCCGTGAACAACTCGCCGTCCACGCTCACCAGCTGATCGCTGCCCCACGTCCCCAGCGGTTTGTACTCCTCGAGCGTGACAGCCAGCGCGTTCGGCCAGACGCGCCGCACGCTCGCATGACGCACCCACGGCATCTGCTCGAACGCCTGACGCGCCACGTCGAGGTCCACCGTAAAAAAGTTGCCCTTCAACCGACCCACGACACCCGCGCGCACCGTCGGCGAATTGATGTGCTCGGTATCGCCGTCGATCTGGATTTCACGCAGCGCGAAATTCGGGCGCTGGATCAGCCAGTAACCGCCTGCCGCCACCAGCACGAGCACCAGCAACACATGCAATGCGTTGGCGGCGAAATTGAGCTGGCGAACGTTGTTCCACATGGAGTTGCTTTCGGGTCGCCCCGGTTAGTCCTTAAGCGTCAGCGCCAACACGCCGACAACCAGTTCCTGATAGCCGATGCCCACCGCGCGCGCCGCTTTCGGCGGCAGCGAGTGATCGGTCATGCCGGGCGCCGTGTTCACTTCGAGGAAGTACGGCTTGCCGTCGGCGTCGAGCATGAAATCCGCCCGGCCCCAGTCGGTGCAACCGAGCACGTCGAAGGCGCGCCGCGCCAGCACTTTCAGATGCGCTTCCTCGTCCGCCGCCAGACCGCACGGGATCAGATACTGCGTGTCGTTCGCGATGTACTTCGCGTGGTAGTCGTAAAACTCGCCGGCCGGCACGATGCGGATCACCGGCAGATCGAGATTGCCGGCAATGCACGCGGTGTATTCGCCGCCGCCCTCGATGCTCTTTTCGACCACCACGATCTTGTCGAACTTGACCGCTTCGAGCAGCGCGGCCGGCAGCGCGTCGGCGCTCTTCACCTTGATCACCGCGACGCTCGAACCTTCGCTCGCCGGCTTCACGAAAAGCGGCAAGCCGAGCTTGGCGACGATCTCTTTCGCGCGCGCTTCGTAGTCGTCGCCACGCAGCACCGCTTCGAACGGCGGCGTCGGAATGCCGAGCTGCTGCCACACGAGCTTGGTGCGGAACTTGTCCAGACCGAGCGCCGAGCCGAGCACGCCGCTGCCCGTGTACTTGATGCCGTAAAAGTCGAGCGCGCCCTGAATCTGGCCGTTCTCGCCGTAGCCGCCATGCAGCGCGTTGAACGCGCGCACGAAACCCTCTTCCTTCAATGCGGCGAGCGGACGCTCGGCCGGATCGAACGGATGCGCGTCGATACCGGCGTCGCGCAGACCTTGCAACACGAGACGCCCGGAATTGAGCGACACCTCGCGCTCCGCGGAATTGCCGCCGAGCAAAACTGCCACTTTGCCGAATTGTTTAGGGTCGATACTGCTCATCTCACACCTTCGTTTCCTGAGCGAGGCGACCCGGCACACCGCCGATCGAACCCGCGCCCATCGTGATCACCACATCGCCGTCGCGCACAATCGCTGAGAGCGCGTCCGGCACTTCGTCCACCGTATCGACAAACACCGGTTCGACCTTGCCCGCCACACGCAGCGCACGCGCGAGAGCACGGCCGTCCGCGGCGACGATCGGCGACTCGCCGGCCGAATAGACTTCGGTCAGCACGAGCGCGTCGACGGTCGACAGCACTTTCACAAAATCCTCGAAGCAGTCACGCGTGCGCGTGAAGCGGTGCGGCTGGAACGCCAGCACCAGACGCCGGCCCGGAAATGCGCCGCGCGCCGCCGCCACCGTGGCCGCCATTTCGACCGGGTGATGACCATAGTCGTCCACCAGCGTGTAGGCGCCCGACGCTTTGCCTTCGGTGAAAACCGGCACTTCGCCATAGCGCTGGAAGCGTCGGCCCACACCGTTAAAATCCGCCAGCGCTCGCTGGATATCGGCATCTTTCACTTCAAGTTCAGTCGCAATTGCAATTGCGGCCAAAGCGTTCTGCACGTTGTGCTCGCCCGGCAGGTTCAACACGATGTCGAGCGGCGCGGCATCTTCACGCATCGCGGTGAAATGCATCTTGCCGCCGAGCGCTTCCACATTGACCGCGCGCACCTGCGCATCCGGCGCGAAGCCGTAGCGGATGATCGGCTTCGACACGAACGGCAGGATTTCCTTCACGTTCGGATCGTCGACGCACAGCACCGCGATGCCGTAGAACGGCAGACGGTGCGTGAACTCGATGAACGCCTGCTTGAGCCGCGCGAAGTCGTGGCCGTAGGTGTCCATGTGATCGGCGTCGATGTTCGTGATGACTTCGATCACCGGGAACAGATTCAGGAACGACGCATCCGACTCGTCGGCTTCCGCGACGATGAAGTCGCCCGTGCCCAGGCGCGCATTCGCGCCCGCACTGATCAGCCGGCCGCCGATCACGAAGGTCGGGTCGAGTCCACCCGCCGCGAGCACGCTCGCCACCAGCGAGGTGGTCGTGGTCTTGCCGTGCGTGCCGGCAATCGCAATGCCCTGCTTCAGGCGCATCAGTTCCGCGAGCATCACCGCGCGCGGCACGATCGGAATGCGCCGATGACGCGCGGCCAGCACTTCCGGGTTGTCGCTGCGCACTGCCGTGGAAACGACCACTGCATTCGCGCCTTCGATGTTCTCCGCCGCGTGACCGATCGCGATCCGCGCGCCGAGTGCGGCGAGGCGATCGGTGATCGCGTTGCTCGACAGATCCGAGCCGCTCACCTGATAGCCGAGATTGACCAGCACCTCCGCGATGCCGCTCATGCCGACACCGCCGATGCCGACAAAGTGAATATGTTTGACGATGTGTTTCATTACTTTCCTTCTGGGCTCGCGCCCGAAATCGAACCCGCCACTGTCGCGCAAATCTGCGCGACTTGCTCCGTGGCGTCGGGTTTCGCGAGCGAGCGCGAACGCTCCGCCATTTCCGCGAGAGTCTCCCGCGTCTGGCTGCGCAACCAGTCAGCGAGGGTTTCCGCCGACAGATCGCGTTGCTGCACGACCAGCGCCGCGCCGTTATCGGCGAGGAACGCTGCATTAGTGGTTTGGTGATCGTCTACCGCATACGGGAACGGCACGAACAGCGCCGCCACGCCTACTGCCGAAATCTCTGAAACGGTCATCGCGCCCGAGCGGCAAATCACCAGGTCCGCGTTTGCGTAAGCGCTCGTCATGTCGTCGATGAACGGCACGAGTTCAACGTCGGCGCCCGCTTGCAGACCCGCCGCCGCGTAGTTCTCGCGCAGTGCTTCAATGTGCTTCGCGCCCGCCTGATGCACGATGCGCGGACGCTCGTTCGGCGCCAGCAAAGCCACCGCGCGCGGCACGACTTCATTCAATGCCGCCGCACCCAAACTGCCGCCCACCACCAGCACATTCAACGGACCGCTGCGCTGCGCGTAGCGTGCTTTGGGTGCAATTGAGCGCGCAAGTTCCGCACGAATCGGGTTTCCTGTCCATTCGCCGTGCGGCAGTGCATTCGGGAACGCAACCAGCACGCGTTTGGCGACTTTCGCGAGCACCTTGTTCGCGAGACCGGCAATCGAATTCTGTTCATGCAGCACGAGCGGACGGCCGCTCAACGCGGTCATCAGGCCGGCCGGAAACGTGATGTAGCCGCCCATGCCGAGCACGACGTCCGGCTTCACGCGGCGCAGCACGCTCAAGCTTTGCGTACAGGCGCGCAGCAGATTCAGCGGCAGCATCAGCTTGGTCTTCAGGCCCTTGCCGCGCAGGCCGCCAAAGCGCACGTATTCCATCGGGATGCCGTGCTTCGGCACCAGCGTTGCTTCCATGCCCGCGGGATTGCCGAGCCATACGACCTTCCAGCCCCACGCCTGCATCAGATGAGCGACCGCGAGCCCCGGGAACACGTGTCCCCCGGTGCCACCGGCCATCACCATCAGCGTGCGTTGCGGCAGAGCGGTCATACCTTTCCTCCGCGCATCAGCACCCGGTTCTCGTAATCGACACGCATCAGCACGGCGACAGCCACACAGTTCAGCAAAATGCCCGAGCCGCCGTAACTGACGAGTGGCAACGTGAGACCTTTGGTCGGCAGCAAGCCGAGGTTCACACCCATGTTGATGAAGGTCTGCGCGCCGAACCAGATGCCGATGCCCTTCGCCACCAGACCCGCGAACGTGCGGTCGAGCGCGAGCGCCTGACGACCGATCTCGAACGAACGGCGCACGATCCAGTAGAACATCAGGATCACGACGAGCACGCCGACAAAACCCAGTTCCTCGCCGATCACCGCGAGGATGAAGTCGGTATGCGCTTCCGGCAGATAGTTGAGCTTCTCGACGCTGCCGCCGAGTCCCACGCCGAACCACTCGCCGCGCCCGAACGCGATCAGCGAGTGCGTCAATTGATAAGCCTTGCCCTGCGCGTAACGGTCGTCCCACGGATCGAGGTACGCGAAAATCCGCTCGCGACGCCACGGCGACGCCCACACCAGCAGGCTGAATGTACCGACCGCGGTCGCCACCAGACCACCGAACAGCTTGCCGTTCACGCCGCCGAGAAACAGCAGGCCCATCGCGGTCGCCGCGATCACCATGAACGCGCCCATGTCCGGCTCGAGCAGCAGCAACGCACCGACGAGGCCCACGGCGACTGCCATCGGCAAAAAGCCTTTGGCAAAGCTGTGCATGTATTCCTGCTTGCGCACGGTGTAATTCGCCGCGTAGATCGCCACCGCGAGCTTCATGATTTCCGACGGCTGCATGTTCGTGATGCCGAGCGGAATCCAGCGGCGCGCGCCGTTCACACCCTTGCCGACGTGCGGGATCAGCACGATCACCAGCGCGACCAGCGAAATCAGAAACAGCTTCGGCGCGTACTTGTCCCACGTTGCGATCGGAATGCGGAACGACACGATGCCGACCACCGCGCCCATCACCACGAAGATGATCTGGCGCACGAGGAACGCGTAGTCGCGATACGACGCGTACTTCGGCGAATCGGGCATGGCGATCGACGCCGAATACACCATCACCACACCGAGACCGAGCAGCGCGACGACCACCCACAGCAGCGAGTGATCGTAGTCGAGCATGCGCGAGCGCAGCGGACGCACGCCGTTGACGGCGCTCGCAAGACCACTGCCGCCCGAGCGGCCGCCGGCGCGAGCCGAAGCGCCCGAAGCACCCGCGTCGCCGGTGGCGGCCTGACGTGAACCGAAACGTTCCGACCAGCTCATATCATCGTCCCCCGTTCGGCCGCGATGTCTTCCACCGTGCTGCGGAACACCGCGGCGCGATGCGCGTAACCCCTGAACATGTCGAAGCTCGCGCAAGCCGGCGAGAGCAGCACGGCGTCGCCCGGTTCCGCGAGCGCGGTTGCGGCGCGGGTCGCTTCTTCGAGCGTGGCGTGGTCCGTTATGGCAATGCCGGTGTCTGCCAGCGCGGCGCGGATTTGCGGCGCGTCGCGGCCGATCAGCATCACCGCGCGGCACCAGCGCATGACCGGCGCGGCGAGCGGTTCGAAATCCTGCCCCTTGCCGTCACCGCCGGCGATCAGCACGATGCGCTGCGCGAGACCGTCGAGCGCGGCGACCGTCGCGCCGACGTTGGTGCCCTTGCTGTCGTCCACATAGTCGATACCGTCGATCGACGCGATCAATTCCACGCGATGCGGTTCGCCGTGATATTCGCGCAGACCGTGCAGCAGCGGCGCGCCCGGCAGGCCGACCGCGCGCGCGAGCGCGTAAGCGGCGAGCGCATTGGCGGCGTTGTGCAAGCCGCGAATGCGCAAGGCGTCGGCCGGCATCAGGCGCTTGAGCGCGATGTTCGGCGGCGTCACGACTTCGTTCTTGCGGCGGCGCTTCGGCACCGGTTCGTCGCTCGCGTCGCGGTCATGCGCTTCGACGAGCCAGATCATGCCGTTGTCGCGCAGCAAGCCGTAGTCGCCGTCGTTCTTCGGCTCGGTGACGCCGAATGTGACCACCTCGGCTTCGCTGTCTTCCGAAGGCGCGAGCTTCATGACGCGTGAGTCGTCGCGATTCAACACGCGCACGGTTTGTGTACCAAAGATGCGGCCCTTCGCGGCAGCGTATGCATCGAGACCGCCGTGCCAGTCGAGGTGATCCTGGGTGATATTCAGCACGACCGCCGCGTCGGGCGTAAACGTGTGCGCGGTTTCGAGCTGGAAGCTCGACAGCTCCAGCACCCACACATCCGGCAACGCGGTGTTGTCGATCGCTTCCGTTAGCTTGTCGAGCAGCGCCGGGCTGATATTGCCCGCCACCGCGACCTTCTTGCCCGCGCGTTCGCACAGCAGGCCGGTGAGGCTCGTGGTCGTGGTCTTGCCGTTGGTGCCGGTGATGGCGATCACTTTCGGCGCATAGCCGCTTTCGCCGAGCGACTTCAGTGCCTGGGAGAAGAATTCGAGTTCGCCCCACACGGGGATGCCCTGCTCGCGCGCCGCCGAGATTAGCGGCAACAGATCGGCGGCGAGCGGCGACAAACCCGGGCTGATGGCGACCAGTTCGATACCTTCGAGCAGTGCCGGCGAAAACGGGCCGCCGACGAATGCGGCGTCGATGCCGTGCGCTTCCAGCGCGTGCAGGTTCGGCGGCACCTCGCGCGTATCGGCCACTCGCAGCCGACAGCCGTGCCGCGCGCACCAGCGCGCCATAGCGAGACCGGATTCACCCAGTCCCAGCACGAGCACCATCGGCTTTTGCCGATCCCGAAACTTCTCGCCGAACATCGCCTGCTTCCTTAATGACCTGCTGCTTAACGCAGTTTGAGCGTGGACAAACCAAAGAGACACAACATCAGGGTGATGATCCAGAAGCGCACGACCACCTGCGTTTCTTTCCAACCCGACAATTCGAAATGGTGATGCAGCGGCGCCATCTTGAAGAGACGCCGCCCTTCACCGAAACGGCGCTTGGTGAATTTGAACCACGTGACCTGCAACATCACGGAGAGCGTCTCCGCGACGAAAATGCCGCCCATGATGAAGAGCACGATTTCCTGACGCACGATCACAGCGACCGTGCCGAGTGCGCCGCCGAGCGCGAGCGCACCGACGTCGCCCATGAACATCTGCGCCGGGTGCGTGTTGAACCAGAGGAACGCGAGCCCTGCCCCACCCATTGCCGAACAGAAAATCAGCAATTCGCCCGCGCCGGCGATATGCGGAAACAGCAGGTATTTCGAATAGACCGAGCTGCCCATCACATACGCGAACACGCCGAGCGACGCGCCGACCAGCACGACGGGCATGATCACGAGCCCGTCGAGACCGTCGGTGAGGTTGACCGCGTTGCTCGCGCCGACGATCACCAGATACGTCAACACGATGAAGCCCCACACGCCGAGCGGATAGCTGATCGATTTGACGAACGGCAGCATCAGGTCGGCGTGAGGAGGCAGGCCCATCGAGAGGCCGCTCCTCACCCACGCCATGAACAGGTCGAACACGCGCACATTGCTCGCTTCGGACACACTGAATGCGAGATACACGGCAGCGAACAGTCCGATCACCGACTGCCAGAAATACTTTTCGCGCGACGACATACCGCGCGGATCCTTGTAGACCACCTTGCGGTAATCGTCGACCCAGCCGATCACACCGAAACCGAACGTGACCAGCATCACGATCCAGATGAAGCGGTTGGTCAGGTCGGCCCACAGCAACGTGGCCACGGCGATGCCGAGCAAAATCAGCACACCGCCCATTGTCGGCGTGCCGGATTTCACGAGGTGAGTTTGCGGACCGTCTTTACGAACGGCCTGACCGACCTTCATGGCGGTCAGCTTGCGAATCACCGCCGGGCCGCAGACGAGCCCGATCAGCAGCGCGGTGATGGTCGCCATCACCGCACGGAAAGTCAGATAACTGAACACGCGCAAGAAGCTTGCGTCATTCTGCAGCCATTGCGCCAGCGCCAGTAGCATGCTTCGGTCCTTCTATTTCAATGTGCGGCGGGCGTACTGCCCGCTGCGTTGGGTTGTGGACTCGTTACGGCGTCCACCACGCGCTCCATCTGCATGAAGCGCGAGCCTTTCACGAGAAGCGTTGCGGCAGGACCGAAACCGGCCTGCTGCAATTGCGCGACCAGCGTGCCGATATCGGCGACGTGATGCGCGCTCGCGCCGTACGCGGTGCAGGCGTCGCGCGAGGCGTCGCCCATGGCGTATAGCGCGTCGATACCGCGTTCCTTGGCGTAAGCGCCGATTTCGCGGTGAAACGCCGGACCGTTGTCGCCGACTTCGCCCATGTCGCCCATCACCAGCACGCGCGGCGCGGCGCGGGAGGCGAGCACGTCGATCGCGGCGCGCATCGAATCGGGATTGGCGTTGTAGGTGTCGTCGATCACGGTCGCGCCGGCGAGCGTGCCGAGTACGGCTTGCTTCACCTGCAGGCGGCCCTTCACGGCGCCGAACGATTCGAGACCGCGCTTGATCGCGTCGAGCGAAACGCCCGCAGCCAACGCGGCCGACGTTGCGGCCAGCGCGTTGTGCGCGTTGTGGTTGCCGAGCACTTGCAGCGTGACTTCGATTTGGCCTTCTGGCGTGTTGATGCTCAACACGTTGCCGTCGAACGTGCCCTTCACTGCGGCTTCGGTGATGCGTTCGGCGGAATTCAGCGCGAAGTCCATGATGCGATTGCCGGTCGCGGCTACGCGCCAGATGCTCGCGTAGGCGTCGTCGGCCGGGAACACCGCGACGCCTTCCGGCGACAACGCGTGAATCACGCTTGCGTGTTCGAGCGCGACGGCTTCCACCGTCGCCATGAATTCCTGATGCTCGCGCTGCGCGTTGTTCACCACCGCGACCGTCGGCTCGGCGATTTTCGCGAGCTCCGAGGTTTCGCCCGGATGGTTCATGCCGAGTTCGACCACCGCAAGCTGATGCGCGGCGTGCAGACGGAACAGCGTGAGCGGCAAGCCGATGTCGTTGTTGAAGTTGCCCGCGGTGGCAAGTCGCGCTTCGGCACCGACCGCGGCGGCGAAGATCGACGCGATCATTTCCTTGACCGTGGTTTTGCCGTTGCTGCCCGTCACCGCGACGAGCGGCATGCTGAACTGGCGGCGCCAACCGCGCGCGAGCGCGCCGAGACCCACGCGCGTGTCGGTGACTTTGAGCGCCGGCACATTCCAGTCTTGCGGCGTACGCGTGACAAGAACTGCCGTCACGTTGCGCGCGGCGACGTCCGGCAGGAAGTCGTGCGCGTCGAAACGATCGCCCTTGATCGCGACGAACAGGTCGCCGGGGCCGGCGCTGCGGCTGTCGGTACAAACGCGTTCGAACGCAACCGTCTCGTCGCCGAGCACGGTCGCGCCCGGGATCAGCGCGGCGGCTTTACGCAGCGAAAACATGCTCATTCGCCACCTCCGCGTGCGTGCGTCGCGCGCGCGGCCAGCGCGAGGCGAGCGTGATCCTGATCGGAGAAAGCGCGTTTCTTACCCATGATTTCCTGTGTTGCTTCGTGCCCTTTGCCGGCCAGCACGATGACGTCTTCGCGCGCGGCGCTGCGGATTGCTTGCAGGATCGCGCTTGCGCGGTCCTCGATACGGCGCGCCTTCGACGCGTCCTTCATACCCGCCGCGATCTGCTCGATGATCGATTGCGGATCTTCGCTGCGCGGGTTGTCGCTGGTCACGACCACGCCGTCGGCGATCTTCTCGGCGATCGCGCCCATCAGCGGACGCTTGGTCGCGTCGCGGTCGCCGCCGCAGCCGAACATGCAGATCAGTTCGCCGCCGCGTGCGGTTGCCATCGGGCGCAGCGCTTCGAGGGTCTTTTCCAGCGCATCCGGCGTGTGCGCGTAATCGATCACGACGAGCGGCTCGTCGTTCTGCAAGCGGCCACCCAAACGCTGCATGCGGCCGTTCACCGATTCGAGCTTCGCCAGTTCGGCCAGTGCGGCTTCGAAAGGCACGTCGGCGGCGAGCAACGCGCCCAGCACGCCGAGCAGATTGCTCACGTTGAACGCGCCGAGCGTCTGCACTTCGACTTCGGCATTGCCCCAGTCAGAAGTGCTCAGATGGAACGCGGTGCCCGTGGCGGTTGCGCGCACATTCGATGCGAGCAGCAATGCGTCGGCTTGCGGTGCGTCTTTTTGCAGGTCGCCCAACCCGTAGGCGATCGTGCGCGCGTGGCCTTGCGTGCTGGCGAGCAAACGGCGGCCGGCCGCGTCGTCGCGATTGATCACGGCCGCGCGCAGTTCCGGCCAGGCGAAGAGGCGGGCCTTCGCGGCTTCGTAGGCTTCGAACGTGCCGTGGTAGTCGAGATGGTCTTGCGTGAGATTCGTGAACACGGCGATGTCGAACGCCGTGCCGTTCACGCGCCCCTGGTGCAGCGCGTGCGATGACACCTCCATGGCGACCGCCTGCGCGCCCGCGTCGCGCAACTGCGCGAGGCTGCGTTGCAGTTGCGGCGCGTCGGGCGTCGTAAAGCCGGTGTGCACCAGTTGGCCGGGCAGACCCGTGCCGAGCGTGCCGATGATCGCGCAACGCGTGCCGAGCGCGGTCAACGCCGCCGAGATCCACTGGCTGCACGACGTCTTGCCGTTCGTGCCGGTGACGCCGACCGTCAGCATGCTGTCGCTCGGATCGTTATACCAGCCGCTTGCGATCGAACCCGCGAGTTCGTTCAACGCCGGCACGGCGAGCGTGTTCGACGGATCGATCGCACCGCTGAAACCCTCGGGCTGAACCAGCACGGCGGCGGCGCCACGTTCGATCGCACCCGAGATGAACGGGCGGTTGTCCGCGCCGTCCACTGCGTAGGCGAAAAACGCGTCGCCGGCTGCGAGCGAGCGCGTGTCGGCGTGCAGATGCGCGCCTGGCTGCACGTGAGCGTGCAGCCAGTTGAGGGCGTCGGCGATTTGCCGCTGCTCGGGATGCTTCTCGCGCAGCGCGCTCATCGCACGACTCCCGGGTGGCTTTTCGCGTTCGCGGAAATCGTCATCTTCTTGGCGCCGGCGCTGGTGGAAAGTTTCTTGGCCGTGGCTGGCGTGGCGGGCGCGCCCGGCGCGGCCGGGGCCAAGTCGTCGGACACCACCATCTGCTTGACCGGCATGTCCGGCGGCACATTCAACGAACGCAACGTATCGCCGACGATCGCCGAGAACACCGGACCCGACACCTGACCACCGAAGTGGCTGCCCGCCGTCGGCTCGTCGACCGAAACGGCCACGACGATGCGCGGATTCGGCATCGGCGCCATGCCGACGAACGACGCGCGATACTTGGAGTGGTCGTAACCGTGCGCGCCGTGCTTGTACGCCGTACCGCTCTTGCCGCCGACGCGATAGCCCGGCACCGCCGCATCCGGCGACGTGCCGCCCGGCGCCGTGACGGTTTCGAGCATGGCGCGCACTTCGCGAGCCGTGGTCGGCGCGAAGATTTGCGGGCCGGTGGCCGGCTGATCGCCAGGCGTGCGGAAGATCGATACCGGCATGATTTCGCCGTCATGCGCAATCGCGGTGTAAGCACGGCCCAACTGGAACAGCGAGACCGACAGACCGTAGCCATACGACATGGTCGCCTGTTCGATGCGGCGCCAGCCTTTCCACGGACGCAGACGGCCCGCCGCCGCGCCCGGGAAGCCGACCTTCGGCGCCTGGCCGAGACCGATGCTGGTGTACATGTTCCACATCTCTTCGGGCTTGAGCTGCATGGCGATCTTCGTCGCGCCGATGTTGCTCGACTTCTGGATCACGCCGCCCACCGTCAGCACGCCGAACGCGCTGTCGTCGGTAATCGGCGCACCGTCGAGCACGAAGCGGCCGCCGCCTGTATCAACCAGTGTAGTCGGCGTGACGCGGTGCAGATCGAGCGCGAGCGAGACCGTGAACGGCTTCATGATCGAGCCGGGCTCGAACGTGTCGGTCAGGATGCGATTGCGCAACTGGTCGCCGGTCAGGTGGGAACGGTCGTTCGGGTTGTACGTGGGGTAATTCACGAGCGCCAGCACTTCACCGGTACGCACGTCGATCACCATCGCCGCGCCGGCCTTCGCCTTGAATTTTTCGACGGCCGCCTTCAGGTTCGTATAAGCGATGTACTGAATCTTGCTGTCGATCGAAAGATCCACGTCCTGGCCGTTGTGCGGCACGACCTGCTCGTCCACGTCCTCGATGATGTGGCCCATGCGGTCCTTGATCACGCGGCGGCTGCCCGACATGCCGGCGAGCAGCTTCTGGTCGCCGAGTTCGACGCCTTCCTGGCCTTCGTCTTCCACGTTGGTGAAGCCGATCAGGTGGGCCGTGATCTCGCCTTCCGGATAGAAGCGCTTGTACTCGTCGCGCGCGTAAATGCCTGGGATGTCGAGCGCCGTGACTTTTTCCGCGATGTCCACCGGCACCTGGCGCTTCACATAGACGAAGGTTTTGTCCTCCGACAGCTTGGCGCGCAGCTCCTTGTTCGTCATGCCGAGCAATTTGCCGAGCGAAGTCAGCTTGTCGGCGCCGAGGTCGTCCGGCACCGATTCGGGGATAGCCCAGATCGCGCGCACCGGCAAACTCGTGGCCAGCACGAGCCCGTTGCGATCGAGAATCTTGCCGCGCGTGGCCGGCAATTCGAGGCGGCGCTGATAGCGGATTTCACCCTGCTTCTGATAGAACGCGTTGCCCGGGCCCTGAATCCAGAACGCGCGCGCGGTGAGCGCGACGAACGCCATGAACAGCATGAACACGACGAGCTTGGAGCGCCACATTGGCAGGCGCACCGACAGGATCGGATTGGCCGAGAAAGCCACGCTCTTGCGAGCCGACGATTTTTTCATCGCACGCCTCCGCGACGGGTCGCCACCGGCGCCGAGGCCGGGCCGGAAGTCGGGATCGGCGCATCTTCAGCCTTTGCCGCGCCCGGATCGAGCGTGAGGTACTGGGTACGGCCGGTCGTAACCGATTGCATCTTCAGGGAATCAGTGGCGATCTGCTCGATGCGCGACGTTTTCGACAACGCGCTCTGCTGATATTGAAGTTGCGAATAGTCCTGCTGCAGCTGGCGCTCCTGCGATTGAGCGCGCTGCAACTGGATAAAGATCTGACGCTGCTGATTGGTCGCGTTGACGACAGACAAGGCGCAGCCCATCACGATCATCAGCAGGAAGATATTGAGGCGGTTCATGGTGCGATCCGCTCCGCCACGCGCATCACGGCAGAACGGGCGCGCGGGTTCGCGGCGACTTCAGCGTCGCTCGCGAACACGCGGCCGATGATCTTGAGCGGAGGGCTCGGCAGATCGACTGCGCGAATCGGCAGACGGCGATCCACCGCAGGCGTACTGGCGTGCGCCTGCATGAATCGCTTGACGATCCGATCCTCGAGCGAATGAAAGCTGATGACCACCAGCCGCCCCCCTTGCTCCAACAGCGACAACGCTGCTTCTAAAACGACTTGCAGCTCCGCAAGCTCTTGATTGATGTGAATCCGTATAGCTTGAAAGGTGCGGGTTGCCGGATCCTTGCCCTTCTCACGGGTTTTGACGACGTTAGCCACGATTTGGGCAAGCTCGCCCGTGCTGACGAGAGGCCCAAGACGGTCGGACTCTGCCCGGCGAGCAACAAGCGCCTTTGCAATCTGAAAAGCAAACCGTTCTTCCCCATAATCTCGTATCACCTCCGTCAATTCCTGCACCGTGGCCCGCGCCAGCCAGTCAGCAGCCGATTCGCCGCGCGTCGGGTCCATCCGCATATCGAGCGGGCCGTCGGCGCGGAAGCTGAAGCCCCGCTCCGGATCGTCGACTTGCGGCGACGACACGCCCAGATCCAGCAAAACGCCCGACACCCGTCCTACGCCGCGCTCCGCAATCGCGGTGCGCAGTGAAGCAAAACTCTCGTGCACGATGCCAAAGCGCGGATCCGTGATCTGCTGAGCCGTGGCGATGGCGAGCGGGTCTTTGTCGAAAGCGATCAGACGCCCCGACTCACCCAGCTTCTCCAACACCAGCCGACTATGCCCCCCGCGCCCGAACGTGCCGTCCACATACACGCCGTCCGCGCGTGTGACCAGCGCTTGAACCGCTTCTTCCAGCAACACCGTGCGATGCTGCAATTCATTTCCCATCGCAGGCGCCATATAAGTAAACCGCGATCAGAACGTGAAATCTTTCAGGGCGTCGGGCATGCCCTCTGCCATTGCCGCCTGTTCCTTCGCGGCATAAGTTTGTGCATCCCATAACTCGAAGTGACGACCCATGCCGAGCAAGGTCACTTCTTTTTCCAAACCGCCGGCCGTGCGCAATTCCGGCGACACGAGCACGCGCCCTGCGCCGTCCATATCGACGTCCATTGCATTGCCGAGAAAAATGCGCTTCCACCAGGTCGCGTTCATGGGCAGCTTGTCGACCTTGTCGCGAAAGATTTCCCACTCCGGGCGCGGAAAGAGCAACAGGCAGCCGTCCGGGTGCTTGGTGATCGTCACCCGGCCCTCTGCCTGTGTTTGCAGCGCATCCCGATACCGAGAGGGAATAGACATCCGCCCTTTCGCATCGAGCGTCAGCGCCGACGCCCCTTGGAACACTTCGCTCTCCCCTGTGGCGCGTTTGCGCCCGCTGCCCGATTCGTGAAAATCTACCCGAAACCGCCTGTGAGATCACACAAAAATACACTTTCTCACACTGTCTCCCACTTTAGAGGAACGCTAAACAGGGGTCAAGGGAGATACACGGTTTTCCGACGAATTTTGTTTGTTAGAACAAGGACTTAGCGCGACTCCTTCACGTCGGACATAGAAACGGAAAACCGTTATAAATGAATGAGCTAGTGCAACTTGTGAAGGTGATACGTGAAAAGTGCGAGGGAAAGGCGCGGAATGAAAGAGATCGTCAAGCGGGATCGGGCAGTGTGGGATGGCGTTGCCGGGTACTTCAGGTGGACGGCGCGCGATGCGCCGGTCCACTTTCGGGAGGTACGTAAATAGAGGACTCGAGCTTATATGTAATAGGCAGTGCGAGTCATGACTTTCGACACGGCGCGCATGAGTGCGCGCGCGGGGAATGGCAACTCGACCCCGCCGGCGTCCATTGCAGCCTTGCCATGTTCCACCTCGTCCACGCGCATCTGCTCGACGATCGCGCGCGACTCCCGGTCGGCTGCCGGCAGTTGTTCCAGATGGCTATCGAGATGCTGCTCCACCTGACGCTCGGTTTCGGCCATGAAACCGAGGCTGACACGGTCGCCCATGCGCCCTGCCGCGAGGCCGATTGCCAGCGCGCCGGCATACCACAGCGGGTTCAGCAGACTGGGACGCGAATCGAGCGCTTCGAGCCGCCTGGAAGTCCAAGCGAGATGATCCTCCTCCTCGATCGCCGCGCGATTGAACACGACACGCAACGAAGGAGACTTGGTCGCAAGTTTCTGTGCCTGATAGAGCGCCTGGGCGCATACCTCGCCGACGTGGTTCACGCGCATCAATCCAGCCGAGTGTGCACGCTCGGCCGGCGAGAGTTCGGGCGCAGCATCCGTCACCGCGGATTCGTGCGGAACCGGCAGCGGGCGACTCATTCGCGACACACCGGTCATTGAGCGTAAACCCCGATCAAACTCGCTAATCAACTCATCCAGAAACATTCCGCGCTCCCTCGTTCAACAGCCGCCTCATCGATCCAACTGGTCCGCGCCATAAGGCTTTACGGCGCAAAACAGGCTTCGCGAAAAGCTTCAAACCGGGTGAATCCGGCAGCTAATTTCTGATTTTAGACCATGTTGCGTAAACGAAACAGGAGGCTTCCTGTCCCGCTCCTTTTTCTTTGTCCCATGTAGGCCTTTTGTTACATTACGTGCAACTTCTCGCGAAGTTGGACAAGCAAGGCCTCAACGCTAGATAAATATTCTGCCTTGTACAAAAGATTCGTAATCCTTGGAGATCATTCGATGAAAAAGTCGCTTCTCGCTCTCGCAGCACTGGGCGCATTCGCAGGCGTCGCACATGCTCAGAGCAGCGTGACCCTGTACGGTATCATTGACGAAGGCTTCAACATCAACACCAACTCGGGTGGCAAGCACCTGTACAACCTGTCCAGCGGCGTTATGCAAGGCTCGCGTTTCGGCCTGCGTGGCACGGAAGATCTGGGCGGCGGTCTGAAGGCAATCTTCGTGTTGGAAAACGGCTTTGACGTGAACAACGGCAAGCTGGGTCAAGGCGGCCTGATGTTCGGTCGTCAAGCTTACGTCGGCCTGTCGAGCCAATTCGGTACGGTCACGCTGGGTCGTCAGTACGACTCCGTCGTCGACTACGTTGGTCCGCTGGAAGCCGGCGACCAGTGGGGCGGCTACATCGCTGCTCACCCGGGCGACATCGACAACTTCAACAACGCATACCGCACGAACAACACGGTCAAGTACACGAGCGTTGACTACGGTGGCCTGAAGTTCGGCGGCACGTACAGCTTCGGCGGCGTTGCTGGCAACGTCACGTCGAACCAGATCTGGTCGTTGGGCGCTGGCTACAACAACGGTCCCCTCGTTCTCGGCGTTGGTTACTTGAACGCACGCAGCCCGGCAGCTTCGGGTGGCCTGTTCAACAACGGCGGTACGGCTGCAGCACCGGCCGCTGCTGTGAGCTCGCCGGTCTACGCTGGCTTCGCATCGGCTAACACGTACCAGGTCATCGGTGCAGGCGGCGCATACACGTTCGGCGCAGCAACGGTCGGCGTGACGTACTCGAACATCCGCTTCGGCAACCTGGGCGCTTCGTTCGCATCGCCGTTCAAGGGCCAGTCGGCTACGTTCAACAACGCGGAACTGAACTTCAAGTATCAGTTGACCCCGGCATTGTTGGTCGGCGCAGCGTATGACTACACCCGCGGCGCGGAAATCAACGGCAACTCGCGTGCTCAGTACCACCAAGGCGCGATCGGCGTGGACTACTTCCTGTCCAAGCGCACGGACGTGTACGTGATCGGTGTGTACCAACACGCTCTGGGCGACACGGTCAACGCAGCAGGCGCTACGGTCGACGCAACGGCAGGCATCAACGGCCTGTCGGGTTCGTCGAACCAGAACCAACTCGCAGCTCGCGTCGGTATCCGCCACAAGTTCTAATAAGTCGTAATAAAGCAGTTTGCCTCAAAGGCGCCTTCGGGCGCCTTTTTTTATGGCTTGCGGCGCATCGCCGATTGGCCGGCTTTAAATGGTGACGGCGGTGGCATAAACGGAAAAAAGCCCGGCAAACTTTCCTCTGCCGGGCTTTTGCTTTTTTTCGCTAATGCACCACTTCGTGCCTGCTTCGTACGTGATTAGCGCCCGATTCTGCTGGCCTATGCTCGCCCGTCGCGCAACTCCCGGCGCAGAATCTTACCGACATTGCTCTTCGGCAATTCAGTACGGAACTCGACGATCTTAGGTCGCTTGTAGCCAGTCAACTGCTGCTTGCAGTACGCGAAGATGTCGGCGTCGGTGAGCGCCTGGTCCTTCTTCACGACAAACAGCTTCACCGCTTCGCCGGAATGCTGATCCGGTACACCGACCGCAGCGACTTCGAACACACCCGGCAGTTTCGCCACGACGTCTTCGATTTCGTTCGGATAGACGTTGAAACCCGACACGAGAATCATGTCCTTCTTACGGTCGACGATCTTGACGAAGCCACGTTCGTTCATCAGGCCGACATCGCCCGATTTGAAGAAGCCATCCGACGTCATCACTTTCGCCGTTTCGTCGGACCGGTTCCAGTAACCCGCCATGACCTGCGGACCGCAGATGCAGATTTCGCCCGGCTGGCCGAGCGGCACTTCGTTGCCTTCGTCGTCACGAATCGAGATTTCCGTCGACGGCAGCGGCAAGCCAATTGTCCCGCTGTATTCGGTGACGGTCACCGGATTGCAGGTCACGCACGGCGACGTTTCCGACAACCCGTATCCTTCGATGATCGGGGTGTGCGTATGCTCGTACCAGCGCTTGGCAACGGCCTCCTGCACCGCCATTCCGCCACCGTTCGCGGCGATCAGCTTCGAAAAATCGAGCTTATGGAAATCCGGGCTATTCAACATCGCGTTATACAGCGTGTTGACGGCGGGAATTGTCGTGATCGCATACCCTTCGAGCGCCTTGATCATGCCCGGAATGTCGCGCGGATTCGGAATCAGCACGCCGAGGCCGCCGGTACGGATGGTCAGCAACCCGCAAACCGTCAGCGCAAATACGTGATACAGCGGCAATGCAACGACGGTAATGAACTGATCGATGTCCGTACGATTCGCGCGAACCGGATCGAGCCAGATCTCCGACTGCAGCACATTGGCAATCAGATTCCGATGCAGTAGCGTCGCGCCCTTGGCCACGCCTGTCGTGCCGCCCGTGTATTGGAGAAACGCGACATCGTTCGGGCCTTGCTGCACCGGATTGAAATTCTGGCGTCCGCCTTCCGCGATCGCAGTATTGAATTTGACGTGACCTGGCAGACTCCATGCCGGCACCATCTTCTTCACCTTGCGCACGACGAAGTTCACAAGCGTGCCCTTGATCCCCATCAGATCGCCCATCGCCGCCACGACGACATGCTTGACCGCTGTGTTGCGTACGATCGCCTGCAGCGTGACTGCGAAGTTCTCGAGCAGAATGATCGCTTCCGCGCCGCTGTCCTTGAGCTGATGCTCCAATTCGCGTGGGGTATAAAGCGGGTTCACGTTCACGACCACGTAGCCCGCGCGCAGGATAGCGGCAATCGCCACCGGATATTGCAGCACGTTCGGCATCATGATCGCGATGCGCGTACCGCGGGCAAGGCCCTTCGACTGGAACCAGGCTGCCAGCTTGCGCGAAAGCGCGTCGAGCTCGCCATAGCTGATCGTCTCGTCCATGCAGACGAACGCCGGTTTCGCGCGGTGTTCGCGGAAGGCTTCTTCCAGCAGTTCTCCGAGCGACGAATAGCGGGTCGGGTCAATCTCTGCGGGAACGCCGGGTGGATAAGATTTCAGCCAGATTTTGTCCATGCAGCGTCTCCTCCTTTTATTTTCGAATGGTCGTGCTAAAAACGCATCGTAGCATGGGCACCTAGGTGTTAATCGCGAAAAGCGGCCGGGTTAGACTGCAACCTCGAACCTCCAAAACGCGAGCATCGCGGGATGATTGAGCGTGATTCAGACGCGCTCGACTTCGACCAGGCAGTCGTAGAAAGTTGCCGATCCGCCTAGATCGGTGAGCGCCTGGCTGGTGACCTGATTGGCATTGCGGCCGTCCGGCGCAAGCTTCTTCCACCAGATCGACAGGCCGACCACGAGCCCCTCGCGTGCCTTATCGGTAACGCGGACGCGCGCCTGCATCGAGCCGCGATCGTTAAAAATACGCACTTGATCGCCATCGACGATCTCTCGCGATTGCGCGTCGGCCGGATGCATGTCGAGATGCGGCTCGCCTTCGGTGGAACGCAGGCTTTCGACGTTCACGAACGTGCTGTTCAGGAAGTTGCGGGCCGGTGGCGAGATCATGGCCAGCGGATATCGGGCGGCAAGTTCAGGTGCGCCGTCGGCGGACTCGTGCGGCGGCAGATAGTCGGGCAGCGGGTCGAGTCCTTGTTGTGCGAGGCGTTCGCTGTAGAACTCGCATTTGCCGGACGGTGTTCGGAAGCCACCCTCGGCGAACGGCGCATCGGGCAGGTTCAGCCTGGCCCAGCCAGTTTTCTTCAGGCTCTCCCAGTCGACGCCTTCGAGCGTTCTGTCTTGCCAGCTGAACGCCGCCTGTGCAACGGTCTCGTCGCTCTCGAATAGCGCTGGCTCCTCGAGCCCCATATGACGCGCGATGCCCCGGAAAATCTCTGTGTTCGGAACCGCCTGGCCGACCGGGGCGATCGCCGGCAGGTTGACCATTACGTGTGTATGGCCGTAGGACTTGTGGACGTCGAGGTGCTCGAGTTGGGTCGTCGCGGGGAGCAGCAGATCGGCGTAGTCGGCAGTGTCGGTCTGGAAATGTTCGAGGACGATTGTGAACAGATCTTCGCGCGCGAAACCTGCGGCGACCCGCTCGGAATCTGGCGCGACCGCCACGGGGTTCGAATTGTAGACGACGATAGATTCGATTTTCGGGCCGAATGCCGCGTCGCCCTTGTGCAGCAACGCGTCGCCGATTGCGTTCATATTGATGACGCGGCTCGTCCTGGTCGGCCAACCCGGCATCAGATCCGGCCGCTGCAACGCATGCGAGTCGACCGGTGCCCAACCACCCGACGACAGCAACGCACCGCCCGCTCGCTCCCGCCACGCACCCGTGAGCGACGGCAGGCAGGCGATCGCGCGCACGGCGTTACCGCCACCACGTACCCGTTGCAGGCCGTAGTTCATGCGAATCGCAGCTTTTTTCGTGCCGCCGTACAGTCGCGCAAGATCGACGATCACGCTCTCATCAATACCGCAGATGTCGGCAACACGCGATGGCGGGTAGCTGAGCGCACGGGCCTTAAGTTGGTCGAAGCCTAACGTATAGGCGGCGATGTATTCGTGATCGAGCAGATTTTCCGTGATCAACACATTGATCATGCCGAGCGCCAATGCGCCGTCGGTGCCGGGTTTCAGGGCAATGTGCTGATGGCATTTTTCAGCCGTCAGGGAGCGGTATGGATCGATCGCGATCAGCCGTGCACCGCGACGCTTGGCCTGCTGGGCGCGTGACCAGAAATGTAGGTTCGACGCTATGGGATTCGAACCCCAGATCAGGATGACTTCGCTCTCGTCAAAAAACTCGGTGAGCATGCCAAGGCTCGCGCCATAGGTGTACTTCAGCCCGGCCGCGCCGGCGGCCGCGCAAATCGTGCGATCCAGTTGCGATGCGCCGAGCTTGTGGAAGAACCGCTGCGCAATGCTGTCCCCCTGAACCAGCCCCATCGTGCCGGCGTAGCTGTACGGGAGGATCGCTTCCGGCGCGCGGCCTGCAATCTCCGAGAGGCGGCGAGCAGCGAGTTGGAACGCCTCGTCCCAGCTGATCGGCTCAAAGTGGCCTTCGCCCTTACGGCCGACACGCTTCATGGGTGCCGTCAATCTCTGCGGATGATGCACGCGCTCCGCATAGCGGCTGACCTTCGTGCATAGCGCACCTTGCGTAGGAGGGTGCTCGGGATCCGCGAAGACCTTGATAGCGCGACCGGCCTCGACCGTCACGCGCATCGCACAGGTGTCGGGGCAGTCGTGCGGGCAGACGACGCGAGCGTGTTCAGTCGGAGCATTCATCGGCGGTCCGTTCGAGGGAGCAGTAGAGCAATGCGGGATTCTATTACGTCAATTGCCTGTCGACTTGCACCGTGCCGCCAAAAAGGCCTTCGGCGTAGAATCGATTATCACCGTGCCCGGACCAATGTGGCCCCGAGCGATTCCACGCAAGCCAAAGCACACACGCATCATCACTCCATCATGAAACTTATCCCAGAAATCCAGGCCGCTCACGGCGAAATCCAGACTCTCCGACGAACGATCCACGCCCATCCGGAACTGCGATACGAGGAAACCGCAACAGCAGATCTGGTCGCACGAACTCTCGAATCGTGGGGTATCGAAACGCATAGAGGATTGGGCAAAACCGGCGTGGTCGGTGTACTGAAACGCGGCAACGGCTCACGCTCCATTGGTTTGCGCGCCGATATGGATGCGCTGCCGATTCAGGAACTGAACAGCTTCGACCATCGGTCGAAAAACGATGGAAAAATGCACGCCTGCGGTCATGATGGGCATACCGCGATGCTGCTCGGTGCTGCGCGGCACCTGGTCAAACATGGCGAATTTGATGGCACGATCGTGTTCATCTTTCAGCCCGCCGAGGAGGGCGGCGCAGGCGCGCAGGCCATGATCGACGACGGCCTGTTCGTAAAGTTTCCGGTCGACGCGGTGTTCGGGATCCATAACTGGCCGGGCATGAGGGCGGGTCAGTTCGGTGTAACCGAGGGCCCGATCATGGCTTCGAGTAACGAATTTCGTATTGAAATCACAGGCGTAGGCTCGCACGCGGCTATGCCGCACAACGGTCGCGATCCTGTTTTCACAGCGGTACAGATCGCGAATGGACTGCAGAGCATCATCACGCGGAACAAGAAGCCGCTCGACACCGGAGTGCTGTCAATCACACAGATTCACGCCGGCGACGCCGTCAATGTCGTCCCGAACAATGCGTGGATCGCAGGCACGGTGAGGACTTTTACAACAGAAACTCTCGATCTTATCGAGGCGCGCATGCGCAAGATCGCAGAGAGCACGGCCGAAGCCTACGACTGCTCCGTCGACATTCAATTCCACCGAAACTATCCGCCCACGGTCAACAGTCGCGAAGAGGCTCGCTTTGCGGCGACGGTCATGAAGGAAATTGTCGGCGCGGAAAACGTCGACGATGCGGTCGAACCGACGATGGGCGCGGAAGATTTTTCCTTCATGTTGCTCGCCAAGCCGGGCTGCTACGCATTTTTGGGCAATGGCGACGGTGGCCACCGGGATTCGGGTCACGGCGCGGGTCCGTGCATGCTGCATAACGCGAGCTATGACTTCAACGACGAGTTATTGCCGCTCGGTTCGACATACTGGGTGCGACTTGCCCAGCGGTTCTTGGCGCAAGAGAAATAGAAATCTCTCGGGGTTTAAGGTGGCGATTAATTCGCCGCCTGTTATGTCGTTGCATTGGGGATACGAATGCGACAGTTGAACCCGCTTAGCGTCTAAGCGCGAGGTTGAGTAGGGGTAACTCTGGGCGGCGGCCGTAAACGCAGAAACCCCACCTTTTCGGGGTGGGGTTTCTGATACTA